>NZ_JBSFWB010000024.1:0-148947 GCF_053592635.1 Streptomyces sp. NPDC002623 | reverse complement strand
GTCAGCCTCGAAGAGCTCACCAACCACATGGCCGGCGGCACCGAACTCGCCGCCCTCAAACACGAGCTGGCCCAGGTCCGCGGCGTCGACGTCGAAGAGCTCCCGGAGGAGAAGGACCTCACCGCTCCCGTGGCGACCCCCGTAGAGGGGAAGTCCTGACATGACGAACGCGCTCGACCGCATCCGCGTCGGCTCGGCCCCCGACTCCTGGGGCGTGTGGTTCCCCGACGATCCCGGACAGGTGCCCTGGGAACGCTTCCTGGACGAGGTCGCCGAGGCCGGCTACTCCTGGATCGAACTCGGCCCCTACGGCTATCTGCCGACCGACCCGGCCCGGCTCACCGACGAGGTCGCCAAGCGCGACCTGAAGGTGTCCGCGGGCACGGTCTTCACGGGGCTGCACCACGGCCCGTCGGTCTGGGAGGACACCTGGGCGCACGTGAGCCGAGTGGCCGCGCTCACCCAGGCGATGGGCGCGAGGCACCTCGTCGTCATCCCGTCCTTCTGGCGGGACGACAAGACGGCCGAGATCCTCGAGCCGCCGGAGCTGACGGGCGAGCAGTGGGCGCACCTCACCAAGGGCATGGAGCGCCTCGGTCACGAGGTGAAGGAGACGTACGGTCTGGACCTCGTCGTCCATCCGCACGCCGACACCCACATCGACACCGAGGACCACGTCGAGCGCTTCCTGGACTCCACCGACACCGAACTGGTCAACCTCTGCCTGGACACCGGTCATTACGCCTACTGCGGCGGCGACAGCGTCCAGCTGATCGAGACCTACGGCGAACGCATCGGCTACCTCCACCTCAAGCAGGTCGACCCGGGGATCCTCGCCGAGGTCGTGCGCGACGGGGTGCCGTTCGGCCCCGCCGTGCAGCGCGGAGTGATGTGCGAACCGCCGTCCGGAGTACCGGAGTTGGAGCCGGTGCTGGTCGCGGCGCAGCGCCTGGGCGTCGAGTTGTTCGCGATCGTCGAGCAGGACATGTACCCGTGCGAGCCGGACCGGCCGCTGCCCATCGCGGTGCGGACCCGGAAGTTCCTGCGGTCCTGCGGGGCCTGACGCGCGCAGCGTGTCATCGGGCGTTCGTCACCGGGCGCGTCGCGCCGTCGTCGAGAGGCGACGGCGCGCCCGCGCTCGTATGGTGGGGGTGATGGGCCGCATGCGGCCCGTGCCCCCTGGTGCGGCTGTGGCCTGCGGCGCGAACCTCCTCGAGCGGGGAGCAAGCCCATGACACACCCGTACCTTCGACTGCGCAGAGGGGTCGTCGTCGCCATCGCGACGGGGGCGCTGGTGGTCCCGGCGGTGGGCGGGGCCGCGACGGCACTGCCGTCCTCGGCCGCCGGCGTCGCCACCGTCACCGAACCGCCCGCGCCGTCCTCCTCCGGGGACGGCGTCGTGGCACTCACCCCCGCCGTGCAGCAACAGGTCGACGACGCCGTCCAGCGGGTCATGAAGCAGGCGAACGTCCCCGGCGTCAGCGTGGGCATCTGGACGCCCGACAAGGGCCGGTACCTGAAGTCCTTCGGCGTCGCCGACAAGAGCACCGGTCGCGCGATGAACCCGGACCTGTTCATGCGGATCGGCAGCGAGACCAAGACGTTCACCGTCACGGGCCTTCTCCAACTGGTCGACGAGGGCAAGGTCGGCCTCGACGACACCATCGACGAGTACGTCGACGACGTGCCGAACGGGGACAAGATCACCCTGCGGCAGCTGGCCGGCATGCGCAGCGGGCTGTTCAACTACTCGGCGGACGAGGACTTCTTCAAGGCGCTGACGTCCGACCCGCAGCGGCCGTTCACCCCGCAGCAGCTGCTCGACTACTCCTTCAAGCACCCCGTGCTGTTCCAGCCGGGTGCGCAGTTCTACTACTGCAACACCAACCTGATCCTGCTCGGCCTGGTCATCGAGAAGATGAGCGGCCGGCCGCTGCACACTTACGTCCAGGAGCACATCCTGGACCCCGTGGGGCTGAAGGACACCCTCTTCCCGGTCGGCAACGAGTTCCCGACCCCGCACTCCCAGGGCTACACGAACCAGACGGCGACCGGGAAGGTCGAGGACTCGGCCGACTGGAACCCCTCCTGGGGCTGGGCGGCCGGCGCGATGATCTCCACGCTGGAGGACCTGCGGATCTGGGCGCGCACCGTGGCCACGGGCGTGCTGCCCGACGGCGACCGGATGATCAGCCCCGCCACCCAGAGGCAGCGGCTGATCACACCGCCCACCCCGATCCCGGGCGCCGGATACGGTCTCGGCATCTTCAACGTGCAGGGCTGGATCGGCCACAACGGCTCGCTGCCCGGCTACGAGTCGCTGACGATCTATCTGCCGTCCGCGCGGACGACCCTCGTCGTCGTGCTGAACACCGACATCGACTACAAGAACGAGGAGCCCAGCACCCTGTTCGGCGACGCGATCACGACGATCGTCTCCCCGAACCACATCTTCAACCTGCCGGCGCAACCGGCGGCGAGGTGAGGAACGCACCACTACGGGGCGTGCAGCGGCGCCGGTGAGCGGGGCCGGGTGGAAAGGGGCAGGGCGACCGGGGAGTTGTTGTGCGGCCCCGGTCGCCCTGCTGTGGGCTCAGGAGGACCGGACCTCCGCGATCGTCACCGGCCGGTGCTCGTGCAGGGACAGCGTGCACGCGTCCGCGATCCAGCCCGCCTCCAGGGCGTCCTCGACCGTGCAGGGCGAGGTGCGGGTGCCGGCCACGACCTCGGTGAACGCGGTGAGTTCGGCGCGGTAGGCGGCCGTGAAGCGGTCCATGAAGAAGTCGTGCGGGGTGCCCGCGGGGAAGGTGACGCCGGGCTCCACCGAGCGCAGCGGCAGCTTGTCCTCCAGGCCCACGGCGATCGAGTCCGTGAAGCCGTGGATCTCCATCCGGACGTCGTAACCGCGCGCGTTATGGCGGGAGTTGGAGACCACCGCGATCGTGCCGTCGTCGAGGGTCAGGATCGCGCCGGTGGTGTCGGCGTCGCCCGCCTCCTTGATGTACTCGGCGCCCCGGTTGCCGCCGACCGCGTACACCTCGGTCACCTCGCGGCCCGTCACCCAGCGGATGATGTCGAAGTCGTGCACCGAACAGTCCCGGAAGATGCCCCCGGAGGCGGCGATGTACGCGGCCGGCGGCGGGGCCGGGTCCAGCGTGGTGGAGCGGACCGTGTGCAGCTTGCCCAGCTCGCCCGCCTGCACGGCCGCCCGTGCGGCGACGAAGCCCGCGTCGAAGCGGCGGTTGTAGCCGATCTGGATGGGCACCGAGCTGCCCTGGACCGCCTTGAGGACCTCGACACCCTCGGCCATCGTCTTGGCGACGGGCTTCTCGCAGAAGACCGGGATGCCGGCCTCGACACCGGCCAGGATCAGCGCGGGGTGGGCGTCGGTCGCGGCGGCGACGACGATGCCGTCCACGCCGGCGGCCAGCAGGGCCTCGGGCGAGTCGACGACCTCGGCCCCGAACCGCTCGGCGGCGGCCTTGGCCGCTTCCGCGAACGGGTCGGTCACGACGAGCGACTCGACGACGTCGAGTCCGGAGAGGGTCTCGGCGTGGAAGGCGCCGATGCGGCCGAGGCCGAGGATTCCGATGCGCATGCGCTCCGCTGCTTTCGTGTGTGTTTTGGTTGCTGTCTGTTGCCGGGGCGCTGCCCCGGACCCCCGATCGCCCTTCGGGCTCGTCCTCAATCGCCGGACGGGCTCAAAGGAATCGCAGGGCGACCGTTCAGTCCAGGCCGCCCAGGACGTTCTGGTCCCAGTCGATCACTGATCCCGTGACCACGCCCGACCGGTCGGACAGGAGGAAGACCACGAAGTCGGCGATCTCGTCCGGCTGGCCGAGCTTGCCCATGGGCAGTTTCGCGGCGGCCTGCTCGCGCCAGTCGTCGCCCGCGCCGTGGAACGCCTTCTGCGTCGCGTCCTCGCCCTCGGTGGCCGTCCAGCCGATGTTGAGACCGTTGATCCGGACCCGGTCGAAACGGTGGGCGTGCGCCGCGTTGCGGGTCAGGCCGATCAGGCCCGCCTTCGCGGCGACGTACGGCGCCAGGAACGGCTGGCCGCCGTGCGCCGAGGAGGTGATGATGTTGACGACCGTGCCGGGCGCCTCGCGGGCCAGCATGTCGGCGACCGCCGCCTGCATGGCGAAGAACGGCGCCTTGAGGTTGATCGCGATGTGCTGGTCGAACAGCTCCGGGGTGGTGTCCAGGAGCGTGCCCCGGGAGGTCAGCCCCGCCGAGTTGACCAGGCAGTCGACCCGGCCGTAGGCGGCCACGGTCTCGGTCACCGCCGCCTTCGTCTGCGCGGCGTCCGTCAGGTCGGCCCGGACGAACAGCGCCGTGCCGCCCTCGGCGGTCAGCTCCTTCACCAGAGCCTCGCCCGGCTCCGGCCGCCGCCCGGTGACGGCCACGCGGGCGCCCTCGCGCACCGCGGCCCGCGCGATGGCCGCGCCGACCCCCTGGCTGCCGCCGTTGACGAGGACGACCTTGTCGTCGAGAAGTCCCATGCGGAAGATCCTTTCAGCTGATGCGCCGCTCGGCGCCGGCCCGCAGTTCGTCCCGGAGTGCCTGCGGGGTCCACTCCTCGTGCAGCGCCCGCCGTACGACGTCCGCCTGCGAGGGCGGGGCCATGCCGTCCACCGGCGGGTCGCTGTCGAGGTTGGTGGGAAACGGGTAGCCCTCGGCGCTCGCGGCGACGACCCGCTCCAGCCACTCCTCGCCCACGCCCTGCGCCCTGCGCTTCAGCAGCACGGGGAAGACCGCGTTCGCCACCGCCTCCCGGTCCACGGTCTCCATCGCGCGCCCGAAGGCCGAGGACACCTGGAGCAGGTTGGCCGCCCGGCGTACGTCGGTCGTGCGGTTGGAGCCCGCGGCGTGGAAGACGGCCGGGTTGAAGAAGGCCGCGTCGCCCTTGGCGAGCGGCAGTTGGACGTGGTGCTCGTCGAAGTACGCCTGGAACTCGGGCAGTCGCCAGGCCAGATAGCCCGGCTCGTAGACTTGCGAGTACGGCAGGTACAGCGTGGGGCCCGACTCCACCGGCATGTCGCAGTGCGCGACCGCGCCCTGGAGCGTGAGCACGGGGGAGAGGCGGTGCACATGCGCCGGGTAGGCGGCGGCCGCCTCGTTCGAGAGGAAGCCGAGGTGGTAGTCGCGGTGCGCGCTCTGCGCCGCGCCCCCCGGGTTGACCACGTTGACCTGCGAGGTCACCTGGTAGCCGGGGCCCAGCCAGGCCCGCGAGACCAGCGCGAGGACGTCGTTGGCGTAGTAGTCGGCGAACGCCTCCGGGTCGTACAGGGCGGCCTTCTCCAGGGCGTTCCAGACGCGGTCGTTCGCGCCGGGCTTCGCGAAGTGGTCGCCGGCGGTCGCACCCGAGGCGTGCTGCTCGGCGATCAGCGCGTCGAAGGCGGCGGTGAGCCGGTCGACGACCGCCGGGTCGGGGAACGCGCCCCGGAGGACGACGATCCCGGGACCGTCGGCCAGGGCCCGCACCAGCTCGGCGCGCAGCTCACGGCTCGTCCCGGCGGCAGCGGTGCGCAGGTGCTCGCTGTCGTAGACGAGGACGTTCCCCTCCACCGTCGTGGCGTGCGGGAAGTCGGCGAGGTCGGTCGTGCGCTCGACGAGCGAGCGGAACACGTCGAGATCGCAGTCCTGCTCGGTCAGCCAGGCGTGACCGTGCACGGAGGTGAAGGACATCGGCGTCCCTTCGATGACAATGGCGGCTCAGCCCTGCCATTCTTGTCATTACAAACCCGTCGAACAACCGGCAGAGGGCCGTCAAAAACCCCTCAAGGACCTCCGAGGAGCCTACTGTGGGCCATCCCTTCCCGCTCCGTGAGATCGCACGTCAGGCCGGTCTGAGCGAGGCCACCGTCGACCGGGTGCTCAACGGCAGGGGAGGGGTGCGCGAGTCCACCGCGCAGGAGGTGCGGCGGGCCATCGCCGATCTGGACCGTCAGCGCACCCAGGTCAGACTCGTCGGCCGCACCTTCATGATCGACATAGTGATGCAGGCGCCGGAACGGTTCACCACCGCCGTCCGGTCCGCGCTGGAGGCCGAGCTGCCCTCGCTGCACCCGGCCGTGCTGCGCTCCCGGTTCCACTTCCGGGAGACCGGACCGGTCCCGGAGCTGATCGCCACCCTGGACCGGATCGCCCGGCGCGGCTCCCAGGGGGTGATCCTGAAGGCGCCGGACGTCCCCGAGGTCACCGCCGCCGTCGGCCGGCTGGTGGCCGCCGGCATCCCCGTGGTCACGCTGGTCACGGACCTGCCCGCCAGCGCCCGCCTCGCCTATGTCGGCATCGACGACCGGGCCGCCGGGGCCACCGCCGCCTATCTGATGGGCCAGTGGCTCGGCGACCGCCCCGGGAATGTGCTCACCAGCCTGAGCAGCGGCTTCTTCCGCAACGAGGAGGAGCGCGAGATGGGCTTCCGCAGCGCGATGCGGGCTCGCCATCCCGAGCGCGCGCTCGTCGAGATCGCCGAGGGGCAGGGCCTGGACGCCACCCAGTACGACCTCGTCCGGTCCGCGCTGGAACGGGATCCGCAGATCCGCGCCGTCTACTCCATCGGCGGCGGCAACATCGCCACCCTGCGCGCCTTCGCCGACCTCGACCGCGAGTGCGCCGTGTTCGTCGCGCACGACCTCGACCACGACAACACCCGGCTGCTGCACGAGCACCGGCTGTCGGCCGTCCTCCACCACGATCTGCGCCATGACGTGCGCGAGGCCTGCCACACCCTGATGCGGGCCCATGGGGCGCTGCCCCCGGCGGGGCCCCGGCTGCCGTCGGCGATCCAGGTGGTCACCCCGTACAACATGCCGCCCCGGGCGACGGCCGGCTGATGCGGGCCGCCTCCGGGGCGCGGTCGTCGCTCGGCGGATCTCAGGGCCGGAGCGCCGGTGAGGCGCTCGCGCCCGCCAGGGTGGCGCGGGCCGCACTGCGGTACGTCGAGACGCCCACGGCCAGCAGCCAGTAGCTGAGGACGGCTCCCATCAGCGCCGTCGTGCCCCAGCCGTTCGCCGCGTAGAAGAACGCGGGGTCGTTGCCGAAGAACAGCGACGGCACGAAGGCCAGGTTGATCGCGGCCAGGACGTACGCCGAGCGTGCGGTCCAGCGCGGCAGCAGCCGGGTGCGCGAGACGGCGTGGCCGAAGGCGGTCAGGAACAGCGCCAGCATCAGACGCGAGATCGACCCGTACAGGATGTAGGTGCCGCTGACGTCGATCGTCGGGTCGATCGGGTGGTCGGCGTCGATGACCGCACCCGCCTCCAGGCCCATCGAGACCAGGGTGACGACCGCGTAGACGAGGCCGGTGGAGAAGGCGAGCGAGCCGACCCACCGATGGGCGGGGCCGACCCGCTCGACCAGGTCCCGCAACGCCGTCACGAACACGACCACCGACGCCAGCGCGACGATCCCGATGAGCAGCCGGGACAGCACGTTGGCGTCCGGCGGCGGGCCCGAGTACACGAAGTACAGCGGAACCTGGACGATGAGGGCGAGTGCGGCGACGACGGCGGCGAGACCGGTCAGGCGCCGGGCTACGACTTCGGACATGGGTGTCCCCCGAGTTCTCGGTACGGCGGATTCGGTGTCGGCGTGCCTTTTCGTGCTTGCCGACCCTTGAAGCCTGCCGTCTTCGGGGCGCGCGGTCCCTGGGCCTGAGAACCGGAACGGGGGTGGTCCTACCGCCACCCCCGGGCCTGGCCTACGGGTGCACGTCCACCCAGGAACGGCTCTCGGCGGACCGGGTCATCGCCTCCAGCACGGTCGCGCTGTGCACCGCGTCCGCGAGCGTCGCCCCGTGCGGGACGCCCTCGGCGATCGACCGCAGGAACCGGTACGCCTCGACGACCTTGAGGTCGTCGTAGCCCATGGCGTTCGCCGCGCCCGGCTGGAAGGCGCCGAACTCGCCGTCGCCCGGGCCGACGTACACCGTGCTGACCGGCTGGTCCTGGTACGTCGTGCCCCGGCTGACGCCGAGCTCGTTCATCCGCCGGAAGTCCCAGAACACCGCGCCCTTGGTGCCGTGCACCTCGAAGCCGTAGTTGTTCTGCTCGCCGACCGAGACCCGGCAGGCCTCCAGCACGCCCCGCGCGCCGGAGGCGAAGCGCAGCAGACAGTTGACGTAGTCCTCGTTCTCGACCGGGCCGAGTTCGCCGCCGGCCGCGCGGCTGTGGCCCGCCGTCGCTCCCGTCGGGCGGGCCCGCTCGGGGACGAAGACCGCCGTGTCGGCCGTCAGGGAGGCGATGTCGCCGAGCAGGAAGCGGGCCAGGTCGGCGCCGTGCGAGGCCAGGTCGCCGAGGACTCCGCTGCCGCCCCGCTCGCGCTCGTAGCGCCAGGTCAGGGCGCCGTCCGGATGGGCCGCGTAGTCGCTGAAGAGGCGGACGCGGACATGGGTGACCGTGCCGAGCTCGCCGGAGGCGATCAGATCGCGGGCCGTCTCGACGGCGGGCGCGTTGCGGTAGTTGAAGCCGACCGCGCCCTGGACGCCGGCCTTGGCCACCGCGTCCGCGACCGCCCGGGCGTCCTCGGGGGTCAGGCCCACCGGCTTCTCGATCCAGATGTGCTTGCCGGCCTCGGCCATCGCGACGCCGATCTCGCGGTGCAGGAAGTTCGGCGCGGTGATGCTGACGGCCCGCACGCGCGGATCGGCGACGACCTCGCGCCAGTCCCGGGTGGTGGCCGTGAAGCCGAACTGGTCCGCGGCCTCCTCCGCCCGGCCGGGCACCTCCTCGGCGACGGTCACGAGCCGGGGGCGCAGGGCGAGCTGCGGATAGTGGTGCCGGACGCGGGCGTACGCCTGGGAGTGCACCCGACCCATCCAGCCGAACCCCACGACGGCGACCCCGAGCGAATCCAACGCATCCACCGAATCCACCGGTTCCACCGCATCCATCGACTCGACCATGACTGACAGCCCCTCTTTGGACCGGTCCATTTTCTGTCCAGGCCACCCTGCGGGCGGTCTCCCGAGGATGTCAAGGCTTCCCGGTGCCCTTTGAGCCCTTTGACAAGCCCAGGCTCGCATGGAACGGTCCACTGCATGAGACCGCCGACCATCCGCGACGTCGCCGAGCGGGCCGGAGTGTCCAAGTCGCTGGTCTCCCTCGTGCTCCGCGGCTCCGACCAGGTGCGCGCCGAGAAGCGGGAGGCCGTCCTGCACGCCGTGCGCGAACTGGGCTACCGGCCCAACGCGGCGGCGCGCAGCCTCAGCGAGCAGCGCACCCGCACGATCGGCGTCCTGCTGCACGACCTGCGCAACCCCTGGTACGTCGATCTCCTGGACGGCCTCAACTCGCTGCTGCACGCCGGCGGCCTGCACATGCTGCTCGCCGACGCCCGCCTGAACCGGCACGTCGGCCAGGATCCGGCCGGGCCCTTCCTGGACCTGGGGGCGGACGGGCTGGTCGTGGTCGGCACGCTGCCCGACCCGGCGGCCCTGGAGGCGGTCGCCGCCCGGATGCCGGTGGTGGTCGCCGGGGCCCGGGAGCCGGTGCCGGGCGGGGTCGACCTGGTCGCGAACGACGACGAGCACGGCGCCCGTCTGGTCACCGAGCACCTCGTCGCACTCGGGCACCGCCGGATCGCCCACCTCGCGGGGTACGGCGCCGTGGCCGACCTGCGCCGACGCGGCTTCGAGACCACGATGCGGGCCTCGGGACCGGCCGAGGGGGCGCTGGTCGAGGCGGGGGACATGACCGAGGAGGGCGGCTACCGGGCGACGGTGCGGCTGCTGGCCCGCGCCGACCGGCCCACGGCCGTGTTCGCCGTGAACGACATGACGGCGGTGGGGGTGCTGTCGGCGGCCGAGGAACTGGGCCTGCGGGTGCCGCGCGACCTGTCCGTGGTCGGCTACGACAACACCAGCATCTCCCGGCTGCGTCATCTGTGGCTCACGACCGTCGACGGCGCCGGCCGTGAGGTCGGCCGCCGAGCCGCCCGCTGCCTCCTCGACCGTCTCGACCGGCCCGGGGGAGCGGGACGGGTGCACCTGGCGACGCCGACCCTCGAGGTCCGGGGGACGACGGGACCGCCCCGCACGGACTGAGCGCGCCCCTCGTCCGCCTGGCGGGCCGCCCGGGACCGGGTGATCGTGGAGCGCATGGCGGATGACACCGCGGCGGTGGACGGACCGCACCCGCACGAGCCGCATCCGGATGAGCCGCACCCGCACGAGCCGCACCCGCACGACACCCGTGAGGCTCTCCTCTTCGGCGGGGTCTACGGCGCGGTCCTGGCGAGCTCGATGGTGGCCGCCCTCAGCACGTACGGGCACGCCTCGCGGGGCAGCCGTCGCTACGACGCCGTCTGGCTGCTGGTGACCGCCCTGGCCTCCGCGCTCGCGCACGGCTACGCCCACTACATCGCCGAGCGCGCCCCGCACCGCCGCGGGGACGCATGGCGCACCCTCGCGCTGGAGTGGCCGCTGGTCGCGGCCGTGCTGCCGACCGTCGCGGTGCTCGCGGGGGCGGGCTGGGGCTGGTGGCCGGCGAACGGGGTGGAGTACCCGGCGTTCGCGCTGAACATCGGCCTGCTGTTCACCCTGGGCCTGGTCACGGCCCGCTGGGCGCACCGCCCGTGGGCGGTCGCGATACTGATCGGTGCGCTGGACGCGCTGCTGGGCGTGATCGTGGTCGTCGCGAACGCCGTCATCAAGTGATGCCGTCGTCGCGCGGCGCGGCCATAGGGTGACGCGGTCGTCGAGCAGCAAGTCCGTGCACGGCAGTCATCCATGTCCCTAATACCTCAGACAAAATTGTTGACAATCTTGTTTGGCTAGATTTAGGTTCGACACGCACTCACTCAGGGAGGGCACCCATGCCGAAAGAAGCCCGTCCGAGCACCGGGGAGCAGGCCAAGCAGCACGCGCTCGCGCAGCTGCGGCAGGCGATCCTGCACGGCGAGATGGCACCGGCGCAGCGGCTGGTGGAGCAGGAGCTCGCCGAGCAGTTCGGTGTGACGCGGGCCAGCATCCGCGCGGCGCTGATCGATCTGGAGTCCCAGGGACTCGTCGAACGGATCCGCAACCGCGGCTCGCGGGTGCGGGTGGTGACCGTGGACGAAGCGGTCGCCATCACCGAGTGCCGGATGGTCCTCGAAGGGCTGTGCGCGGCGAAGGCCGCCGCACTGGCCAGCGACGACCAGCTGATCGAGCTGACCGATCTCGGCACGGCCATGACCAAGGCCGTCGCCGACGGAGAGCCGGTCACCTACTCCGACCTCAACCACGAACTGCACGTCCGCATCCGGGAGTTCTCCGGACAGCAGACCGCGCAGGAGCTGCTGGAGCGGCTGAACGCCCAACTGGTGCGCCACCGCTTCCAGTTGGCGCTGAGGCCGGGTCGGCCGCAGCAATCCCTGAACGAGCACCTGACCATGATCGAAGCGATCCGGGCCAGAGACCCGCAGGCGGCCGAGACGGCCGTCCGAGCCCACCTCACCAGCGTGATCGAGGCGTTGCGCGACTGATCACGGCTGCGCGGGGCGGGCGCCCACCTGTCACCAAGGAGACCCGAGAATGACCCAGGCCAACGCGCCCGCCTCCCCACCCCGATCGACATCACGATCGACCCTCGTCGTCACCGCGCATGCCGGGGACTTCGTGTGGCGGGCGGGCGGCGCCATCGCCCTGGCCGCCGCCCGCGGGGAGAAGGTCACCATCGCCTGTCTGACCTTCGGTGAGCGCGGCGAGTCCGCCAAGGCGTGGCGCGAGGGCAAGAAGCTCGACGAGATCAAGGCGATACGCCGGGACGAGGCCGAGCGCGCCGCCGCCACCCTGGGCGCCGAGGTCCGTTTCTTCGACGCCGGCGACTACCCGCTCGTGGCCGGCGCCGAGCTGACCGACCGGCTCGTCGCCGTGTACCGGGAGACCCAGCCGGACGTCGTCCTGACGCACCCCACCGAGGACCCGTACAACGGCGACCACCCGGCCGCCAACCGGATGGCGCTGGAGGCCCGCATCCTCGCCCAGGCCATCGGCTACCCGGGCGAGGGCGACATCATCGGCGCGCCGCCGGTCTTCTACTTCGAGCCGCACCAGCCGGAGATGAGCGGCTTCCGGCCCGAGGTGCTGCTCGACATCACCGAGGTGTGGGACACCAAGCGCAAGGCCATGGAGTGCCTGGGCGCCCAGCAGCACCTGTGGGCCTACTACACCGACCTCGCCGTCCGCCGGGGCGTGCAGCTCAAGCGCAACGCCGGTCCGAACCTGGGCCTGGCGCACACCACCATGGCCGAGGCCTACATGCGGCCCTTCCCGCAGATCGCGCAGGAGCTGGCATGAGCGGGGTCATCGTCACCGACCCGCCCAAGGCGGCGGCCGAGGACGTCGACGCGCTGGCCGGCTTCGGGGTGGCCACCGTCAGCGAGGCGATGGGCCGGACCGGGCTGCTGGGCCCGGGGGTCCGTCCCGTCCAGCAGGGTGTGCGGGTCGCCGGCACCGCCGTGACCGTGCTCAGCTGGCCCGGCGACAACCTCATGATCCACGCGGCCGTGGAGCAGTGCGGCGAGGGCGACATCCTGGTCGTCACCACCACCTCGCCGTCCACCGACGGCATGTTCGGCGAGCTGTTCGCGACCGCGCTCCAGCGGCGCGGGGTGCGCGGCGTCGTCACCAACGCGGGCATCCGCGACACACAGGAGCTGCGCGACATGGGCTTCGCGGCCTGGGCCCGGGCCGTCTCCTCGCAGGGCACGGTGAAGGCCACCGGCGGTTCGGTCAATGTGCCGATCGCCATCGACGGCCAGGTCATCCGCCCCGGTGACGTGATCCTCGCCGACGACGACGGCGTCGTGGTCGTCCCGCGCGAGCGCGCCCGCGCCACGGCCCGGGCCTCCGAGGCCCGCGAGGCCAAGGAGGCCCGCACCCGAGCCGCCTTCCTCGACGGCGAACTCGGCCTGGACCGCTACGGGTTGAGGGAGACCCTCAAGCGGCTGGGCGTCGAGTACCGGACGTACGACGAGTACGCGGGGGAGTCCTCGTGACCCACGAGCCCGAGGAGGTGCCCTGTCTGCTGATGCGGGGCGGCACCTCCAAGGGCGCCTACTTCCGCGCCGCCGACCTCCCCGCCGAACCCGCCCTGCGCGACGCGCTGTTGCTGCGCGTCATGGGCAGCCCGGACCCGCGTCAGATCGACGGCCTGGGCGGCGCGCACCCGCTCACCAGCAAGGTGGCGGTGATCTCGCCCTCGGCCGACCCGCGCGCCGACGTCGACTACCTCTTCCTCCAAGTCGCCGTCGACCGGCCCGAGGTGAGCGACCGTCAGAACTGCGGGAACATCCTCGCCGGCGTCGGCCCGTTCGCCGTCGAGCGCGGGCTCGTCGCCCCGGGCCAGCAGGAGACCGCCGTCCGTATCCGCATGGTCAACTCCGGCGACTACGCGACGGCGACCTTCCCGACCCCGGGCGGTCGCGTCGACTACACCGGCCGCGCCGAGATCTCGGGCGTGCCGGGGTCGGCCGCGCCCGTGGTGATCGAGTTCCCGCCGGGCGCGGGCCCGCTGCTGCCCACGGGCAACGTCCGGGACGAGATCGACGGTGTGGCGGTGACCTGCGTGGACAACGGGATGCCCACGGTGCTCATCGCGGCCACCTCCCTCAAGGTCACCGGCCACGAGCTGCCCCGGGATCTGGAGGAGGACGTCGCGCTCGCCGACCGCCTTCGGTCGATCCGCCTGGCGGCGGGCCGGCTGATGGGCCTCGGTGACGTCTCGGAGACCACCGTGCCCAAGCTCACGCTGCTCGCCGCGCCCCGTGACGGCGGCGCGGTCACCACCCGTACCTTCATTCCGGTGCGCTGCCACCCCTCGATCGGGGTGCTCGGCGCGGCCAGTGTCGCGGCCGGCCTGCGGATCGAAGGCAGCGTGGGCGCTGAGCTCGCGGAACTATCCGCCGACAGTGACCGAATTCGCATAGAACATCCCGCTGGATTCCTGGATATCGAAAGTAGCCTCGGGACGACCCCCGACGGTCTGCCCGCCGCCCGCCGCACCGCCGTGGTCCGCACGGCCCGCAAGATCTTCGACGGCGTCGTCTTCCCCAGGTCCGCCGAGACGGCCCCCCTGTCTTCCCCGTCCCCTCTGTCCCCACGCTCCTCTGGAGGTCAGCGATGACTCCGCCGCTCGGCGACATCGCCCACATCGGCCACGTCCAGCTCTTCACCCCGGACCTGGAGGCCAGCGTCGCCTTCTTCACCGACTACCTGGGGCTCACCGTCAACGGGCAGGACGGCGACACCGTTTATCTGCGGACCTTCGACGACTACGAGCACCACAGCCTGGTCCTCACCGCCCGCGCACAGCCCGGCCTCGGCCGGCTCGCCCTGCGCACCTCCGGCGAGGAGGCCCTCCAGCGCCGGATCGAGGCGGTCGAGGAGGCGGGCGGCACCGGCCGCTGGGTCGAGGACGAACCCGGCCTCGGCAAGCTGTACGTCACCACCGACCCGGACGGGCACGAGCACGCCCTGTACTGGGAGAGCGAGCACTACCGGGCGCCGGACGGGCTGAAGCCGGCCCTGAAGAACCAGCCGCAGGCCAAGCCCAACCGGGGCGTGGGCGTCCGGCGCCTGGACCACATCAACTTCCTCGCCGCCGACGTGCTCGCCAACTCCGAGTTCCAGCAGCAGGTGCTCGGCGCCCGGCCCACCGAGCAGATCCGGCTCGACACCGGGAAGATCGCGGCGCGCTGGCTGACGTACACGAACAAGTCGTACGACGTCGTCTACACCTCGGACTGGACCGGCGGCGCCGGGCGGCTGCACCACATCGCCTTCGCGACCGACACCCGCGAGGACATCCTGCGGGCGGCCGACCTCGCCATCGACAGCGGGGTGTTCATCGAGACGGGCCCGCACAAGCACGCCATCCAGCAGACGTTCTTCCTCTACGTCTACGAGCCCGGCGGCAACCGCATCGAGCTGTGCAACCCGCTCACCCGGCTCGTCCTGGCCCCCGACTGGCCGCTGGTCACCTGGACCGAGGAGGAGCGCAAGAAGGGGCAGGCCTGGGGCCTGAAGACGATCGAGTCCTTCCACACGCACGGCACCCCGCCGGTGAGCTAGCCCGTTCCCGGCGCGTGTCGGACTCGGGAACCGATTGTCGATGAGATTGTTGACAAAAACGTTGACACTTTTGGTTCCCGCTCCCTAGCGTGTGCGCACCACGTCCCCTCCAGGGAACGCCTCCTGGACGAGAGGAAAACAAAGATGTCCTCCTCCCCCGCTCTGACCGCCCGCGTCAGCAGACTGGCCCTGCTGGTCGTCGGCCTGTGCTGGCTGGCCGTCCTCTTCGACGGCCTCGACATGTTCATCTACGGCTCGGTGCTCCCCCACCTGCTGGAGACGAAGACCTTCGGCCTCACCCCCGACACGGCCGGCGACCTCGGCAGCTACGCCACCTTCGGGATGCTGGTCGGCGCCCTGACCGCGGGCACCGTGGCCGACCGCGTCGGACGCAAGAAGCTGATGGTCGGCTGCGTGATCCTCTTCTCGCTGGCCTCCGGCGTGTGCGCCATGGCCGGCAGCGTCGAGGTCTTCGGCCTCGGCCGTACCCTGGCCGGCGTCGGCCTCGGCGGGCTGCTGCCCACCGCGATCAGCATGGTCTCCGACTACGCACCGCGCGGCCGCGGCGCCATCGTCATCGGCCTGCTCATGACCGCCCACCACGCCGGCGGCATCCTCTCCGCCTATGTCGCCAAGTGGCTCATCGAACCGGCCGGCTGGCGCGCCGCGTTCTGGGTGTGCGTGCTGCCGCTGCTCTTCGCCCCGGTGCTCGCCAAGCTGCTGCCCGAGTCGCTGAGCTTCCTCGTCGCCAAGGGCCGCACCGACGAGGCCCGTGAGCTGGCCGCCCGTTACGACGTCGAACTGCCCGCCGTGAAGTCCGCCAAGCAGGGCGCGGCCGACCGCTGGAACGCGCTCAAGAACCTGTTCCGCGGCGGCGAGTGGACCCAGACCCTGCTCTACTGGCTGGCCTCCTTCGGCGGTCTCCTCCTGGTCTACGGCGTCGCCACCTGGCTGCCCACCCTGATGCGCGCCGAGGGCTACGAGCTCGGCTCCGCCCTGTCCTTCGTGGTCGTCTTCAACCTCGGCGGCATCGTGGGCATGCTGGTCGCCGGGCGCGCCGCCGACCGCTTCGGCGCCCCGCGCATCTCGGCGATCTGGTTCGCGCTGACCGCCGCCGGCGTCTTCCTGCTCAGCGTCCACATGCCGATGAGCGTGACGATGGTCGTCGTCTTCCTCACCGGCGTGTTCCTGAACAGCGCCCAGACGATGATCTACGCGACGGTCTCCATCCGCTCCGACGCGGACAACCGGGCCACCGCCGTCGGCTGGACCTCCGGCATGGGCCGCTTCGGCGCGGTCTTCGGTCCGTGGCTGGGCGGCCAGCTGCTCGCCGCGAACCACGGCGACTGGGGGTTCACCGCGTTCGCGATCGCCGGCCTGTCGTCCATGGTCTTCATCGGCATCGCCGCGCTGCGCAGCACGAAGGTCGCTCCGCGCGGGGCTGACGAGGAGTTGGTCGGCGCGCACTGAACCGGCGCACCGGGGGTGAGGACGGACGCCGGTCGCCGCACGGGGGTGCGGGACCGGCGTCCGGCGCGTCCAGGGGGCTGCGGGGAGTTCGTCGGGTGCGGGTCGGTGGGGGCTGGTCGCGCAGTTCCCCGCGCCCCTTAGGGGGTTGCGGTCGGCGGTGTTTTCCGGTGCGCGGTGCTTCTAGGGGGCTGCGGGGAGTATGTCGGCTGCGGGTGGGTGGGGGTCGCGCCCACGCGGCGGAGCCGCACATCGATACAGCCCCGCGCCCCTGGGGGGTTGCGGTTGCCGGTGTTGTTCGGTGCGCGGTGCTTCTAGGGGGCTGCCGCGTGTTCGTCGGGTGCGGGCAGGTGGGGGCTGGTCGCGCAGTTCCCCGCGCCCCTTAGGGGGTTGCGGTCGGCGGTGTTTTCCGGTGCCCGGCGCTACCAGGGGGTTGCGGTCGGCGGTGTTTTCCGGTGCGCGGTGCTGCTCCGGGTGCGGTCGGGGTCGGCTCGGGGGACGCTCGTCGTATGGGTGAGCGTTGGGATGTGCGGCGGGCGGGGGCTACGGACGCCTCGCACCGGGTGCTGATGATTCCGGGGGCGCTGTGCACGACCGAGTTCTACGCGGACGTCATGGCGGAGCCGGCGGTGGCGGGCCTCGGGATGGTCGCGGCGACCCAGCCGGGGTTCGGGCGGACCGAGGCGCCCGCGAACCTCTCCATGGAGAGCTACGCCCGGCTGATGGCGGACTTCGCCGCCGAGGCCCGCTGCGACGCCGTCGTCGGGCACAGCCTGGGCGCGAACGTGGCGATCGAGATGGCCGCGCTGGGCCTGTTCAAGGGGCCGCTGGTGCTGCTGTCGCCGACCTTCTCGCGCGGTGACGAGGAGCGGTTCCTGACGGTCCTGAACAGCCTGGGCAGAGTGCCGGTGCTCGGCTCGGCGGCCTGGAAGGCCATGCTCACGCTGCTGCCCCGGGCCGTGAAACGCGAACTGCCGCCGCATCGCGCCGAGGCGCTGGCGGCGGTCATGGGCGGCCACGACCCGGCGGTCTGCCGCCAGATCGTGCGCGGTTACTACGCGTATCTGGACCGGTATCCGTCCCTGGTCCCGCGGCTGTGCGAGGCCGGCGTCCCCGCCTGGGTGGTGCGCGGCGACCGCGACGGCGTCGGCCTGACCGACGCCGAGCGGCACGGCCTCGAAGCCTGCCCCGGCGTCCGCATGGTGACCGTGTCCGACGCGGGGCATCTCGTCCTCGTCGACCAGCCGGCCGCGGTCGCCGAGGTCATCGCGGAGGCGGCCACGGCGTCGGTGCGCTGAAAGCCGTCCTCAGCCGCCTCAGTCGTCCGAGCCCATCCGGTCCTCCGCCGACAGGTGTTCCACCGTCCGGCCGGTCTCGGTGAACGTGCGCGTCACATGGCCCGAGGAGTAGACCCACAGGATGCGCAGCGGGACCTCGCCGATGTTGCGGAACAGGTGCGGGATCGGGGAGGGGACGTACGTGGTGTCGAAGCGCTCCAGCTTCGTCACCTCGCCGTCGACCCACACCTCCGCCTCGCCCTCGAGGATCGTCACGTGCTCGTCGCAGTTGTGCGAGTGCAGAGGGGCGCCGGAGCCGACGGGATAGACGCTCATCCCACTGGTGATCCGGTTCTCGCCGTTCGCCGAGGACGTGGTGACGAGCGGGGTCGACAGCACCGCTCCGCCACGGTTCAGCAGCGGGACCGACGCGGCTTTGATGATGGTGGTCATGTCGGACGACGTTAGGTCGCCGCTCGCCGAATGGGGGGCCTCCGGCGTGCAGTTTTACGTTGCGCTCCGAGGTGGGTGAGCTTCTCGGACACGGCTGTACCTTCACCTGGCACCGCACGGCTTCACGACCCGTGCCCGTAATGCGCCGGAAAGAAAAGGCAGGTATCGGCCCGATGAGGCTCCCCGTTCTCAGCGAAGACGACATGGACGCGCGGCAGCAGGAGCTGGCCGCCCGGATCGCCGGCCGCCGTGGCGCGGTGCGCGGTCCCTTCCGGGTCTGGCTGTACAGCCCGGAGATGTGCGAACGGGCCGAGTCGCTCGGCGCGTTCGCCCGTTTCGACTGCAGCCTCCCGAAGCACCTGCGCGAGCTGACCCTGCTGATGGCCGCCCGCAACTGGGACGCGCAGTACTCCTGGAACGCGCATGTGCACCAGGCGATCGAGGCCGGCATCCCGGAGGCCGCGGTACAGGCCATCGCCGAGCGGCGCGAGGCGGTCTTCGACGACGAGGCGGACCGCGCCTTCTACCGGTTCTGCCGGGAGATCCTCGACGAGCACTTCGTCACCGACGAGACCTTCGCCGCGGCCCACGCGCACTTCGGCTCCAAGGGCCTGGTCGACGCCATCGGCGCGCTCGGCAACTTCACCATGCTCGGCATGTGCCTGAACACCTTCCAGGTGGACCTCCAGGCCGACAAGGAGCCCCCCTTCCCCGACATCCGCGGCTACGGACGTCTCGCCCCCGACGGCGACCGGGCATGACGGCCGTTCTGCGCGTCCGGG
The DNA here is from genome assembly GCF_053592635.1 of Streptomyces sp. NPDC002623. NCBI lineage: Bacteria > Bacillati > Actinomycetota > Actinomycetes > Kitasatosporales > Streptomycetaceae > Streptomyces > Streptomyces sp. NPDC002623. The sequence goes on along the minus strand of NZ_JBSFWB010000024.1, from coordinate 129,910 downwards.
GCGTCACCAAGAGCTTCGGCGGGGCGGCCGCGCTGAAAGGCGTCGACCTCGACCTGTACCCCGGTGAGATCCACGCCCTGATGGGCATGAACGGCGCCGGCAAGTCGACCCTCGTACAGGTGCTGTCCGGCGTCCACCGGGCCGACGGCGGCACGATCGAGGTCGACGGGCAGGAACAGCACGGGCTGAGCGTGCGCCGGGCGCGCAGGCTGGGCATCTCGTCCGTGCCGCAGCGCCGTGAGCTGGTCATGGGCCTCAGCGTGGCCGAGAACGTCCTGCTCGGCGATCTGCCCACGCGGGCGCGCGCCGTGCGCTGGAAGGCCGTCGAGGAGGAGGCCGGGCGGGCCCTCGCCGCCCTCGGCATCGTCATCGACGTGGAGCGCACCGCCGGTTCGCTCACCGTCGCCGAGCAGACCATGGTCGAGGTGGCCCGCGAGGTCCGCCGCGGCGGCCGGATCCTGATCCTGGACGAGCCGACCGCCTGTCTGAGCGCCAAGGACGCCGACCGGATCCGGGCCCTGGTGCGCACCCTGCGGGACGAGGGCGTCGCCGTCGTCTACATCTCGCACTACATCGACGAGGTGATGGCCGTCGCCGACCGGCTCACCGTCCTGCGGGACGGGTCCGTGGTGACGAGCGCGCCCGCCGCCGAGCTGGACCACGCGGGACTCGTGCGCGCCATGGTCGGCCGGGACGTCGTCTCCACGCGGCCCGAGCGCCCCGCGCCCAAGCCGGAAGTCGGCCTCGCCGTAAGGGGGTTGAGCGACGGCCGGGCGGTCCGTGACTTCACCGTGGAGGTGCGCAGGGGCGAGATCGTCGCCGTCCTCGGACCTGCCGGGGACGCCCAGTCGCGGCTGTTCGACCTGTTGTCCGGGCGGCGGCGGCCGGACTGCGGCGACCTGCACGTGGACGGCCGCCCGGTGCCGTTCGGCAAGGTGGCGGCCTCGCTCGGCAGCGGCCTGCGCTGTGTCACCGGCGACCGTCGCGCCCTGGGCCTGGTCCCGGGCCTGTCCCTGGACGAGAACCTGATGCTCGCCGACGACCGGCTCGCCCGCCGCCGACTGCACCGCCGGGGCGAACTGGCCCGCCGTGCCGCGCCGCCCCGGCTCCGCTACGGGGTCAAGGCGCTGGCCGGGAACCCGCCGGTGAGCGTGCTCTCGGGCGGCAACCAGCAGAAGGTGCTGCTCGGCAAGTGGCTGGAGACCTCGCCCGCCGCGTGCTTCCTGGAGGACCCCACCAACGGCGTGGACATCGCGGCCATGTCCGACATCCACACCCTCGTCGACGACCTCGCCTCGCGGGGCGTGGCCGTGCTGCTGGCCTCCTCCTCCGCCGAGGAGGTCATGCGGCTGGCCGACCGGGTCCTCGTCGTGAGCGCCGGCCGCACGGTCGCGGAGCACGACATCACCGCCATCACCCGCGACGAGCTCGTCGCCACGGCCCTCGGAGGACAACCGCAGTGAGCGTCAAGACACTTCCCGATGCGGCCGGCGTCTCCGAACAGCCCAGGATGCCCGACTCCCGGTTCTCCCTGGGCAGGTTGCGCGAGCTGCCGCACGCCGGTCTGATCGCCGTGCTCGTCCTCGTCGTGGTGTTCACCGCCGTGCAGAGCGAGACGTTCGCCACCGACCGCAACATCGTCAACATCCTCAGCCAGGTCAGCGTCAACGCCGTACTCGCCGCGGGACTCACGCTGTTGATGACCGCGGGCGGCATGGACTTCTCCATGGGCAGCAACGTCGCCGTCACGGCCGCCGTCTCGGCGAAACTGCTCGCCGACGGCCGGCCCACCGGGTACGCCGTCGTCGTCGCGCTGGTGCTCGGCACCGCCATCGGACTCGTGAACGGGCTGGTGGTGACGTTCACCAGCGTGGCGCCGTTCGTCGTGACGCTGGCCTCGGCCACCCTGCTCGACGGGGTCGCGCTCCTGGTCCACGACGGCAACACCATCTCCATCGGCACCCGGATGTTCGCGCTCGGCAACGACAAGGTGCTCGGCGTGCCGTATCTGCTCGTCGTCGCCGTGCTGGTGCTGGTCGTGACGGCGCTGGTCATGCGGTTCACGGTGTTCGGCCGGGACGCCTTCGCGATCGGCGGCAACGAGCACGTGGCCCGCCTCAGCGGCATCGACGTCACCGTCCGCAAGCTCACCCTGTACGGCCTCACCGGCACCCTCTCCGGCCTCGCCGGTCTGATGCTGCTGTCCCGGCTCGGCTCCTCCAGCCCGGGCGGGACCGCCGGGCTCTCGCTCCAGCTGGCGGTGGTCGCGGCGGTGGTCATCGGCGGCACCTCGCTGGCCGGCGGACACGGCACCGTCATCGGCACCGCCCTCGGCCTGGTGCTGCTCGGCGTGGTGGCCAACGCCCTGAACCTTCTGGACTTCTCCAGCAACTACCAGCCGGTCTCGGTCGGCGCCGTGCTGCTCGTCGCAGCCGTCGCCAACGAGATGCACAAGGCCCGCTCGGGCTCCGCCCGCCACTGACCGTCCCTGCCTGCTCATATCTGCCCGCTCGTACCTGCCCGTTCCTGACTTCCCCTTCCTGCCTGCCCGTTCATGTTTCGCCCTGAAAGGCGGTTTCCCATGAGACTCTCCGCCCGTTCGCGCCACGCGCTGTTCGCCACCGTCGCCGGCTCCACGCTGGTGCTCAGCGGCTGCGGTGACAGCGAGGCCGGCAGCTCCGACAGCGTCTCCCTCGGCTTCGTCAACGGAGGCGACACCAACTTCCACAGCTGTCTGCTGAAGGCCGTCGAGGGCCAGGCGAAGACGGAGGGCGCCAAGGTCTACACGGCCAACTCCCACCAGAACGCCGGGACCGAGCTGTCCAACATCGAGGACATGATCGCGCGTGACGTGAGCGCGCTGATCGTGCAGACGGTCAACGTCGACGCGCTCAAGGGCGACATCGCCAAGGCGAAGGCCTCGGGCATCCCGATCTATCTGACCTCGGTGTCCACCGGCGATGCGGACGACATCCTCGGTGCGGCCGTCGTCGACCTCAAGAAGGTCGGCGGTCTCGACGCCGGCTGGATCGCGCAGGACGCCGGCACCAAGGAGGTGCAGGTCGGCATCGTCGCCGGCGCCCCCGGCGCGGCCTCGGACCTGCTGGTGGGCGGATTCAAGGCAGGCCTCCCGGCCACCGCGAAGGTCGTGGCCAACCAGCCCGGCATGTTCAATCCGGCGAAGGCCCAGGACGTCGCGGAGAACATGATTCAGGCTAATCCGGACCTCGACTACGCTTTCGTCGCAAATGAGGAGATGGCGTTCGCCGTCCGCAAGGCGTTCGACGCGGCCGGCGCCGAGGACGTCAAGATCGTCACCGCGAACGGCACCGAGGAAGGTCTGGCCGCCGTGAAGAGCGGGGACTTCTCCGCGACCGTCGCGAATTCGGCGAAGACGATCGGGGAGACGGCCGTGAAGAACGCCGTGGGTCTGCTCGCCGAACAGAAGGTTGACAAGATTGCCAACATTCCTCTTCTGTTGGTGACCGAGGACAACCTGAGCGAGGCCCCCCAGTACTGCCCGAAGTGAGAAGAAGGACCCATGGACCGCTTGCTGCTGATGCACAGCTTCGTCACCGTCGCCCAGGCCGGAAGCTTCAACGGAGCCGCGAAGAAGCTGGGCTCCTCCGGATCGCTGGTGTCACGGCACGTGGCCGAGTTGGAACGGCAGGTCGGGGTACGCCTGGTCAACCGCACCGCCCGCTCGGTCAGCCTCACCGAGCCGGGCGTGAGGTACGCGGAGTTCGCCGCCCGCATCCTCGACGAGATCGACGCCCAGGACGCGGCGCTCGCCGACTCGCACGACCGGGCCGAGGGCGCCCTCAGCATCATCTGCCCGAAATGGATAGGCAGCCTGGACCTCGGTGACGCGATCGCCGCCTTTTCCGCGGCCCATCCGAAAATCCAGGTCCGTTTCGAACTCGGCGGCATGTCCGACCGCACCTACGATTTCCTGGACAGCGGATTCGACGTCGCTTTCCACACCCGGGATCTGCGCGACTCCAGCGTCCGGCTGAAGAAGATCTCCTCGCTGCCGTTCGTGCTGTGCGCCTCCGAGGACTACGTGAAGCGGCAGGGCGCCCTCGCGCATCCCAACGACATCGCCGGCCACGACTGTCTGGTGCACGTCAACGACCCGGTGTGGCGCATCGGCCACGGACACGCGAGCACCCTGCACAAGATCCGCAACATCGCCTTCTCGTCCAACTCCTACCTGGCCCTGCAGAAGGCCGCCGTGCACGGCCGCGGCATCGCCCTGCTCCCGCAGCGCCCGGCCTACGACGACCTCGTCTCCGGCGCCCTGCAGGTGCTGCTGCCCGACCTGGCCGTCCCCGACCGCCCGCTGTACGCGATCTACGGCCCCGGGCAGGACACCCCGCGCAAGGTCAGCGTGTTCCTGGACTTCCTCTCCGAGTGGTTCGCGCAGAATCCCATCCCCGCGATCCGGCCATAACCGCAAGAAACGATTGCGCACCTCGTAGAGCTCGGGACATTGAGGCCCGCACACCGAAAACCTACGCTCACGAGGCGACCCGGAAACGAGGAGTCCATGGGAATCCAGAGAATCGAATCGGTCACCTACGGCATCGACGAAAGCATCGACGCCGTCGACGAATGCGTCCGGTTCTTCGACGACTTCGGGCTGTTCCTCGTGGAGCGGACCGACGACCACGCCGTGTTCGAGACGCGCACCGGCCAGACCCTCTGCCTCGACGCCCGTCCGGGCCCGCTGCTGCCGCCCCCGGTGGAGTCCGGGCCCACCCTGCGCGAGGTCGTGTGGGGCGTCGACACCCGGGAGGAGCTGGCGCGGCTGGTGGCCGCCGCGGGCAAGGACCGCGAGATCCGCGTGAGCGCCGACGGCGTCCACCACACCGTGGACGAGACCGGCTTCGGCGTCGGCCTCGCCCTGGCCCGCCCGAAGCCGGCGCCCGTCACCCCGCGGGCCGCCAACGCACTCGGCGCGGTGAACCGCTGGAACACCGCTCTGGAGCCGATCGAACGGGTCCGTCCGCTGCGGATGTGCCATGTGGCCCTCAACATCCCCAAGCCGGGCAAGGACGAGGCCGTCGCCTTCTACACCGAACGGCTCGGCTTCCGGCCCACCGACGTCGTCGAGCCCATGGGCGTCTTCCTGCAGGCCCCCGGCGACGACGACCAGCACACCATGCTGCTGTGCCACCGCCCCGACAAGGCGGGCGTCAACCACATCGCCTACGAGGTCCCCGGCTTCGACGACGTCATCGAGGGCGGCAACCACATGATCGAGCACGGCTGGCGGGAGGCCCGCAGGCTCGGCCGCCACACCGTCGGCTCCAATGTCTTCCGCTTCCTGCACGCCCCCTGCGGCGGCCGTGTCGAGTACGCGGCCGACATGGACCGGGTCGACGACAGCTACGAGACGCGTGTCCACGAGACCACCCCGCCCCACCACATCTGGGCCCTGCGCACCAACCGCGACCAGGATGCCTCCGCCCGGTCCTGACCCCTGAGAGGGCACCCACCCATGACCACCGACCACGGCTACCCCGCCGTCCGCATGTACCTCGCGGGCGAGTGGCGCCAGGGCGGATCCGGCGCCACCGCCCCGATCGTGAACCCGGCCACCGAGGAGGCGATCGGAGAGGTACCGCTGGCCACCGCAGCCGACCTGGACCGCGCACTCGACGCCGCGGAAGACGGCTTCCGCGTCTGGCGCTCCACCCCGATCGCCCGCCGCACCGCCGTCCTGCACGCGGCTGCCGACCTGATCGCCGAGCGCGCCGTCGAGATCGGCCGCATCAGCACCCTGGAGCAGGGCAAGCCCCTCGCGGAGTCGACCGGCGAGGCCCGCCGCACCGCCGAGACCCTGCGCTGGCACGCCGACGACGCCCGACGCGCGTACGGCCGCATCATCCCGTCCGAACCCGGCACCGTGCTGACGGTACGCCGTGAGCCCATCGGCCCCGTGGCCGCCTTCGTCCCGTGGAACTTCCCCGTGGGCGGCCCGAACCGGAAGATCTCCTCCGCCCTGTCCGCGGGCTGCTCCCTGGTGATCAAGGCATCGGAGGAGACTCCCGCCACGGCCATGGAACTGGTCCGCTGCTATGCCGACGCGGGCCTGCCCGCCGGTGTCCTCAACCTCGTCTTCGGCGAGCCCGCCGAGGTCTCCGCCCACCTCATCGCCTCACCGCTCACCCGGCTGATCGCCTTCACCGGCTCGGTCCCCGTCGGCAAACTGCTGGCCGCCGAGGCCGGCAAGGTCATGAAGCCCTCCCTGATGGAGCTGGGCGGCCACGCCCCGGTGATCGTGTGCGCCGACGCCGACCCCGTGCAGGCCGCCCGCAAGGCCGCGCAGGCCAAGTTCGCCAACGCCGGCCAGGTGTGCACCTCGCCCAGCCGCTTCCTGGTCCACGAGAGTCTCGTCGAGGAGTTCACCGCCGAGTTCGTGCGGGCCGCCGAGGAGATCGTGGTCGGCGACGGGCTGACGGAGGGCACGAAGATGGGCCCCCTCGCCAACGAGCGCCGGATCGAGGCCATGGAACGCCTCACCGCCGACGCCGTCGCCCGCGGCGCCAAGGTCCGCACCGGAGGCGAACGGCTCGACCGCGCCGGGTACTTCTTCGCCCCGACCGTCCTGACCGACGTACCCGCGGACGCGGAGCTGCTGCACGAAGAACCGTTCGGACCGCTCGCGCCGATCGTGCCCTTCACCGACCTCGACGAGGCGCTCGCCACCGCGAACGCGCTGCCGTACGGCCTCGCCGCGTACGGCTTCACCCGGTCCGCCGCCACCGCCGAACGGCTCTCCGCCGAGCTGGCGGCCGGGATCCTGTCGCTCAACCACTGCGGCGGCTCGGTCCACGAGGCCCCCTCGGGCGGGGTGAAGGACAGCGGCTACGGCCGCGAGGGCGGCCCCGAGGCCCTGGACGCCTACCTGGTCACCAAGCGCGTCTCGCACCTGCTGGCGCCATGAGGTACACGCGAGTCTCGGTCGGCGGCCGGGCGGTGTGGGGCCGGGTGGGGGAGGAGGACGTCGAGCTGCTGTCCGGCTCCCCGATCGAGGGCGAGCCGACCGTGACCGGGCGGGTCCCGCGGGCGACGGCCCGTTGGCTGCCGCCCGTCGTGCCGCCCGTGTTCTACGCCGTCGGCTACAACTACCCGCGGCACATCGCGCACGCGGGAGCCGCGACCCCCGAGCGGCCCGAGGTCGGCTACCGCGCCAACAACGCGCTGACCGGGCACGGTTCGCCCATCGTCAGGCCGGCCGAGGTCGAGGGCCGGTTCGAGGCCGAGCCCGAACTCGTCGCCGTCATCGGCCGGACGGTCCGGCACGCCACCCCCGAGGAGGCGCGGAGGTCCGTCTTCGGCTGGACCATCGGCAACGACGTCAGCGCCCGCACCTGGCAGCACCAGGACCGCACGTTCTGGCGCAGCAAGAACAGCGACACCTTCAAGCCGATGGGCCCCTGGATCGACACGGACGTCGATGCCATGGCCCAGACCACCACCCTGCGCGTCAACGGCGAGGTCCGTGCGGCGTTCCCGACCGGCGACATGGTCTTCGACCCCTTCGACTACATCGTCGAGATCACCCGGCACATCACCCTGCACCCCGGCGACGTGCTGTGGATGGGCGCCGAGTCGACCTGCCGACTCGAGCCGGGAGACACCGTGGAGGTCGAGATCAGCGGCATCGGTGTGCTGTCCAACCCCGTACGACTCGAAGGGAATCGAGCATGAGCAAGGAACCCCGTTACATCCACCACGTCAACTTCCCCACCACCGACCCCGACCGGACCGCCGAGTGGTACACGAAGGTCTTCGGGATGAAGCGCATCCAGCCCAAGTCCAACACCAAGGTGGTGCTGATGACCCGGGGCAACTTCGATCTGCACTTCACCCCGGTCGAGGAGATGGAGCGCATGGCGCCCTACCACTTCGCCGTCGAGGTCGACGACTGGGACGACTTCCTGGAGCACCTGGGGGAGTTGGGCATCCGGCACACCCGGCCGATCCAACGCCCCGAGAACCAGTCGAAGTTCTGCTACATCCACGACCCCGACCACACCATGATCGAGCTGGTCTGGCACGGCAAGCGCCCCAACTGACCCTGCACATAAGAGAGTTGTTCCCATGCCCCTTGCCGACTCCGACGGCACCTCCATCTACTACGAGCGCCACGGCAGCGGCCCGGCGATCCTTTTCGTGCACGGCAGCGGCGGACACCATGCCGCCTGGTGGCAGCAAGTGGCGGCGCTGCGCGACGAGTTCACCGTCGTCACGGTCGACCTGCGCGGCTTCGGCAAGTCCGACAGCTCCATGCCCGAGTTCGACGGCCAGGACTTCCCCGGTGACGTCGTCGCCGTCCTCGACCGGGAGGACCTGACCGACGCGATGCTCGTCGGCCAGTCCATCGGCTCCATGGCCGCCCTGCGCGCCGGACTGCTGCGCCCCGAGCGGGTCTCCTCCGTCGTCCTCGGCCACTCCCTCGGCGGCATCAGCCACCCCGAGCTGAAGGAGCTGGCCGCCGCGGACCGCGCCGAGGCCGTCAAGCTGCCCGTCATCGACCGGCTGCTCACCGGGCCGTTCCAGCGCGAGCGCGCCGACCTCACCTTCCTGTTCCAGCAGATGGGCACGTTCAACGTCGCCACGATGCAGGACCTGCGCAACCTCGACACCGACGGCCCCTCCCTGGCCGAGATCGAGGCCTCCGGCGTCAAGGTCGCCTTCCTCGCCGGTGAGAAGGACGCGGTGCTCAGCGTCAAGACCGTCACCCGCGCCCATGAACTGCTGCCCGGCTCGCACCTGGAGATCGTCCCGGGCGCGCCGCACTCCATGTACTGGGAGACGCCCGACGCCTACAACGCGGCCGTCGCCCGCCTGCGCCGTACCCTCACCGCACCGAAGGAAGCAGCATGAGCAGCCTGACCCTGGCCGCCGCCGAGGAGATCATCGACGCCGCCCACAAGCGAGCCCAGGCGATCGGCAAGGCGGTGAGCGTCGCCGTGGTGGACGCCGGCGGCTTCCCCATCGCCATCCGCCGCCCGGACGGAGCCCGCCCCCTCACCCCGGACATCGCCCGGGCCAAGGCGTACACCGCGGCCGTGATGCAGCGGCCCGGCAAGATGCTGAAGAAGTGGCAGGAGAGCCAGCCCGTGTTCTTCGCCCAGCTCTCCCAACTGCCCGGCGCCGCCCTGCCGATCATGGCGACCGAGGGCAGCATGACCATCAAGAAGGACGGCGAGATCATCGGCGGCCTCGGCATCGCGGGCGGCACCGCGGACGAGGACCAGCGCATCGCCGACGAGGTCCTCGAATCCCTCGGCTACGAGCTGGAGTTCGCCGCCTGGGGCGTCGCCGGCGGGCCGGCCGGTCCCGGAAAGGACGCGTGACCCATGGCGGACACCTTCAACTACCGCATCGACCACCACGGCAGCCTGGTCCGCCCGGCCGGCCTCGCCACGATCGGCGCACAGCAGGCGGTCGAGGACGTGGTGGCCTTCCAGCGCAAACTGCGCTCCACGGTCGTCACCGACGGCGACTTCCCCCGGGAGGACTTCCGCAGCGCGGTCCTTGACGGAGTGTCAGGATTCCGTCGTACGGACGAGAGGGGCTCCGACGGCCTGGTCCGGTGGGTCGCCGAGTCCCTGCCGAAGGCCAACGGCCCGCTGGTGGCGGAGTGGGTCGAGCGGCTGGCCGAGCTGACGGTGATCGCGCCCAAGGTGTCGCTGCCGTCCCCGGCCTACCTCGCGGCCACCACGTTCCAGCCCGGCCTCGGTGTGGCTTCCGCCCGTGAGCTGGGCGAGGCCCTCGCGGAGATCGTTCAGGCCGAGATCGCGCTGCTGGTGTCCAAGGGCGCACGGCTGATCCAGCTCAACAACCCGCTTCTGCTGGACCGGTCGACCGACGACCGGGGCGCGCTGTCCTTCACCGACGCGCTCGCCGTCGACGCACTGGCGGTACGGCTCGACGAGCGGCCCGAGGGGGTCCGGATCGGTGTCTGCCCCGGCTGGGCGGCCCCCGCCGAGGTGGACCGGGCGGCGGTCGAGCGGCTGTACGCCGAGATCCCCGCGGACCGCTGGATCCTCCCCTTCGACCAGGGCACCGAGGCCGAGCTCGACCTGGTCAGGGCGCTCCCGGAGGACCGGGACGTCTGCCTGGGCATCGTCGACCCGACCGTGGCCGGGCTGGAGGACATCGACACCGTGCTGTCCCGCATCGACGCGGCCGGCGGGTTCAAGGACCTGGAGGACGCGGCCCTGTCCCCGTCGAGGGGCTTCGCCGACGCGGCAAGCCGCCCGTTGCTGACCACCGAGCAGCAGCGCCAGAAGCTGGTCCTGGTGGAGACACTCGCCCGGTACGTCTGGGGAAACGAGTTCTAGAACGCCGTCAGGGGCGCGGGGCTGTATCGATTTGCGGCTCCGCCGCGTGAGCGCGACAAGCCACAGTCCACCCGCGCCCCGACACGAGACACAAGCCGGGCAGTCGCTAAAGCACCTCGGCGAACGTCACGGAGCGCTCCGTGAGCAACGGCCACACCGCCCCCACGACCAGCTCCCGGAAGTGGCCGGAGGCCTTGTGCGCCTCGAACCCGGCCCGGTCCGTGTACCGCTCGTAGAGCAGGAAGCCGCCGGGCTCCTCCGCCACGGCGTGCACCTCGTACCCCTCGTTGGCGGGCTCGGCGCGGGTCTGTTCGCGCGCCTTCAGCAGCGCGGTGCGCACGGTCGCCTCGTCGGCGGGATCGCAGCGGTAGTGGGCGACGACTGCGTAGGACATGGACGTGTCTCCTCGGATCGGGTTCGGCCCGGTGATTCCAGCACGGACCCGCCCGTGTCCGGCCCGCGCACGGTGCAACCAATGCCTGCTGCCACGGAGCTGGTGGCACGCCCCCGACATGGTGTGTTGTCGCAATTCCGCACCCGTGGCCGACGAAGGAAGTGACCCGACATGCGTACCGTGGAGACCCTCTTGGGCGGGGAGTGGACGGCGAGCGGCGACTGGATCGACGTCCTCGATCCCGCCGACGTCCGCACCCCGATCGCCCGTGTCCCGGCCCTGGCCGCCAAGGACGTGACCCGGGCCTTCGACCACGCGGAGCGCGGGTTCGCCCTCTGGAAGCGCACCAGCCCCTTCGAGCGGGCGCGGGTCTTCACCGACGCGGCCCGGCTGATCCGCGAGCGGGTCGAGGAGATCGCCGCCGATGTGACGGCCGAGAACGGCAAGACCCTCGCGGAGGCGACCGGCGAGACCCTCAAGGCCGCCGACTTCCTGGAGTACTACGCCGGTCTCGCCCGCCAGGGCTACGGCACCCTCCTGCACGACGTACGGCCCAACCACCGCACCCACACCCAGCGGGAGCCGATCGGGGTGATCCTGGTGATCAGCCCGTGGAACGACCCGCTGATCACCCCGGCCCGCAAGCTGGCCCCGCTGCTCGCGGCCGGCAACGCGGCCGTCTTCAAGCCGGCCACCGAGACCCCGGTCTCGGGCCTGCACTTCGCCAGGGCCCTGCACGACGCCGGACTGCCCGCGGGCGTGCTGAACGTCGTGACCGGCCGGACCGCCGAGATCGAGGAGGCGCTGCTCGACGACCCGCGGATCGTCGGCATCACCTTCACCGGCTCCAACGCCGTCGGTAACCGTATTCGACGCCGTCTCCTCGACCGCAACGTCCGCTTCCAGGGCGAACTCGGCGGCAAGAACGCCTCCGTGGTCCTCGGGGACGCCGATCTGCCGGCCGCCGCCCGGGCCGTCGTGGCCGCCTCCTTCGGTCAGGCGGGCCAGCGCTGCACCGCCACCAGCCGGGTCGTCGTCGAGCGGCCGGTGTACGAGGAGTTCACCCGGCTGCTGGTCGCCGAGGTCGAGGCGCTCGAGGTCGGGCCGGGGAGCGACCCGGCGACCACGCTGTGCCCGCTGTCGAGCCCCAGGCAGCGCGACAGCGTCCTCGCCGACCTGGCCAGGGCCGTCGCGGAGGGCGCGACCGTCCTCACCGGCGGCGGCCCCGACACCGAGGGCGAGCGGGCGCACGGCTGCTATGTGCGGCCGACCGTGCTCGGCGAGGTCACGCCGGGGATGGCGATCTGGCGGGAGGAGGTCTTCGGGCCGGTGCTCGCGATACAGGCGGTAAACGGTTTCGACGCGGCCGTCGACGCCGTCAACGACTCCGATTTCGGCCTCGCCGCCGCCGTCTTCACCCGCGATCTGTCGAACGCCTACCGCTTCGCCGACGAGGCCGAGTGCGGGCAGGTCGCCGTCAACACCACCACCACCGGCTGGGACGTCCATCTGCCGTTCGGCGGGTTTCACGACTCCGGCACCGCCTACAAGGAGCAGGGCGAGGAAGTCCTGCGCTTCTCCACGCGCGTCAAGACCGTCGCCGTCCACTTCGGCGGCTGACGATCGGAGGCAGCGAGAAAGAGACGAGGAAGGAGCTCGATGGCTGACGAGACGATCGGCATCGTCGGCGCCGGCATCGTGGGGCTGGCCACGGCCCGCGAGATCGCCCTGAGCCGGCCCGGCACCCGGGTCGTGGTCTTCGAGAAGGAGCAGGAGGTCGCGCTCCACCAGAGCGGCCACAACTCGGGCGTCGTCCACGCAGGCATCTACTACACGCCCGGCAGTCTCAAGGCCGCCCTGACCGTCCGGGGCGTGTCCCTGCTGCGCGAGTACTGCCAGGACCGCGAGCTGCCCTACCGCGAGCTCGGCAAACTGGTCGTGGCCGTCCGCGAGGACGAGCTGGGCCGGATGAACGACCTCTACGACCGCGCCCGCAACAACCACGTGCCCGACCTGCGCAGGATCTCCCGCGAGGAGATCCGGGAGATCGAACCGAACGCCGGCGGTGTCGCCGCCCTGCACTCCCCGCGCACCGCGATCACCGACTATCCGGCCGTCGCCCGCGCCTTCGCCAAGGACGTCGTCGACTCCGGAGGCGAGCTGAAGCTCGGCTTCCCGGTCACGGGCGTCACCGAGGTGACCGGCGGCATCGAGGTTGCCTCCGGGCGGGAACGCGTGCGCGTGGACCGGCTGGTCCTCTGCGCCGGCCTGCACTCCGACGCCGTGGCCAGGCTCGCGCAGGACCGGCCGGAACCGCGGATCGTCCCGTTCCGGGGCGAGTACATGCTGCTCAGACGGGAGCGGACGGACCTGGTGCGCGGGCTGATCTACCCGGTGCCGGACCCGCGCTACCCGTTCCTCGGCGTCCACTTCACACCACGCGTGGACGGCTCCGTGGAGGTCGGCCCCAACGCGGTCCTGGCCCTCGCCAGAGAGGGCTACACACGCACCCGGATCTCGCCGAAGGACCTGCTCGGCCTGGCCGCCTACCCGGGCGCCTGGCGGATGGCGGCCCAGCACTGGCGCACGGGCGTGCGGGAGTACCGCGGGTCGTTCTCGGCGGCGGCCTTCATGAAGGACGCCGGGCTGTACGTCCCCGGCGTCGGCGTCCAGGACGTCGTACGCGGCGGAGCGGGCGTGCGCGCCCAGGCCCTGGACCGGGACGGCACCCTCCTGGACGACTTCCGCATCCATCGGCTGGGCCGGGTCACCGCCGTGCGCAACGCGCCCTCGCCGGCCGCCACGGCCTCCATGGCGATCGCCGAGCACATCGCCGCCGCGGTTTTCACAACCGGTTCCACAACAGGGCGCCCGTGAGCCGGGAAACGCCCTGCGAACAGGGCGGATTCACGCAACAACAGCTTGCGCTCCCAGGGGCTCCGCAAGGCCTTTCCGCCCGCCTAGCGTTCCCTCCGCACCGCCCCACCACCTGCCCTACCGAGAGAAGGAAGTACGGGACATGTTCGTCGTCGACACGCAGATCCACATCTGGCTGGAAGAGACCCCGGACCGCCCCTGGGTCCCCGGAGCCCGGGAGCGGATCCGCCTCAACGGCCACCGCGAGGACCCCTTCTCCTACGAAGAGGCCCTGGAGCTGATGGACGAGGCCGGCGTGAACCGCGCGCTGATCCTGCCGCCGTCCTGGGAGGGCGACCGCATCGACTACGCCCTCGAAGCCTGCGAGGCGCACCCGGACCGCTTCGGCATCATGGCCCGCATCCCGCAGAACAAGCCCGCGGAGGGCAAGGCGATGCTCGCCGACTTTGCGCAGAATCCGCACGTCAAGGGCACCCGCCTCACCTTCCACCGGCCGCAGGACCGCAACTGGATGATCGACGGCACCAACGACTGGTACTGGCCGATCGCCGAGCAGCTCGGCATCCCGACCATGGTCCACGCCCCCATCTGGAAGCGGGAGCTGGGACAGATCGCCGAGAAGCACCCCCAGCTGAAGATCATCATCGACCACATGGGCATCATGGCCCGCTGTGTCGACGACTCGATCGGCTACTGGGTCTCGGAGACCGCCGACCTGGCCGCCCACCCGAACATCTACGTCAAGGTCTCGGCGCTGCCGGGCTACTCGACACAGCCGTTCCCGAACAACAACATCCAGAAGTACGTGCGCGAGATGGTCGACCGGATGGGCCCGCAGCGCTGCTTCTACGGCACCGACATCACCCGCCTGCTGGGCCACGGCATCACCTACACCGACACCATCGAGCAGTTCACCAAGCACTGGGACTTCACGCCCGAGGAGCTGGAGTGGATCATGGGCCGCGGTATCTCCGAGGTCCTGAACTGGCCGATCGAGGGCTGAGGACACACCAGAGATGACGGACAGCACCCACGCGCCCGGCCGTGACGGCGGTGATGCCTTCGTAGCCGCCTTCAACGCCGTCGGCGCGGACTACCTCTTCTGCTCATCGGGGTCCGAGTGGGCCCCGGTGTGGGAGTCCCTGGCCCGGCGCCACCGCGACGGCGAGCCCGCGCCGCGCTATCTCGACCTGACCCACGAGACCGTCGCCGTCGGCATGGCCACCGGCTACGGCCTGGTCGAGCGCCGCCCGCAGGGCGTGCTGCTGCACGCGGCCCCCGGTCTGCTCCAGGGCTCGATGGCCGTCCACGGGGCACTGCTCGCGGGCGTCCCCATGGTGGTCTCCTCCTCGGAGTCGACCACCTACGGCGACGGCCCGGGACAGGACCCGGGCGGCCAGTGGTACCGCAACCTGTCCATCGTGGGCGGCCCGCACGGCGTCGCGGGGCCGTTCACCAAGTGGGCCAACGAGGCCGCGAGCGTGCACACCCTGCCCACGATGATCACGCGGGCGGCGGAGCTGGCCCGGCGGGCGCCCGCGGGACCGGCGTACCTCAACATCCCGCTGGAGATCCTCCTGGAGGACTGGGACGGCCGCGAGGCCAAGCCCGTCGTGCCGCCGGGCTCCACGCACAGCTCGCCCGAGGAGGTCGACCCGGTCGCACAGCTGATCCGGGAGGCCCGCAACCCGGTCGTCGTGACCGAGACGGCCGGCCGCGAGGCGGGCGGCTTCGAGGCCCTCGTCGCCTTCGCCGAGGCGTGGAGCATCCCGGTCGTCGAGCCCGACTCGGCCGTCTGCGGCAACTTCCCGCGCACCCACCCGCTGCACGCCGGCAGCGACATCGGGCCATGGATGGACGAGGCCGACCTCATCCTCCTGGTCAACTGCCGCGCCCCCTTCTACCCGCCGTCGCGTCGCCCCGCCAAGGCGCAGATCGTCGTCATCGACCAGGTGCCGCAGCGCCCGCACGTCGTCTACCAAGTCCTGTTCGCGGACCGGTACTTGGAGGGTGACGTCGCCAACACCCTGCGCCAGCTGACCAAGCGGGCGAAGGACCTCGACGAGAGCGCCGTGGCGGTCCGCCGGGCGGCGCAGCAGGAGCGGCACGCCGCCGAACAGGCCGCGATCGCCGCCGCCGAGGCGAAGGCCGCCGCCCGGCCGGACGGCATCGACCCGGTCCTGGTCGCCGCCACCCTGCGCAGGCTGCTCGACGGACGTGACGGCATCGTCGTCGACGAGACCATCACCCACAGCCGGACCGTCAGACGCCATGTCCGCACCGACGCCCCCGACTCGTACTTCTATGTGCAGGGCGGCCTCGGCCAGGGCATCGCGGTCGCCCTCGGCGTCAAACTCGCCGCGCGGGACCGGCCGGTGGTGCTCACGATCGGCGACGGCGCGTTCACCTACAACCCGGTCATCCCGTCGTACGACGCGAGCGCCTCCTATCAACTACCGCTGCTGATCGTGGTGTTCAACAACCGTGTCTACAAGTCCATGAACCTCAACCACCGCAGGTTCTACCCCGAGGGCGCTGCCGCCGAGACGGGGGAGTGGCTCGGCACCGATCTGCACCGGCTGCCCCGACTCGCCTCGTTCGCCGAGGCGTTCGGGATGCATACGGAGACCGTCGACGCGCCGGACGCTTTGGCGCCCGCGCTGGAGAGAGCCCTCAAAGCGGTTGGTGAGGGCACTACTGCTGTCGTCGATGTGCTCGTCGATCGCTGAGCGCCCTGCCGGACATGTCGTCTACACACTGCGGGCCGTCCGTGGCTGGTCGCGCAGTTCCCCGCGCCCCTTTCGGGGCGCTGCAACCCAGGAGGTCTCGTCATCATGTCCGCCACACCCCCCAAAGTCCTGGTGCCTGCAGAGGAGCTGCGTTCTTTTTCCGCCGCCCTCCTGGAGAAGGGCGGTCTGCGTGCCGAGCACGCCCGCGTCACCGCCGACGTGTTCGTGTGGGCGGCTCTGCGGGGTGTCGACTCGCACGGGATCGCCCGGGTTCCCGCCTACCTGGATCTGCTCGCCAAGGGCGTCGCCAATGCGCAGGCCGAGATCAAGGTCGAGTCGACGACCCCCGCCGCCGCCGTCCTCGACGCCGACCGCGCCCCCGGTCCGGTGGCGCTGAGCGCGGCCGCCGAGGAGGCGGTACGGCGGGCCAGGGCGACCGGCATCGCCTCCGTCGGGGTCCGGCGCACCGTGCACACCGGCGCCATCGGCTACTACGTGTCGAAGATCGCCGAACAGGGCATGGTCGGCCTCGGGTTCGTCGCCGGGATGCCGAACATGGGGTACACAGGCGTCAAGGGCGCGGCGGTCGCCACCAGCCCGCTCGCCATCGCCGTACCGACCGCCCGATCGTCGGCGCACGCCCCGCTGCTGCTCGACATGGCCACCGCCACCATCGCCCTCGGCAAGATCCGCCAGGCGAAGGCGAGCGGCACGCCGCTGCCGGAGGGCGCGGCCGCCACCGAGGACGGCACCCCGACCACCGACCCGGAGAAGGCGGTCATGCCGCTGCCGCTGGGCGGGGTGAAGGGCTCGGGCATGTCGCTGGCCTTCGAGCTGCTGACCAGCGTGCTGGTCGGCGCGCCCATCTTCGCCCCGTTCCACTCGGACGACCCGGCCGGCCGTGCGCACCGGCAGAACGCGCTGCTCATCGCCGTCGACCCGGCGGCCTTCGGGGGCGCGGACGCGTTCGCCGAGGCCGTCGACGCCACCCTGGACACACTCAAGGGCCTGCCGGTCGCGGACGACGCCGAGGGCGTGTTCTACCCCGGCGAGCGCAGCGCCGCCGTGGCCGGCGGACGGGGCGAGAAGGGCATCCCGGTGGCGCCGAAGGTGTGGCGCGACCTCGCCGAGCGCGCCGAGAAGCTGGGCGTCGCCCTCCCGGCAGCGGCCGGATAGAGGACTGACGCCGAGGACGCCGAGGGGGCCGAGGGGCCGGGGGAGGGGGGCCGGGGGAGGGGGGAGGTTCCGCCTCTCCCGGCCCTTCAGGAGGCGGCCGCGGCGGTCGCCTGTCTGATGTGACGGGCGATCAGGGCGTAGGTGGCGCGGGCCCGTTCGTCGTCCTTGGTGTCGTAGCCGTGGTCCGCGCCGCCGACCTCGTGGTGCTCGACGAGGGCGCCGGCCGTGCCGAGGCGCTCGGCGTACCGCGCCGCCTCGTTCCTGAGCAGGTCGTACTCGGCGGTGATCACCAGCGCCGGGGCGATGCCCTTGAGGTCGGCGGTGTCCGCGGCCCCCGCGGGCGAGACGAGCCGGTGGGCGCGCTCGCGAGGGTCGGGCACATAGGAGGTGTCGAAGATCTCCCCCATCCACGGCCGCAGCATGGGCTTGGCGACGGCCGCCTTCTTGGCCTTCGCGGCGGTCGCGAGGTCCAGCGGCGGGTAGTGCAGCACCTGGAGTGCCATCGTGGGGCCGCCCTGCTCCAGCGACTGCCGGGCCACGGCCGCGGTGAGCCCGCCGCCGGCGCTCTGCCCGCCCACGGTGAGCCGCCCGCCGTCCCAGCCGTGCTCCGCGCCGTGCTCGGCCACCCAGCGGACGACGTCGTACGCCTGGGTGGTCGGCGCCGGGAACGGGTGCTGCGGGGCGACGACGTACTTGACGTTGACGACGACCACGCCCGCCTCGACGGCGAGGAACCGGCACAGCGCGTCGTCCACCTCCGGCATCGACATGACGTAGCCGCCGCCGTGGAAGTTGACGTGCACGGGCGGGCGCGTCGCCGTCCCGGCCGGCGGCGCGTACACCGTGACCGGGGCCGGGGCGACGGAGGTCGGGACCGTCAACTCGCTGACATCGCGCGGGTATTCGGGGAAGCGGGCCTGCCAGGCGGCCGGTGAGCCGGGGCCGCCGGAGCGTCGGCCCGCCAGCCCGGTCAGGCCCTGCATCGTCTTGGCGGCGAGGGCGGCCACCCCCGGTCGGGCCAGGATGGACATACGCGTTCCGTTCGTCGAGCCGTACCGGCGATCGCCAGGATTCCTGATGATGGGAACGGGGCGAAGCTAGCACGGCGCGACCCGGATGCGCACCCACGCGTCACTCGCGCCGGGCCACGATCCGATAGGCGTTGGACACGCCCAGCCGGTGCGACAGCGGCCGCACCGCGAACCGGTCGAGCAGAGTGCCCACGATCAGCGCCGGAATCCCGGCGAGCAGCAGCGCTCCGCGCACCGTGCGGCGCAGCGCGTTCGGCGGCTCGGGCAGCCACGGCGCGTCCTCGCGCGGCGCCGCGTGGTCCAGCGCCAGCCAGACGGCGGCCAGCAGATCGACCGGGTCGTGCGGTTCGGCGTGCTGCTCCGCCACCACGGTGAAGCCCAGCTGCGAGAGCCGTTCGCGCAGGTTGGCCACCGGCACGAAGTGCAGGTGCTGCGGCTGCAGCCAGGGTAGCCACCAGCGGCCCAGGAGCCGGGCGTATCGGCTCTCGGGGTCCGGCACCTCGATGAGGAGATGGCCGCCGGGTCGTACCGTCTCGCGTGCGGCGCGCAGTTCCCGGTCGGGGTCGGTGCTGTGCTCCAGGTAGTGGAACATGCTCACCACGTCGTAACGGGCGGCCAGTTCGGGCGCGAGGTCGGGGAAAGCGCCCCGGTAACCGTGCGCCACCCGGCCCTCCTGCTCGGCGAGTTCGACGCCGTCGGTGAAGTCGAGACCGTCGAACGTGGTGTCGGGCAGCACCTCCTGGGCGGTCGCGCAGAAGTGACCGTGCCCGGTGCCGACGTCCAGCCAGGCCTTCGGCGTGGGGTCGTGCGGCAGCATCGACGCGGCCCGTCCCCGGTACATCTTCGTACGGCCCCCGAAGGTGTCGCCGAGCTTCTTCTCGCCCAGCCCGTCGTAGAAGTCCCGGTAGTAGAACTCCAGTCCCTCCGCGCTCAGTCGAGGGTTCTGGAAGGTGTGACCGCAGCCCCCGCACCGGTCGAGGACGAAGCGGCCCGGCTTGTGCTGGAGCAGGTCGGTGGTGCGCAGCCGGGTGGACAGCTCCGACGATCCGCACCAGGGGCAGTCGGTGCGCCGCGGCTCGAAGAGGCGGTCCGGGCCGGCGGCGATGTCCGCCTGGTAGCCGGGCCGCAGCTCGGCGATCCGCTCGGCGGGCTCGGTCTCGTCGCTCATCTGAACTCCCTGGCCAGTTCGTCGAGTTGGTCCGCCGCGGCGGGGGCGCCGCCCGCGGCGCGGAACGCCTTGCGGATCCGGTCGGCCGCGACCCGGTAGCCGGGGTCGTCCAGGACGGCGTCGATCGCCGCGCCCACCTGCCGTGCGCCGGCCCGGCCGAACCGCACCCGCACCCCGGCCCCGGCCTGCGCGACCTGCCCGGCGACCACCGGCTGGTCGTCGCGGATGGGGGCCACCACGAGCGGCGTCCCGTGCCACAGCGCCTCGCACACGCTGTTGTGCCCGGCATGGCAGACGACCGCCCCGACACCCCTTTCCAGCAGGGCGAGTTGGGGCACCGACGGCACGATGAGCACGTCCTTGTCGTCCTTGCCCCTGTCCTCGCCCCGGGCCGGCTCCAGCGTGCCGCCGGGGTCGACGATCACTGCCTGCACCCGGTCGGCCCGCTCCCGCAGCGCACTTCGGCACACGTCGAGGAACCGGCCGCCGACGTCGGTGTTGGCCGTTCCGAGCGTGACCAGCACGGTCGCGCGGCCGGTGTCGCCGGGCGCCCCGCCGCGGGCGTCGAGCCACTCCCAGGGAAAGTCGGACGCGGCCGGGCGGGCGGTGATCGACGGCCCCACCCAGCGGACCCCCTCGCGGGAGTCGCCCGCCAACTCCGGTGTGCTGAAGGCCAGGACGAGATGCGGTGAGAAGCGGGGGTCGGCGGCGCCCGCCGGATCCCCGACGGCGGCCCGCAGCCCGGCCAGTCGCTCCTCCAGCCACTGCCCGACCTTGGGCAGCCCGGCGAGGGGGTCGGTGAACTCGGCCGACGTGGTCGCCGAGGTCGCCCACGGCAGCCCCAGCCGCTCCGCGACCAGCGCACCGGCGAAGGCCTGCTGGTCGGCGACGACGACGTCCGGCCGGAACGCCTCGACGGCCGTCCGCACCCCCGGCGCCATCGCCTCGGCCAGCGGCAGCAGGTACCACTCCCACAGGAACTTCAGCGCTTCCGGGCCGCGCAGTTCGGCGGGCCGCTCGCCCGGGGCAGCCCCGGCGCACGCGAAGACCGCCCCGGCCGCGGAACCCGCCAGCCGCAGGACCAGCTCCGGGTCGGGGCACGCCCACGCCACCAGGTGTCCCCGCGCCGTGAGTTCGGCGGCGACGCCGACCGTCGGGTTGATGTGACCCACCAACGGCGGTACGACGAACAGGAATCGGCTCACCCGGCCGCCTCCGCCGCGACCCGGCCGGCCCCGTCGACGAGGGACAGGATGTGCCCGCCGACCGTCCCCGAGGCCTCCACCAGGACCGAGTGCTCGTGCCCCGGGATCACCACGGTCCGGCAGTCCGGCAGCACCGCCTCCAGCCAGGGCGCCAGCCCGGCCAGGTCGGAGTCACCGCCGTACAGGCCGAGCACCGGGCAGCGCACGGCGGAGATCTGATCCTCCGTCAGCACCCGGCTGGCCGGGATGTCCCGTCCGAGGGTGGTCTCCCGGGCGAGCCGGGCCGCGCCCTTGGCCAGGCGCGCGGTGTTCTGACCGCGGTTGGCGGTGATCCAGCGGATCGCGTCGGCCTCGTTGTGCGCGAGCTGGGTCACCACACGGTCCAGGATCCCGCCGAGCTTCACCGCCCAGGCGGCGGTGGCCGGTTCGGACTCGATGAGGCTGACGCTCGCCGCCCGCCCCGGATGCCGGGCCGCGTAGCCGAACGCGACCGTGCCGCCGTAGGAGTTGCCGACCAGGTGCACCGGGCCGGTCACCGCCAGCCGGTCGAGCAGGGCGGCCAGGTCGTCGACGTTGTCGTCCAACGTGTAGCCCTCGGCGGGTCGTTCACTGCGTCCGTGGCCGCGCAGGTCGTACATGACGACGTCGAGGCCGGCCGCCGCGAACGCGGGCGCGACGGTGAAGTAGTAGCTGGCCAGGCTGTCGGTGAGCAGACCGTGCACCAGCACCACGGTGGCGGTGGCCGGCCGGCCCTCCCGGGGGCCGAGCCGCTGAACGTGCAACCGGACCGCGCCGGCGTCGACCATCGCCATGACTCAGCTCGCCTCCGCGGCCTTCAGGCTCGTCACGACGTACTCGACGAGCCGTCCGACGGTCAGCTCGATGATCTCGTCGAACTCCATGCCGGCCAGGAACTCGGCGAAGTTGACCCGGTCGCCGTACCGCTCCTGGAGCAGACCGGCCAGGGTGACCAGGTCGATGCTCTCCAGCTCCAGATCGCGGTTGAAGGTCGTCCGCATGCCGATCTCGACGTCGTCGAGGCCGTACTCGTCCTCCAGGAGCCGCGCGAGCATGCCGGTGAGATCGGCGAGGACGGACTCCTGGTCGGCGGCGACCGGGGTGTGGGGGGTGGGAGAGGTCATCGGGCGTCGTGCTCCTTCGTGGTCGGGTGTTCCGTCGTCCATGCCACTACGTAGGCGCGGTCCGGCAGCCGGGGCGGGTTGGCGGCCGGTGCGCAGTGCACGGCGTAGGCGCGTTCCAGGCGGCCCGACACGGTCAGCCGGTCGCCGGACGGCGCCGCGTCCAGCACGGCGAAGTCCCGTGGCCTGCCGCCGAATCCGGTGCCCTCCGCCTTGGCGACGGCCTCCTTCGCCGTCCAGAAGCGGGTGAACCACAGGGCCTCGGAGTCGCCGGTGTCCGCCGACAGCCGGTGCAGCAGCCGCAGTTCTTCGGGGCCGAGGGCGGTGGCCAGGGTCTCCGGGGTGCGGTCGACGACCTCCTCGATGTCGATCCCCGGACCGGGACCCGGGGTGTGCGGCCGGACGATCGCCGCGCCCGCCTCCGCGCAGTGCGCCAACGACACGTCCAGCGCGGGCAGTTCACGGCCGTGCACGCCGGTGACGTACGGGCGGCCCGTCTCGTCGTTGCGCACCCGCAGCTCCGCCGGGAAGACCGGGCCCTCGCCCTGGTCCCAAAGCCACTGCCGTACGGCGTCCTTGACCGCGATCCGGCCCAGCAGCCACTGCCGACGTCCGCGCGGCGCATGCTGCGCGTACTCCGAACGCTCCACTCCGCCGAGGGAGTTGCGCATGATCAGCTCACGGGAGGCCAGATCCGGCCAGCGCTCGTGCAGCAGCTGCCAGCCGCCCGGCCGGGACTCGGACAGCGTGTGGCGATCGGGGAAGCGCTCGACGGGTCGGGTCTTGGGATCGTTGTCGAAGCGACGGTCCTGCCAGCCGTACAGCTCCGCCCACACCGCGCCCCCGACCGTGAGCTGAACGTCGGCCTCCAGGAACGCGTCGGTGAGCGAGGTGATCCGCACCAGGCAGCCCACCTCGGTCCCCGGCGCCGGATGCGGCCCGTGGAAGCGCATCTCCCGCATCCCGACCGGGAACACCACGGTCCGCTCCGTACGGGTCGCCATGATCCAGTAGCCGAGGATCTGGCCGACGTTGTCCAGCAGCGCGCCGGGCGCGGGCGGGGTGGTGATGACCCCGCGGACGTGCCGGTCGCCGATCGCGGTGAGTTCCGTGACGCCCTGGAACGCCGGGCCGTGGAACATCCAGCGCTCGTCGTAGAGCTGGGCGGCGGTGTGGTCGGGGGTGCCTTCGGTCGCCGGATCGGTGGTCCAGGGGGCGGGGGACGGGGTGGGGTGGGCGGCGGCGAGCTCCACCGTGGCGCGGGCCCGGGGGCCGAACGAGACGGCCATGCGATCCGGGCCCTCGGGGGTCGCCGTCACCGGCACGTCGACGGCCGGGGTGGCGGTGAGCCACTCCTCGAACCGGGCCCCGTGCACGGCGACCGGCACGGTGCCGGGGGCCGCCGCGCAGGCCGTGTCCACGATGTGCTGCACGATCGTCGTCGCCGGGACCACCGGCCACCGGTCGGCGACGTCCGGCCAGCCGGGGCGTTGGGGGTAGAAGCAGTGGTCCATGAGGTACGGCATGGTGTCGGGGGAGACATGGACGGTGCTGCGGCGCGGGGCGAGCGGGGCCGGCCGGGCCGGGGCGTTCAGCAGGGCCGCGGCCGTGTCAGCCGTCTCCCGCAGCAGCGCGTTCAACTCGGCCGCCATCGGGGAGCGTTCGACGAGCGCGTCCAGTGGCGAAGGGCCGCCGGCGGCGGGGCGAGGGCGCAGCCCACTGCGCAGTTCGGCCAGCCTCTCCGGCGGCAGCGACACCAGCGCGCCGCCCAGGTCCAGCCGAACGGGCGGTCGTTGCGCCTTGGCCGCGGTGGCGGAGGCCAGGGCCGGCGCCACCGCCGCTCCCGCCGTCCACAACGCGGCCGCCGCCCGGCGCAGTTGGGCGAGGCCCGTGCGGTGAGGGGAGTTGGCGGCGACCACCAGGTGGTCCTGGTCGCCCAGGGTGTCGCCGACCAGGGAGCCGAGCTGCCCGGGCCCGACCTGGACGTACACCCGGTGACCGGCCGCGTACAGGGCCTCGGCCAGCTGCCGGAAGCGGACGGGTTCCAGCAGGTGCCGCACGAACAGCGCCCGTATCCCCGCCTCGTCCGCGGGGAACGGCGCGGCGGTCGTCCCGGACCAGACCGGGGTGTGCGGTTCGTGCAGCCGGAACCGGCGGGCGGCCTCCTCGATCGGGCCGAGATGGGGGCGCAGCATCGGCGTGTGGAAGCCGGACCGGAACGGCAGCACCTGGCTGAGCACGCCCTGCGCGCGAAAGGCCCGCACGAAGGTCTCCACCGCCGCCTCGGGGCCGCACACCATCGACTGGCCGGGCGCGTTGTCGTGGGAGAGCACGAGGCCGGCCGCGGTGCCGCCCTCGTCGCGCAGGGCGGCCAGGACGCGCTCGGCGGACGCGCCGATCGCGCCGAAGGCCAGCCCGGGGACCGTCACCGAGTCCGGGTCGAAGCCGGCCATGAACGCGTCGACCTCGTCCCCGGCGTACATCCCGGCCGTCGCCATCGCCGTCCACTCGCCCACGCTGTGTCCGGCGACCGCGTCCGGCACGATCCCGCTGCGGCGCAGCGCCGTGTCGAGGAGGCGGCCCACGGCGACGACACCGAAGCCGTGCCGGCCGACGTCGCCCGCCCGGCCCGCGTCGACCGCGAGGGCGGGCAGGCCGAAGTGGGCGGCCACGTCGTCGACCTGAGGAGTGAAGTCGCCCTCCAGGCCGGGGAACAGGAACGCGAGGCCGCCCCGACCGGCGCCCAGGAGGGGGCTCGGCCTGAACCAGACGTCGCTGCGGCCGTGCCAGGCGCGCTGCTTGGCGACCGCGCGGCGGGCCAGGGCGAGCCGCTTGGCGGTCGGGTCGACGATGCCGAGGCGGGCCGGGCCGGCCTCCGGGTGCGGGTGGGCGGCGTCGAGTCCGGCGGCCCGCACGGCGCTGTCGTCGGCGTCCAGGAGGGTGGCGAGGCGCGCGGGGGAGTCGGCGGCGAGCAGCAACACCCGCTCGGGTTCGGCGACTTCCAGAGCCGGGGACTTGGGCGTCGGCACGGCAGTGCGGACGCCGCGTGCGCCCGGCGCCTCCTCCAGCACCACATGGGCGTTGATCCCGCCGAACCCGAACGCGTTCACGGCGGCCCGGCGCACGGGCCGGTCCGCGCCGCTCTCCCAGTCGGCCGCCTTCTCCAGGGTGCGGAACCGGGTGCGGGCCAGGGCGGGGTGCGGGTCGTCGCAGTGCAGCGTCGGGAGCAGCGTGCGGTGGTGGACCGCGAGGGCTGCCTTGACCAGTCCGGCGACCCCGGCGGCGGGCATGGTGTGCCCGATCATCGACTTGACCGACCCCAGGACCGCGTCGTCGTCCCCGGGCCCGCCGAACACCTCGGCCAGCGTGGACAGTTCGGCGCCGTCGCCGGCCGGGGTCGCGGTGCCGTGCGCCTCCAGCAGGCCGACCGAGCCGGGCTCGGCGGGATCGAGCCCGGCCGCCCGCCACGCCTGCCGTACCGCCTGCGCCTGACCGCCGGGATCGGGGTTGACCAGCCCGGCCGCCCGGCCGTCGCTCGCCACGCCGGTGCCCCGGATCACGGCGTAGATCCGGTCGCCGTCGCGCTCGGCGTCGGCCAGTCGCTTGAGGACGACGACGCCCGTCCCCTCGCCGATCAGGATGCCGTCGGCGTCCCGGTGGAAGGGGCGGATGCGCTGGCTGGGGGAGAGCGCGCGGAGCTGGGAGAACACGCTCCACAGCGTGATGTCGTGGCAGTGGTGGACGCCCCCGGCGAGCATCAGGTCGCAGCGCCCGGAGGCGAGTTCGCCCACCGCCTGGTCCACCGCGACCAGCGAGGAGGCGCAGGCCGCGTCCACGGTGTACGCGGGGCCCCGCAGGTCGAGCCGGTTGGCGACCCGGGACGCGGCGAGGTTGGGCACCAGACCGATCGCCGACTCGGGGCTGTCCGGACCGAGCCGCTCGGTGAACGCCGTGCGCACCCGGTCGAGTTGGTCACCGGTCAGGTCGGGCAGCAACTCGCCCAGGGTACGCACGAGTTGGCCCGCGGTGCGGACCCGCTGGTCGAGTCGGACCAGACCGGGGGTGAGGTAGCCGCCCCGGCCGAGGACGACGCCGACCCGCCCTCGGTCGGGGAGACGGTCCATGCCCCCGGCGTCCTCGACGGCGGCCGCGGCCACGTGCAGGGCGATGAGCTGGTCGGGCTCGGTCCCGGCCACCGAGTTCGGCATGATCCCGAACCGGGTGACCTCCACCTCCGCCAGCCCGTCCACGAACCCGCCCCGCCGCGCGTACACCCGGTCGGCGACGGCCGGTTCGGACGCGGTGCCGGGACGGTAGAACTCGGCGTCCCAACGGTCGTCCGGCACCTCGCCGATCGCGTCCACGCCGTCGCGCAGGTTCCGCCAGTAGGCGTCCAGATCGGCGGCGCCCGGCAGCAGCACCGCCATCCCGACGATGGCGACCGGGGTCTGACGTGCCGTCACCGGTGCGTTCACCAGCCCGAGGCGGTGTAGACGACGGCGGTGGCGGACTCCTCGCCCCAGGCCAGCTCCCGCAGCAGTGCCGCGGTGCCCTCCTCGGGGTCGATCAGCCGGATGCCGCGGCGGGCGTACTCGCGGGCCAGCTCCACGCCGACCATGCCGGAGTGCGCGGCCGAGGGCGCCCACGGGCCCCAGTGCACGGTCACCGCACGGCGCCCGGTGCGGGCGGCGAAGGCCGCGCCGAGGGTCTCCAGCGCGTCGTTGGCGGCCGCGTAGTCCACCTGGCCCCGGTTGCCCAGGACGGCCGAGATCGAGCCGAACAGCACGGTGAACGCGGGCGCCGCGGGCAGTTCCTCCAGCGCGGTGAGCAGGGCGTCGGCGCCGGTCGCCTTCGTGCCGTAGACCCGCTGGAAGGACTCGGCGCTCTTCTCGGCGACGAGCCGGTCCTCGATCACCCCGGCCGCGTGCACCACGCCGTCGAGCCGGCCGTGCTCGGCGTGGATCTCCTTCACCGCCTGGAGCACCGCCGCGGGCTCCCGGAAGTCGACCGAGCGGTACCGGGCCCGGCTGCCGAGTGCGGTGAGTTCGGCCAGGGTGGCGGTGATCTCCCGCTGGGCCAGCAGGAGTTCGGCCGCCCGGTTGATCTCCGCGGGCTTCATGCCGCCGCGGGCGGCGAGGGCCGCGCGCAGATCGGCCGGGGTGCGCGCGGCCGCGGTGTCCGCGTCCTCGGGACCCTCCGGCGCCGGTGTGCGGCCGAGCAGCTCCAGACGGCAGCGGGAGGCGGCGGCGAGCGCGACGGCGAACTGTGCGGTGATGCCCCGCGCCCCGCCGGCCAGCAGCACCACCGAGTCCTGGTCGAGGCCGAGCGCGGCCGCCTCCGCGGCTCCGTCCCCGGCCGGTCCGGCGCCCGTGCTGCCGAGTGCGCCCAGCGGCGCCTCGACCAGTTCGAAGCCGTGCCGGCCGGCCGCCGTGCGCAGCACGACCGGGGTGCGGTCCGGCGCGACGGCCTCGGCGACGACGGCGTCCGCGACGGCGGACGGCGAGGCGTCGGCGAGTTCGACGACCCGGGCGAACGTCTCCGGGTACTCGCGGGCCACGGTCCTGAACAGCCCGCGCAGTCCCGCGGTCCGGGCGTCGGGTGTCTCGCCGTCGGCGGCCCGCAGGGCGAGGAGCCGGCGCGGGCCGCGCGCCAGGGCCGCCTTCAGGACCGGGAACGCGTCGGGCAGGACGGGCGTGTCGTCGTCACCGGCGAGGGCCCCGAGGGACAGCACGCCGTCGACCGGCCCGTCCGCCTCCGTCAGGACGTGATCAGGGGCGCGTACGACGACGTCGGCGCCGTGGGACACCAGGCGGGCGGCGACCTCGGGGGCGTCCCCGAGGAGGATCCAGCGGGCGCCGGAGAGGACGGCGGCGGGGGCGGGCCGCTCGGCGGGTTCGTCGAGCGGGACCGGCCGCAGCACGTGCCGCCGGGGCGGTTCGCCCGTCACCTCGGGCGGGGCCTGCCGTGCGACCTCCGTGGCCGTGGGCGCGCGATCCCCGGCCGCCGGTAGTGCCGCCGGTACGGGCGCCGGTCCGCCGAGCCGGGCGGTCAGCCAGTCGGTCACCGCGGCGGCGGTGCGTGCCTTCGCCAGCTCCTCCAGCTCGTCGTCGCCCATCGAGGTCAGGTCGGCGTCGGCCCCGGCGCCGAGGCGCTTGGCCAGCTCGCCCGCGATCTCGGCCCGCTTGATGGAGTCGATGCTGAGGTCCGCCTCGAGGTCGAGGTCGGGCTCGATCATGTCGATCGGGTAGCCGGTGCGCTCGCTGATGATCTCCAGGACGACCTGCTGGACGTCGACCTGCCGGCCGTCGACCGTCCCGGCGGGTTCCGCTGCGGCGGCGGACGCCGTGGGCACCGGTTCCGGTTGTGGCGTGGGGAGTTGGGGGACCGCCTGGATCACCAGCGGCGAGACCGCGGCGGGCGAGGCGATCTGTGCGCCCGGGGCGGACCCGAAGTAGGTGAGCAGGACGTCCCGTTGGGCGGCGATCATCTCCCGGCTGGTGCGCAGGAATTCGGCGACGAGCGCGTCCCGCTGGTCGGAGGGGACGCCGTGCGGGGGGTTCGTCGTCACAGTCGTCTCCAGGGTGTGCGGGGTTTCCACGACTCGGCGGGCCGGTGCGAGCGCACCGGGCAGGAGGGCGCCGGCGGCGGTGCGGACCAGCTGCCCGTCCACCGTCCAGCCGGGCCGCTTCGGCGCGGGGGTCCGCACCGCGTCCACCGCGTCCCGGCCGCGCAGCAGCCATCCGGTGCGCACCGGCAGTCCCGCGACGGCGAGCGCGGCCAGGGCGTCGAGCCAGCCGCGCAGACCGCCGCCGGGCCGGGGCTCGCAGGCCACCGTGCGGTGCGGACGGTCGCCGAGGATCTGGCCGACCAGCCGGGTCAGCACCGACCCGGGACCGGCCTCGACGAAGACGCGGGCCCCCGCCTCGTACATGGCCTCGATCTGTTCGGCGAAGGCGACCGGGGCGCCGATCTGGGCGGCGAGCTCGGCCCGTACCGCGTCGGCGTCGGCGGGGTAGGGGGCGGCCGTGCGGTTGGACCACACCGGGAACTCGGGCGCGTGCACCGGGCGAGCGGCGAGCGCCCCGGCGAACCGGTCGCCGGCCCCGGCGACCAGCGGGCTGTGGAAGGCGCAGGCGACGGGGATGCGCTTGGCCCCGAGACCGGCCTCGCGCAGCAGCCGTACGGCCTCGGCGACTGCCTCCGACGGCCCCGAGATCACCGTCTGCTCGGGCGAGTTGCGGTTGGCGACGACGACGGAGTCCGGTGCGGACGCCGCCTTGAGCGCCTGGGTCACCTCCGCCGCGCCCGCCGAGACGGCGGCCATGGTCCCCGGATCGCCGCCCCGGTCCGAAGCGGCTTCGAGGATCGCCGTGGCCCGCTCCGAGCTCAGCTCCAGCAACGTCTCGGGCGTCAGGGCGCCGGCCGCGCAGAGGGCGACCAGCTCGCCGTAGCTGTGTCCGGCGGCCATGTCGGGGCGGATCCCGGCCGCGGTGAGCACGGCGTGGGCGGCGAGGCCCGCGATGCCGAGGGCCGGCTGTGCCACCCGGGTGTCGGTCAGCGCGGCCTGCTGCCGGCCGCGCACGGCGTCGTCGAAGGCGGCCGGCGGGTACAGGGCGTCGGCGTGGGCGCGTCCGAGCTCCAGGTAGGGGCGCAGCTCGGGGAGGGCGACGAACAGCTCGGCGAGCATGCCGGTGCGCTGGCTGCCCTGGCCGGGGAAGAGGAAGGCGACCTTGGCCTCGCCTGGGGCGTCTTCCTGTGCGGCGCGATGGACGCCCCGCGCCGCAGCGTCCTGGGCGGGATCGGTCAGTGCCCGGCGCAGCTTCTCGATCAGGTCGGCGACGTCCGTGGCCACGATCGCGAGCCGCGCCGGATCCCCGCTCGCGTCCGACCGCCGTGCCGCGGCCAGCGCCAGGTCCCGCAGCCGCCAGGGGCTGCCCTCGGCCTGCGCCGCCTTGAGGAGCTCCTCCATCGAGCGGCGGGCCGTGGCCTCGTCGCGGCCGCGGAAGACGAACAGCTCGGCCGGCCAGGCGTCCAGTCCCCGCACCGGCGGCACGCCGTCGGCGTAAGCGCTTAGCACCACATGGAAGTTGGTCCCGCCGAAGCCGAACGCGCTGACTCCCGCGACCCGTTCCTCCGCGGGCGTGGCCCAGGGGCGGGCCTCCGCATGGAAGGCGAAGGGGCTGCCGTCCGCGTCCCAGGCCGGGTTGGGGGCCTGGACGTGCAGGGTGGGCGGCCGGACGCCGGTGTGCAGGGCCAGCAGCGCCTTGATCAGGCCGGCCAGTCCGGCGGCGCACTTCGTGTGGCCGATCTGCGACTTCACGGAACCGATCACACAGCCGCCCGGCCGGGCCCCGGCCTCGCCGAACACCTCGCTGAGGATGCGCAGTTCGGTGCGGTCGCCGACGACCGTCCCGGTGCCGTGCGCCTCGACGAGTCCGACGTCGGCCGGGGAGACGCCCGCGTTGCGGTAGGCGCGCTCCAGGGCCGAGCGCTGGCCCTCGGGCCTGGGGGCGGTCAGTCCGAGGGAGCGGCCGTCGCTGGAGGAACCGAGGCCCTTGATGACGCCGTAGATCCGGTCGCCGTCGCGTTCGGCGTCCGCGAGCCGCTTGAGGACGACGCAGGCCACGCCCTCGCCCAGCGCGATGCCGTCCGCCGAGCCGTCGAAGGCGCGGGAGCGGCCGGTCGGCGACAGGGCGTGCACGGACGAGAAGAGGACGTAGTCGTTGATGCCGTTGTGCAGGTCGGCGCCGCCGCACAGCACCGCGTCGGAGGTGCCGCCGATCAGTTCCTTGCAGGCGACGTCCACCGCGGCCAGCGAGGAGGCGCAGGCGGCGTCGACGGTGTAGTTGGCGCCGCCGAGGTCGAGCCGGTTGGCGATCCGCCCGGAGATGACGTTGGCGAGCATGCCGGGGAAGGAGTCCTCGGTGAGCCGCGGGAGCTGGTCGTCGAGGCCCGCCGGGACCTTCCCGTAGTACGAGGGCAGCACCGCGCGCAGCGTCGCCGCGTTCGACAGGTCGCTGCCGGCCTCCGCACCGAACACCACGGAGGTGCGGGAGCGGTCGAACTCCCGGCCCCCGTCGCCGTATCCGGCGTCCTCCAGTGCCCGCCGTGCGGCCTCCAGGGCCAGCAGCTGCACCGGCTCGACGCTGCCGAGTGACGCGGGCGGGATGCCGTAGCGCAGCGGGTCGAAGGGGATGCGGGGCAGGAAGCCGCCCCACTTGGACGGGGTGGACTCGCCGTGGTGGACGGCCGGGTCCCACCGGTCGGCCGGGACCTCGCCGACCGCGTCCACGCCCCCGACGACGTTCGCCCAGAACGTGGGCAGGTCGGGCGCCTGCGGGAACATGCACGCCATGCCGACGACGGCGATGTCGAGCGGCGCGGGCGCGGCCGGCTCCCGCACCTCGTCCGGCAGTCCCAACTCGGCGGCGCGCAGGGCGAGATGCTCGTCCGCGCCCGTCGTCACGCAGTGGTGGAGCGCCGCGACCGTGGTGGTCGCCGAGCGCAGCACGGCCACCTCGCCGGCCATGAACATCCCCTCGGCGAGCTGGCGTTGCTCGTCGACGGCGGTGAGAGCGCCGTCCGCCTCCCGGGTCGTGCCCTTGCTGGCGAGGCGCAGCCGGCCCACGTTGAGCCGCTCCAGCTCCTCCCAGATCCGCCGGTCCGGGACGCCCTCGGCGCGCAACCGGGCTTCCTGGTCACGGTAGTCGGCGGCGAACGGGCTCGGCACACAGCGCGTGGCGTGCCCCGGCGCCGACTCCAGGAGCGTGGTGCGCTCGGCGTCCATGACCTGCCGCTGGAAGAGCGGCTGGATCGCGCCGTGCGCCACCGCCTCCTCGGTGAACAGGTACGCGGTGCCCATCAGCACGCCGACGGCCGCCCCGCGCGCGGTGAGCGGCGCGGCGAGCGCGGCGACCATCGCGGCCGACCGCTCGTCGTGGACGCCGCCCGCGAAGAACACCTCGACGTCGTCGGCGTCGCGGCCCGTGAAGAAGTCGTCCAGGACGGCGAGTTGGGCCTCCCAGAGCGGAAAGGAGGCACGCGGTCCGATGTGTCCGCCGCACTCCGAGCCCTCGAACACGAACCGGCGCACCCCGGCCTCCAGGAACTGCCGCAGCAGGCCCGGCGAGGGCACGTGCAGGAAGGTGCGGATGCCGTCCCGCTCCAACGCCTGCGCCTGGGACGGCCGTCCGCCCGCGATGATCGCGTGCGTCGGCCGCAGTTCTCGTACGGCGTCCAGCTGGGCCGTGCGCACGTCCTCCGGTGCGAAGCCCAGGACGCCCACGCCCCAGGGCCGGCCGGCCGCCGCGTCCCGGGTCTCGGCCAGCATCGTCCGCGTCCGCGGGCCGTCCGCCAGGGCCAGCGCCAGGAACGGCAGCGCGCCGTCCGCCGCCACCGCCGCGGCGAACGCGGGCCCGTCGCTCACCCGGGTCATCGGCCCCTGCGCGACGGGGAGCCGGGTGCCGAGCGCCCGGCTCATCGGCGACCCGGCCCGCAGCGCGCGGCCGGCCGTGTCGTCGCGCAGGGCGTGCAGAGCCGCGTCCCGCAGCCCGCGCACCGTCCGCCGGACATCGCCCCAGCGCTCGGCGAACCGGGCGGCGAGGAAGCCGTCCTGACCCACCGGGAGCAGCTGGGTACGGGGATCCTGCGCGCCCAGCAGCGCCGCCACCGCCTCCGGTCCGGCGTCCTCCGGGATCCGTGGGGCGTCCGGGCCCCGCCGCAGCAGCACGCGGTGACCGGCCAGGACGACGGTCTCCGAGCCGTCCAGGGTGCGCAGCGCCGCCGCGGACGACTCGGGCAGCGCCGACTCGGCGAGCAGCGCGAGCTGGCTGTCCAGGACGACCCCGGCCGCCCCGCCGGCCACCGCGGCGGCGGTCGTGTGCGGGCCGATGCCGCCGCACGCCCACACCGGCACGCTCACCTCGGGTGCGGCGAGAAGCTGCTGGAGCAGCACGAAGGTGCTCAGTTCGCCGATCCGGCCGCCGGACTCGGAACCCCGGGCGATCAGGCCGTGCGCCCCGGCGTGCACCGCGTCCTGCGCGCCCGGCAGGTCGGTGACCTCCACCAGGACCCGGTAGCGCGCCGCGAGTTCGGCGATCGGCCAGTGTGCCGCGGCGGCGTCTCCGGCCTCGGCGGCGTCTCCGGCCTCGGCGGCTGCCGCCGCTTCCGTCGCCCGGGTCGCCTGCGTTGCGGCCGCCGTGAGGACCACCGTTGCCGGGCCGTACGGCTCCAGGTCGGCGGGGGCGAGTCGGCAGTGTGCGCCGATCCGGACGCCGAAGGCGCCGGGCGACGCGCGGCGCAGGCGGGAGAGGGCCTCTCGGGTTCTTCGGTCGCCGGACCCGAGGTCGAGCACGCCTAACCCGCCGGCCCGGCCGACCGCCAGGGCGAGTCCGGCGTCGGGTTCGCCGAAAGGTGTGATGCCGATGATCATGTCCTCGGAACGCACAGCGGACGTCATGATTCTCCGAATCAAGGGTCAGACAGCACGGTGGGGGGTTCGGGACAGCAATGGCGGCTCACCGGATTCCGGCGGGGAGGGTCGAGGGGGGTCCACCGCGGAACGGTCGTTCTAAAGCGCGTGCTCGAAACGCGTTGAAAGGTAGTGCGCTTGTTACTCACTGGTCAACGTTCGAACGATCGGCCGGTATCCAGCCGCAATGATTCGGTCAGTCGCGGGCGGAGGGCCAGGGCGTAGGAAATCGGATGAATTCCTTTCGCGAGCGGTCTCGTTCACTCTCCACTCACATTGTGGAAACGTGAACGACCGCAGGAAATGCGTTCCTTTAAACCGCATGTCCGACTCGGAACCCACATTCCCGGCATCGCGCGGGCCACGAGGAAAATTCTGTGTGTCCACCGCGGAGTGACCGGGAAAGGCTTATCGACATGGCAACCCTCGTGGCTTCCGGCCGTCCCGTGAGACAGGTCTTGACGCGGGCCGGGCTGCCGCCAAGACTGGAATGACCATGTAGTCAAGCCGGTCCTCGGGAGGTCGTCGACCGGTTTGGCTACGTGGTCATGTCGACGGGTTCGGCTACGTGGTCATTCCGTGGCTTCGACCTCGTCCACCAACCCCCAGCCGACCGCCTCCCACGCGGTGAGCGGGAGCCCGGACAGCGCCAGCCAGGCGGTGCGTTCGCGGCCGATGCGCGGCGGAAGGCTCGCCGTGCCGCCCGCGCCCGGGATCAGTCCCATCCCGATCTCGGGCAGCCGGAGCGTCGTGTCCGGTGTGGCCGAAACCCGCCCCGCGAACGCCGCCAGCTCGATGCCCGCACCCACACAGGCCCCGTGCAGACGAGCGGTCACCTTCGCCGCGCACCGCTGGAGCAGCGCGGCCGGACTGCGCGCCACGCGCACCCGATGCGCCTCGGCGGGATCCCGGGACATGCCGAACTCGGCCAGATCGCCCCCGCTGCAGAACACCGGCCCCGCGCCGCGCAGGTCGACGCGGGCGATGGAGGGATCGGCCACGGCGACCTCCAGCGCCTCGTAGAGCGCGTCGCGGGTGGCGGCGTCGAACGCGTTGCGCACCCGGGGCCGGTTCAGGGTGACGGTCAGCAACTCGCCGTCCCGGCACAGCAGCACCGGCTCGGCGACCGGGCGCGGGACGCGCGGCCGGGCGTCGGCCAGCCAGGCGCGAAAGCCGCTGCCGCCCTGGAGCGCCGAGTAGGCGAGGGACTCGACGACCAGCCGCTCCGCCGGGCCGAGAGCCGCCCCCATGCGCAGGACCTGCACCAGCGCGACGGCGGCGGCCGGCTGCCGGGCGACGGTCTCGCGCAGGTCGCGGGCGGCGGCGTACGGATCCGTGCACCCCACCCAGGGCCGCGGCGGATCCGGGACGCCGGTGAGGAGAACGTCGAACTGCCCGGAGACGGGCCGCGGTTCGGCCGCCGCCCCCACCAGGACGCGGTCCGCCGACGGGGGCGGCTCCGGCTCTGCGGTGCGGTCGAGGTCGACCAGCAGGAACGGCGGCTCCATGACCACCGGAGTGTAATCTTGGCTCACCTGCGAAGAGAAGGGTGTTCACTTCATGAAGAACGCCGCTCTCGAAGATCGTCGGACGCGTGAAGATCGCCGTTCGCCCGAAGGCCGTCGGACGTGCGAAGACCGTTGGACGCAGACCGTGGCGTCCCGCCTCGGCCCGCTCGCGGCCGCCGTGGGCGACTTCACCGCCCTCACCGGCGTCCCCGTCGACCTGCCCACCGCCCTGTTCCTGCGGGCCCGGCTGGCCGGGCTCGGACCGCCGGGACGCACCTCCGCGGGCGGTTCCTGCCGGCTGCTCGCCACCGCCGACGGCTGGGCCGCCGTCAGCCTGGCCCGCCCCGACGACACGGCCGCCCTGCCCGCCCTGCTCGCCCTCCTCGGGGCCGAGGGCACCGACCTGACCGCGGCGGCGGAGCGGGTCGAGGCGCGGCAACTCGCCGAACAAGCCCAGCTGTTGGGCATCCCCGCCGCGGCCCTCGGCTCGGCCGGGGCCGACCGGGCTCCGGCACGCGCCGAGCGCCACGGCGAGCGACTCGTGCGCCCGCTGCCCGGCCAACGCGTCGTCGACCTCTCCGCACTGTGGGCGGGACCGCTGTGCGCCCGTCTGCTGGGCCTGGCCGGCGCCCGCGTGGTCAAGGCGGAGAGCGCCACCCGGCCCGACGGAGCCCGCCGCGGACACCCCGACTTCTACCGGTGGCTGCACGACGGGCACGAGAGTCGCGTTCTCGACTTCGCCACCGGATCGCTCGCCGCCCTCGTCGACGAGGCGGACATCGTCATCGAGGCCTCCCGGCCGAGGGCGCTGCGCCGCCTCGGCATCCGCGCCGAGGACTTCCTCGCCGCCCGTCCCGGACGCGTCTGGGTGAGCATCACCGGGTACGGCCGCGACGACGACCGGATCGCCTTCGGCGACGACGCGGCCGTGGCCGCCGGACTGACCGGCCGCGACCGGCACGGCGACCCGGTGTTCCTCGGCGACGCCCTCGCCGACCCCGTCACCGGCCTGTTCGCCGCCCACGCGGCCGCCCGCTCGCAGGCCGCCGGAGGCGGAGAACTCCTGTGCGTGTCCATGACCGCCTGCGCGGCGGCGCTCGCCGGGGCGGGCTCGGGGTGAGGTCCGGGCCGGCCCGGGTGCGGTCGTGCTGATCCGGGACGTGGAAGTGGCGGGGCGCGGCCGCGTCGATGTCCGTGTCGAGGGCGGCCGGATCGTGGAGATCGGGCGCGGGCTGGCCGGGCCGGCCGACGTGGACGGGCGGGGCGGCGCACTGCTGCCGGGCCTGCACGACCATCACGTGCATCTGGCCGCCCTCGCGGCGGAGGCGGCCTCGGTGCGGGTAGGCCCCGCCGATGTGCACGGCCGCGCCGGGTTCGCGGCCGCTCTGCGCGGCGGGGCCCCGGGGGAGTGGGTCCGGGCCGTCGGCTACCACGAGAGCGTCGCCGGGGAGCTCGACCGGTGGGCGCTGGACGCCGTGGCCCCCGACCGGCCGGTGCGCGTCCAGCACCGCAGCGGCGCGATGTGGTTCCTGAACAGCGCCGCCCTGCACGCGACGGGCCTCGACGGGGATCGGTACTCGGACGGGCCTCACCGCGGGCGTTTCTGGCGGGCGGACGAACGGTTGCGGCACCTCGTCCCGCCCACACCGCTCGACCTCGAAGGGGTCGGCCGGCGCGCGGCCCGCCTCGGCGTCACCGGATTCACCAACGCCGACCCGCACCCCGGGCCCGGCCTCGCCCAGACCCTGTCGGTGCTGCCCCAGCGGCTGCTCGTGATGGGCGTCGACCCGCCGACGAAGCTCGTGCTCGACGACCCCACCCTCCCCACCCCGGCCGAACTCGCTGCCACCGTCGCGCAGTTGCGCCCCCGACCGGTCGCCGTGCACTGCGTGACCCGGGTGCAGCTGCTCGTGACGCTGCTCGCGCTGGACGAGGCCGGCCCGGTCGCCGGCGACCGGATCGAGCACGCGGCGGTCGTCCCGGCGGAGACGGTCGACTGGATCCGGCGGCTCGGCGTGACGGTGGTGACCCAGCCGCACTTCCCCGTGGAACGCGCCCACGCCTACGCCACCGACGTGCACCCGGACGACCGACCGCACCTCTACCGCTGCCGCAGCCTGGTCGAGGCCGGCGTCCCGGTCGCCGCGGGCACGGACGCGCCGTACGGCGCCCACGACCCGTGGGCGGTGATGCGGGCCGCGGTGCAGCGCGCCGACGGGGAGGCCGTCCCGCCCGGGACCGCGCTGCGGATGTTCCTCGGCCGTCCCGAACAGCCGTCGGTCATAAGGACGTTGGAGCCCGGTGCCGTCGCCGACCTGTGCCTGCTCCACACGCCGCTGCGCGAGGCGCTCGACGTGCTGTCCGCCGACGTCGTACGGGCCGCCTGTGTCGGCGGCCGGGAGCTTCACCGGCACTGACCGCTGTCACACGCTGTAGCCGCCGTCCACCCCCAGCGCCTGCCCCGTGATGAACCCGGCCCGGTCCGAGGCGAGGAAGGAAACCGCCTCCGCGATGTCCTTCGCCGCCCCGAACCGGCGCAGCGGGATGTTGCGCCGGGTGACGGCGAGGGCGTCGTCGTCCAGTTCGCCCGACTCGATCAGCCGGCCCGCGATGCCGTCGGTGAGCATGCCGGGCGCGACGCAGTTGACGCGGACCCCGTAGCGCCCTTCCTCCGCGGCCAACGCGCGGGCGACCGCCTCGACCGCTCCCTTCGCCCCCGAGGACAGTCCGTCGCGCACCGGGAAACGGCGGGTGGCGACGGTGGTCACCGCGACGACGCTGCCCCGGCTCTCGCGCAGGACCGGCAGCGCGGGGTGCACGAGGTTGAAGAACCCCACCGCGTCCGCCTCGAGTTGGGCCCGGTACTCGCCCGGCGACACCCGGCTCAGATGCCGCATCGGCACATGGGGACCGGCCGCGTACACGAGCGTGTGGATGCCGCCGTACGCCTCGGCGGTCCCGGTGACCGCCCGGGCCGTCGCCGTCTCGTCGGTGAGGTCGAGCCGCAGCGCCGCGACGGCCTTCACCTCCTCCAGCAGAGCCTGCGCGGCCCGCCGGTCGGCCCGGTAGGAGAACGCCACCGCGCTGCCGCGCGCGGCCAGCGTCCGTACGACCGCCGAGCCGATCCCGCCGGTGCCGCCCGCGACGAACGCGACCCCCGGCCGGCCGGAGAAGTCCTCCATGCCCTCCACGCCCTCCATGTCCTCCATGCCCTCCATGGGCCTCACAATCCGAGCGACTTGGCGATGATGACCTTCATGACCTCGCTCGTCCCGGCGTAGATACGGGTGATGCGGGCGTCCGCGTACAGCCGGGCGATCGGGTACTCCAGCATGTAGCCGTAACCGCCGAAGAGTTGAAGACACCGGTCGACGGCCCGGGCCTGGACCTCGGTGCAGAACAGCTTCACCCGCGCCGCGTCGGAACCGGAGAGCCGCCCCTCCACCAGCTCCAGGACCGCCCGGTCGAGCATCGTCTGCGCCGCCTCCAACTCGGCGGACACCGCGGCCAGTTCGAACTTGGTGTTCTGGAAGGAGGCGACCGTCCGGTCGAACGCCTTGCGCTCCTTGACATAGGCGATCGTGGTGTCGAGCGCCGCCCGGGTCTGGGCCACCGACCCGACCGCGACCGTCATCCGCTCCTGCGGAAGGTTGCGGCCGAGGTAGGAGAAGGCGGCGCCCTCCTCGCCGAGCCGGTTGGCCACCGGCACCCGCACCCCGTCGAAGGCCAGCTCGACCGTGTCCTGCACCTTGATGCCCAGCTTGTCCAGCACACGTCCGCGGGTGAACCCCGGCATCCCGTCCTCGACCACGAGCAGCGTCAGACCCGCCCGCCGGTCCTCGGGGTCGGACGACGTACGCGCCACCACGATCACCAGATCGGCCAGCAGCCCCCCGGTGATGAAGGTCTTCGCCCCGTCGAGCACATACGCGTCGCCGTCCCGCACGGCGGTCGTACGGATCCCGGCGAGATCGGAGCCGGTGCCCGGCTCGGTCATCGCGACGGCGGTGAGCAGCTTTCCGGCGGCCAGCCCCGGCAACCACCGCTCCCGCTGTCCGGCGTCGGCGTAGGAGAGGAAGTAGGGGAGCACCACGTCGAGTTGGGTGCGTACCGTGCCCAGGGTGACCAGCGCCCGGTAGGCCTCCTCCTGGAGCACCACGTTGTACCGGTAGTCGGGCAGGCCCGAGCCGCCGTACTCCGCGGGGACAGCGGTCCCCAACACGCCCAGGGAGCCCAGCTGTTCGAAGAACGAGCGGGGCACCCGGCCGGCCTTCTCCCAGTCGGAGTAGTGCGGCACCACCTCCTTCGCCACGACGTCCCGGACCAGGGCCCGGAACGCCTCGTGGTCGGCCGTGAACAGATCCCGGCGCACAACGCCTCCTATCGGTCGGCCAGTTCGACGAGCGTGGCGTTCGCGGTGCCGCCGCCCTCGCACATGGTCTGCAGGCCGTAGCGGATCCCATGCGCGCGCATGTGATGGATCATGCGGGTCATCAGGACGGCCCCCGAGGCGCCCAGCGGATGCCCGAGGGCGATGGCCCCGCCGAGCGGGTTGAGCCGCTGCGGGTCGGCGCCGGTCTCCGCCAGCCAGGCCAGCGGCACCGGCGCGAAGGCCTCGTTCACCTCGAACACCCCGACCTCCGACAGCCCCACGCCGGCCTTCCGCAGCACCTTCTCGGTCGCCGGGATCGGGCCCGTGAGCATCAGCACCGGATCCGAGCCGACCACCGCCCCCGCCCGGTACCGCACGAGCGCCGGCAGCCCCGACCGCCGTGCTCGCTCCGGGGTGGTGACGAGCAGGGCGGCGGCCCCGTCGGAGATCTGGGAGGCGTTGCCGGCATGGATCACCCCGTCCTCCGCGAAGGCGGGCTTGAGGCGGGCCAGCGTCTCGACGCCGGTGCCCCGCCGGATCCCCTCGTCCGCCACGACCCCCGCCACCGGCACGATCTCCGCCTCGAAGGCCCCCGCGTCCTGCGCGGCCGCCGCCCGCTCGTGGGAGAGCGCCGCGAACGCGTCGAGCCGGGTCCGCGTGAACCCCCACTTCCGCGCGATCGACTCCGCGGAGATTCCCTGGTCGAAGGCGAAGTCCTGGTACCGGGCGAGGACCCCCGGCCCGTACGGCATCCCGCCCGCCTTGGCGGCGCCCAGCGGCACCCGGCTCATGACCTCCACCCCGCCCGCCACGACGAGGTCGTGCCGCCCGGACAGCACCGACTGCACGGCGAACTCCAGCGCCTGCTGACTCGACCCGCAGGCCCGGTTGACGGTCGTCCCCGGCACGCTCTCCGGCCAGCCCGCCGCGAGCACCGCGTACCGGCCGATGTTGCTCGACTGGTCGCCCACCTGGGAGACGCACCCCCAGATCACGTCGTCGACGGCGGCGGGGTCGAGCCCCGTCCGCTCGGCCAGCGCGATGAGCACGGCGGCGGACAGGTCGGCCGGGTGCACCTCCGCGAGCCCGCCGCCGCGTCTGCCGACGGGCGTGCGCACCGCCGCCACGATCACCGCTTCCCGCATCACGTGCCCTCCGATCGTCCGGCTCCGGTGGTGGAGCGGGGTACCGCCCAGCGGCCCGTGAAACCGGGCGGGCGTTTCTCCGCGAACGCGCTGAACGCCTCCGAGGCGTCGGTGGAGGCGAAGTTGACCGCCTGCGCCCGGGCCTCGCTCGCGAGTGCCTCCCGCAGGGTGCGGTCGACGCCCTCGTTGAGCAGCGCCTTGGTCTGCGCGAGCGCGACCGGCGGCCCGGCGGCCAGCCGCGCGGTGAGGTCGTCGACGAAGGCGTCCACCTCGTCCCCGTCCACCACCCAGGTGACCAGGCCCAGCCGGTGGGCCTCCGCGGCGTCGACCGTCTCCGCGAGCAGCGCCAGCCGCTTGGCCTGCTGGAGGCCGACGAGCTTCGGCAGCAGCCAGGAGCCCCCGAGGTCCGGGGACAGCCCGCGGCGCGCGAAGATCTGCGAGAACGTCGACCCGGGCGTCGCGACGACCAGATCGCAGCCGAGCGCCAGATTCCAGCCGGCGCCGACCGCCACCCCGGTCACCTTGGCCACCGTCGGCACGGGCAGCTCGTGCAGCAGCAGCGCCACCTCGGTCAACGGCCGTATCCGGTACAGGGGATGGGCCGCCTGGCCGGCCCCGCTCCGGATGTCCGCGCCGGAGCAGAACGCGCCGCCCGCCCCCGTGAGGACCACGGCCCGGACGCTCCGGTCGTCCCCCGCCTCCACCAGGGCCGCCCGCAGCGCCTCCCACAGCTCGGCGTCGAGGGCGTTCCTGCGGTGCGGGCGGTTGAGGGTGAGGGTGCGCACCCCGTCGTCGTCCCGTGTCAGCAGCACCGTCACCGCACCGCCCCCTGCCTGCGCAGTGCGTCGATCTCCCCTGTGGACAGGCCGAGTTCGGCGAGTACCGCGTCCGTGTGCTGCCCCAGCGCGGGCACCGCGCCCATCGGCGGGTCGTAGCCGTCGATCACCGGAGGCGGCAGCAGCGCCGGGACCGGCCCGGACGGCGTGTCGATCTCCCGCCAGCGGTCGCGCGCGGCCAGCTGCGGATGGACGAGGACCTCGCGCGGCGTGTTGTAGCGGGCGTTGCCGATGCCGGCCAGGTCCGCGCGGTCCTGGACCTCCGCCAGACCGTGCCGTGCGCACCACGCGCCGATCTCGGCGTCCAGCACCTCCCGGTGCTCGACCCGCCCGGCGTTCGACCGGAACCGTTCGTCGTCCGCGAGGTCGGGCCGCCCGAGCAGGTCACGGGCGAGGCGGTCCCACTCCCGGTCGTTCGTGGTGCCCAGCACGACCGTCTGCCCGTCGGCCGTCGCATACGCCCCGTACGGCGACACCGCGGGCGAACTCATGCCCAGCGGCTGCTGCTCGACGCCCGAGTGCCGGGTGTAGGTCAGCGGGTAGCCCATCAGCTCGGTCATGGTGTCGAACAGGCTCACCGCCACCGACGTGGGGACGTGCTGCCCGCGCCCCTTGCCGTGCATCAGCGCCATGACCGACAGGGCCCCGTACAGCCCGCTGCACACATCGGCCACCGGCGGCCCCGGCTTGGCCGGCTGAC
Source organism: Streptomyces sp. NPDC002623 (assembly GCF_053592635.1). Lineage (NCBI taxonomy): Bacteria > Bacillati > Actinomycetota > Actinomycetes > Kitasatosporales > Streptomycetaceae > Streptomyces > Streptomyces sp. NPDC002623. Next base: position 87,799 of record NZ_JBSFWB010000024.1, on the reverse strand, counting down.
CGGGCCGGCCCGTCACCGCGCACACCCCCGACTCGGCCTGGGCCAGCAGGTCGTAGGCCCGCTTGTGGGAGAGCGGGCCGCCGGGACCGTATCCGTCGATCTCGACGGCGAGCAGGCCGGGGTGGCTCACCGCCAGGTCGGCCGGACAGACGCCGAGTTTGGCGGTCGTGCCGGGGGAGAGGTTGGAGACGAGCACATCGGCGCGGTCCAGGAGCCGCAGCAGGATGTCCATCCCCGCCTGCGACTTGAGGTCCAGGGCGACCGACTCCTTGCCCCGGTTCAGCCATACGAAGTGTGCGCCGAGACCGCCCACGACGTCGTCGTAGTCCCGGGCGAAGTCACCGCCGCGCGGGTTCTCCACCTTGACGACCCGGGCCCCGAAGTCCCCCAGCGTGCGGGTGCACATGGGCGCCGACACGGCCTGTTCGAGCGCCACGACCGTGATCCCCGCGAGGGGCCCGTCCGACCCGTGCGGCCCGTGCGGCCCGTCCGCCCCCATGTCAGCGGCTCCCGAACTGGGCGCGCAGCTCGTGCTTGAGCACCTTCTGGCTCGCGTTGCGCGGCAGCCGGTCGGTGAACCGCACATGGCGCGGGACCTTGAAGTTGGCCATGTGCTCCCGGGCCCAGGCGATCACCGCGGCCTCGGTGATCTCGGCGCCCGGATGCGGGACGACGAAGGCGCAGCCCACCTCCCCGAGCCGTTCGTCGGGCACGCCGATGACCGCGACCTGCGCTATCGGCGCACAGCCGAGCAGCAGCTTCTCGATCTCGGCCGGATAGGCGTTGAACCCTCCGACGATGTACAGCTCTTTCTTGCGGTCGACGATCGCCAGGTTGCCGGCCTCGTCGACATGCCCGACGTCGCCGGTGTGCAGCCAGCCCTCGGCGTCGATCGCCTCGGCCGTGGCCTCGGGATCGTCCCAGTAACCGCTTGTGACGTTGTAGCCGCGGACCAGGATCTCCCCGACGCCCTCCGCCCCGCCCTCCGCCCCGCCTTCCGCTCCGCCCTCCGCCCCGCGTCTCGCTCCGTCTTCGGCGATGCGGATCTCCACGTCGGGGATGGGTCGGCCGGTGGTGCGGGCGACCGTCTCCTCGGTGTCGTCGAGGCGGGTGCTGGTGACGAGGGCCGTCGACTCGGTGAGCCCGTACGCGCTCAGGACGATGTCGAAGGACAGCTCCTTCTTCATCGCGCGGATCAGGGACTCCGGGATCGTGGTGCCGCCGGTCATGGAGACGCGCAGGGAGCTCAGGTCGCGGGTGGGGCGCTCCGGGTGGTGGAGCAGGTCGTGGAAGACGGTGGGCGGGCCGAGGAGGATGCTGACCCGCTCCCGCTCGATGATCTCCAGTGCGCGCCCCGCGTCGAATACCGGCATGGGGACGACCGTCACGCCGTGCATGAAGGACGCCAGCCAGCCCGCCTTGTAGCCGAAGCAGTGGAAGAACGGCGGGACGACCAGGAAGGTGTCCGAGGCGCGGAAGCCGTACTCCTCGGACATCCAGCCGTAGGCGCGCAGCGACTGGCCGTGGGTGAGGATCACGCCCTTGGGGTGGCCGGTGGTGCCGGAGGTGAACATCACGTCGCAGACGTCGTCCGGGGTGAGTCGGTCGATGGCCGCATGTGCGGCAGCCTCGTCGAACTGGCCGCCCAGGTCCAGGAATTCGCTCCAGCTCAGGTCGGCCGATCCGCGCGGACCGAGGAGCGAGACGGTGCGGTCCAGCGCGGGCAGCCCGGGGTCGGCGGCCTTCAGGTCGGCGAGGTGGTCGACGCCCAGGAAGGACGCGGCCGCGAACAGGGCCTTCGCCCCGGACTTGCGCAGGATGTAGGAGATCTCCCCTGCTTTGAAGCGGGTGTTGAGCGGGACGACGACTCCTCCCGCGCCCTGGATGCCGAGCGCGGCGACGATCCACTCCGCCGAGTTCGGCGCACACAGCCCGACCCGGTCGCCCGGCCCGATCCCGAGGGCGACGGCGGACCGCACGGAGCGGAGCATCAGCTCCTCCAACTCAGCGAAACTCAGGCGGAGTTCGGCACGGCCTTCGTGGCGGTCCTCGTGGCGGTCCTCGTGCAGGTCTTCGTCACGGTGGACGAGAGCCGACGCGTCCCCGAACCGGCGGGCGGCGATCCGGATGACGTTCGGGATGCTCTGGAACTCCTGGTCGTGGGGCATCAGTCGGCTCCGTTCGGCAGGCGCAGCAGGCGCGCCGCGATGATGTTCCGCTGGATCTGCGAGGTGCCGCCGTAGACGGAGGCGGCCCGTGCGTAGAGGTACTCGGCGAAGACGTCCCCGCCCGGTCCGTGCAGCTCCTCGGGGTAGACCTTCAACGCCGTCTCGTACAGCCGCTGTTCGGCCCGTGTCATCAGCAGCTTGTCGACGGACGACTCCGGTCCTGCGGCCTGCCCGGCGAGCCGCTCGGCGGTGCGGCGGCGGGCGTGCGCCACGAGGACCTCGTAGTCGACGAAACACCGCCCGATCTCCGACAGCAGCCCGTCCGGCAGCTCCCCGCGGCGCTCGCTCGCGGTCCGCCGCAACCGCTCCACCAGCAGCCCGTACTTGGACAGATGCCCGGTGTCCAGCGCGTTGCGCTCGTACGACACCGTCGTCATCGCCAGCGCCCAGCCGTCCCCCTCGGCCCCGATCCGCTCCGACTCCGCCAGCCGTACGTCGTCCAGGAACAGCTCGCAGAACTCGTCGTCGCCGCCGGCCGCCCGCAGCGGGCGCACGGTCACGCCGGGTCGGTCGAGGGGGAGGGCGAACGCGGTGATCGACTTGTGCCGGGGGGCCGTGCGGTCGGTGCGGGCCAGGAGCAGGCAGTAGGTCGAGTACTGGGCGTAGCTGGTCCAGAGCTTCTGGCCGCGCACGGTGTAGTGCCCACCGCTGCCGCTGCCGCTGCCGTCGTCGCCGCGCTCGGCGTACGCGGCGTACGTGGTCATGCCGGCGAGGTCGGAGCCGGCGCCGGGCTCGCTGAAGCCCTGGCACCACACGTCGTCGCCGGCCAGCATCCGTGGGAGCAGTCGCCGGCGCTGGTCCGGCGAGGCGAACTCCAGCAGCGCGTGGGCGAGATAGCCGATCCGGGGGACGCCGGGTGCGCCGCGCGCCCCCAACTCGTCGCTCACCGCCACCTGGTGAAGCGGCGTCAGTCCGCGTCCGCCGTACTCCTCGGGCACGTCGAGGCCCACCCAGCCGCCGGAGTGCAGCAGTCGGTGCCAGCGGTGCAGGAAGACGGGGACCGGCTCGTCCGGGAGGCGTTCGGGCAGCGGATGCTCGGCCAGCCAGGCGCGGAAGTCCCGGCGCAGCCGCTCCAGGTCGTCAGGGTCCCCGAAGTCGAGGGGGGTGTCGACGGTCATCGTGCGGCCTCCGGTTCCACGAGGGCGGCCTCCGGCTCGGCCGGCGCGGCCTCCGGCTCCGCCAGGACCGGCAGCAGGTCGGACGTGGTCGCCAGCACGGTCGCGCCCAGCAGGACCTTGCGGAGGTACAGATGGGCCACGTGCTCCCAGGTCTGCGCGATCCCGCCGAACACCTGCATGCCCGCGTAGACCGCCTCCACCGCCGAGACGTCGACCTCGGCCTTGGCGACCCGGGCCGCGGTGAGTGCCCGGCCGGGCGGCTCGTGGTCCAGGGACCAGGCGGCATACCGCGTGGCGCTCGTGCAGGCCTCCACGAGGGTGGTCGCGTCGGCGAGCAGATGCTGTACCGCCTGGAAGGAGCCGATCGGCCGCCCGTACTGGCGGCGCTCGCGGGCGTGGTCGACGCTCAGCTCGAAGAACGCCCGCGCCGCGCCGACGAGTTCACTCGCCACGATCACCAGGGCGTACGCCTGCCACCGCTGGTGGGCCGACGGGCTCAGCCGGCCGACGACGGGGCCGGGGTAGGCCGTCCGCACGCTGCGCAGTAGGTCGGCGGTCGGGGCGGGAGGCCCCGACTCGGCCCGGGTCACCGTGCCTTCGGCGTCCACGCACAGGGCGCCGTCCGCGCCCTCGCAGTCCCAGGCGACGAGCCGGGAGGGCGCGGGCCCGGGGAAGCGGAGATCGGGGGCGAGGGCGATGGTGCGGACCGCGCCCGTGGTGGCGGAGCCGTCGCCGAGGAGGCGGGTCACCTCCGGCGCCAGCAGCACCGTCCCGAGCAGGGACGTGGTCAGCGGCTGTCGGCCGTGCTCCTCGGCGAGCAGCGCGCACTCCTGGACGGTGGCGACCGGCAGCGCCGTGGCGCGCAGTCCGGCGAGGCCCAACTTGTCGAGCGCCTGCTGCGCGGCCGCCCTGGCGGTGGGGTTCACCTCGTCGGCCGAACCCGTCCGGTACCGGGTCGCGAAGGACCGCAGCAGGTCGCGGACCAGCAGGAACTCCTCGGACTCCACGGTCAGGCCCCCTCGCCCGCCGACGCCCGGCGGTCGGCCCGGGAGGCGAGTTCCTCGACGATGCGGATGTGGTCCGGGCTTGTCATCGTGGCCCGCTCCGCCAGCAGCGCGGCCTCCATGCCGCCGCGCGAGACCTGCTCGACGACCGCGGCCAGTGCCGCCTTCGTCGCGCGCAGGGCCTCGGCGGGCTGGGCGGCGAGCCGGTGGGCGAGGGCGAGCGCCTCGGCCGACAGACGATCGCTCGCCACCACCCGGTTGGCCAGGCCCAGTTCGACCGCCGTCGCGGCCGGGATGCGGTCCCCGGTGAAGAGGTACTCCTTCACCCGGAGCAGGCTGGTCAGCAGCGGCCACAGGGTCACCCCGCCGTCGCCCGCGACCAGGCCGACCGAGACATGCGGGTCGGCCAGATAGGCGTCCTCGGCCATCAGCACGAGGTCGCAGCCCAGCGCCAGGGAGCAACCCAGGCCCACCGCAGGGCCGTTGACCGCCGCGACGACGGGCAGCGGGAAGCGGATCAGGTCGGTCTGGATCGTCCGGTCCAGCCGGATCGACCGCTCCCGGAGCTCCGGATCGGTGTGGTGGCGGCGCAGATGCTCGAAGTCGCCGCCGGCGCTGAACGCCCGGCCCGCGCCCGTGAGGACGACGGCCCGCGCGTCGGTGTCGTCCGCGAGCTCGCGCCACACCTCGGACAGCCTGCGATGCAGTTCTTCGTTCACGCCGTTCAGCCGGTCGGGGCGGTTCAGCGTGACGATACGGACGTCGCCGTCCGCGACCACGGTCAGTACGGGACTCACCTTGCTCATACCCGGATGGTATTAAAGGTCAGACCGAAACTGTCAATGGGGTTGCGCTTATTAGAGAATCGCATTCTCACTTCGAGGGGGCTTCGAGGGGGGCTTCGAGGGGGGCTTCGAGGCGGGCTTGGAGGAGAGCTTCTAGAGGAGTTTCGAGGGGAGTGACGTACGGCTGTCCACCTCGGCCGACGCCTGCGCGAACCCGCACACGTGCCGAGTCATCCGCCGGGCCGCCGCCGCCTCGTCGCCGGTCCGGATCGCCTCGGTGATCCGGGCGTGGGCTCGGGCGGTCACCTCGCGGATGTCCGCGTCCATGAACTGTTCCAGGTCCGTCGCCGCGTGGATGGACTGCGCCAGCGCGCTCATGAACCCGATGAGCAGTTCGTTGGCGCTCGCCTTTGCCACCGCCGTGTGCCAGCGCACATTGGCCCGCAGGAACCGCTGGACGTCGTCCCCCGCGCCCACCAACTCGGCGTGCGCGGCGTCGAGTTCGGCGAGGTCGAGGTCGGTGCGGTGGCGGGCGGCGAGCGCCGCGCAGGTCGGTTCGATCGCCTCCCGGGTCTCGTGCAGGGCGGCCGGCCGGATCCGCTGCCCCCGGATCACCAGCCGCACGGTGTTCGCCAGGGACTCACGCCCCGGCCGGTGCACGAACGCGCCGCCCCCGCGCCCCGGCCGGATCTCCAGCAGCCCCTCGACTTCCAGGACCCGCAGCGCCTCCCGCACGGTCGCCCGGCTCAGGCCCGTCTGCTCCACGAGCTGCCGCTCCGGGGGCAGCGCCAGGCCCTCGCCGAACTCCCCGGACAGGATCCGCTCGCGCACCTCGGCGGCCAGCACGTCCGAGGCCTTCGGGACGGTCAGCGGGTCGAAGCGGGGGGTGGGCTGCTGGGAGCGGGGCACGGGGTCAGGCCTCTCGTCGGGTCCGTTTCGGTTCGTTTTCGGTCGGACCATTCAACACAGAGGCGACGGCGGATGTCACATGACCGTTCCCCCGTCCACCGGCAGCACCTGCCCGGTGACGAAGGACGCCGCGTCGGACGCGAGGAACACGAACGCGCCCGCGACCTCCGCCGGCTCGGCCCACCGCCCGAGCGGAATCCGGGCCAGCATCTGGGGCGCGAACTTCTCGTTCGTGCGGATGGTCTCGGTCATCGGGGTCGCGGCAAGCGGCGCGAGAGCGTTTACCAGGATGTTTCTGCGCGCGAGTTCGCGGGCCAGGGACTTGGTCAGACCGATGATCCCGGCCTTGGCGGCGGAGTAGTTCACCTGGCCCAGGGTGCCGACCAGGCCGGCGGAGGACGTCACGTTGATGATCCGTCCCCGCCCGTCCTCGGGCAGGTGCGGCAGCGCCGCCTGCGCGCAGTGGTAGGCGCCGAGGACATGGACGTCGAGGATCCGGCGGAAGGCGTCCTCCGTCAGTTTCTCGAACATGGCCGGGGCGGTGACCCCGGCGTTGTTGACGAGGATGTGCAGCGTCCCGCCCGCGAGCGCGGCCGCCCGGGCCGCCGCCGCGTCGGCCGTCGCCCGGTCCGTCACATCGAGCGCGGCGCTGTCCGCCGTGTGCCCGGCCGCGGACAGCTTCCCGGCGACGGCCGCCGCGGCCGCCTCGTCCACGTCGGTCACCAGCACCGCCGCGCCCGCCTGGGCGAGGGCCTCGGCGACGGCTGCGCCGATGCCGCCGGCGGCGCCGGTGACCAGCGCGGAGCGCCCCGTGAGATCGAACAGATGCGACCGACCGGTCATCAGTAGCTCCTCGGAAGTCCCAGTGTGTGCGATCCCAGGTAGTTCAGGATCATTTCCTGACTGATCGGCGCGATCCGCAGGAGCCGTGCCTCGCGGAAGAAGCGGGCCACCGGGTACTCCTCGGAGTAGCCCATGCCGCCGTGGGTCTGCAGCGCCCGGTCGGCGGCCTCGAACCCGGCGTCCGCGCACAGGTACTTGGCGGTGTTCGCCTCCCGCCCGCAGGGCCGCCCGTTGTCGTACAGCCAGGTCGCCTTGCGCAGCACCAGCTCGGCCGCGTCCAGCCGGGCGAGGGCGTCGGCGAGCGGGAACTGCACGCCCTGGTTCATCCCGATCGGCCGTCCGAAGACGACCCGTTCGCGGCCGTACCGCACGGCCCGCTCCAGTGCGACGCGCCCGATGCCGAGCGCCTCCGCGGCGATCAGCATGCGCTCCGGGTTGAGCCCGTCGAGCAGATACCCGAACCCCTGCCCCTCCTCGCCGACCCGGTCCTCGACGGGGATCCGCAGATCGTCGATGAACAGCTCGTTCGAGGTGACGGCGTTGCGGCCCATCTTCGGGATGGGCCGGACGTCGACGCGGTCGCGGTCCAGGTCGGTGAGGAACAGCGTCATCCCGTCGGTGCGCTTGTCCACCTCGTCGAGCCTCGACGTCCGGGTCAGCAGCAGGATCTTCTCCGACTCCATCGCCTTGGAGATCCACACCTTGCGCCCGCTGACCACGTAGTGGTCGCCGGCGCGGCGCGCGTACGTCGTGATGCTCGTGGTGTCGAGCCCCGCGCCGGGCTCGGTCACCCCGAAGCACACATGCAGGTCGCCGGAGGCGATGCGCGGCAGGGTGCGCCGCTTCAGTTCCTCGGAGCCGTGCACCACCACCGGATGCATGCCGAAGATCGACATATGGATCGCGCTGGCGGCGTTCATCCCGCCGCCGGAGCGCGCGACCTCCTCCAGCAGCAGGGAGGCCTCGGTGATGCCCAGGCCGTGGCCGCCGTACGCCTCCGGGATCGTGACGCCCAGCCAACCGCCGTCCGCGACGGCGGCGTAGAACTCCTGGGGAAACGCGTGGGCCTGGTCCTTCTCCATCCAGTACCGGTCGTCGAAGTCCTTCAGCAGCCCGGCGACGGCCTTGCGGATCGTGTTCTGGTCCTCGGTCAGCTCGAAGTCCACGGCGGGGACACCCCTCTGGCGGATACGATGCGAGTTGCGAAACATAACAAAGGTCAGACCAAAGTGCCCGTCGTGTCAACTCCTCCGTACGGGTCCGGGGCCGAGCCGTCCGGAGTGTTGGCGTCGGAGCCGGTGTGAAGATCAGCCCATAGTGCGCATATGACGCGTACCCGTACGGCGGTCCTGTGCGCCGCCGCTCTCCTCGCCTCGACTCTTCAGACAGCGGTCGCCGCGGCCGCCCCCGAACGCCACGACCAGGCGTGCACCGCCACCCGGAACCCCGAGGGCCGGGCGCGGCAGGTCATGGACATCGTCCGCCAGGCGCAGCAGGAACTCGATCTCGAGGCTGCTCTCGTCAAGGTCACGGTCGACGGACGCGAACTCGTCACCGGCGCGGTCGGCGAGTCCATGACGGACGTGCCGGCCACCCCCGCGATGCACTTCCGCACCGGCTCGGTCGGCATCGCCTTCATGGGCACCGTGCTGCTCCAGCTCGTCGACGAGCACAAGGTCCGCCTCGACGACCCGGTCTCGCGCTGGCTGCCCGACCTGCCGCACGGCGACGAGATCACCCTGCGCATGCTCGGCGACTCCACCTCGGGCCTGCACGACTACGTCACCGACCCGGTCTTCCTGGAGAGGCTCTACGCCGACCCGTGGCAGCACTGGACGCCCGAGGAGGTCGTCGGGATCTCGCTGAGCCACCCCCTGTGGTACGAGCCCGGCACCAACTGGAGCTACTCGCACGCCAACTTCGTCCTCCTCGGCCAGGCCCTGGAGAAGATCACCGACACTCCGCTGGAGCGGCTGCTCGAGGAGCGGATCCTGAAGCCGCTCGATCTGCGCAACACCCGCAACAACGACACCGCGGTCATCCCGCGTCCCGTCCTGCACGCCTACGACGACGAGCGCGGCACCTACGAGGAGTCGACCTACTTCAACCCGTCCTGGACCACCGCCCCCGGCGCGATCCTCACCCAGGACATCTGCGACCTCGCCCGCTCCGGGCAGGGCGTCGGCGCGGGCGAACTGCTCTCCAGGCGCGCCCACCGCACCCAGCTCGACCCGGGCACGGTCGGTCTCGGACAGCCGACGGAGACCTGTCCGGCCACCGTCTGCCTGCCGATGACCGAGGACTTCCACTTCGGCGTCGGCGTCGTCGTCAAGAACGGCTGGGTGGTGCAGAACCCGTCCTTCTTCGGCTACGCGGCCGTGATGGCGTACGAGCCGCACGAGCGGCTGTCGATCGCCGTGTCGACGACCGTCGGCCCGGACGCTCCCGGCGGAAACAACGCCCAGACGATCACCGAGCGGATCGCGGACCTGCTGGCCCCCGAGTACCCGCTGGCGGACTGACCGACCGCCTCAGCGCCCGGCGCGCACCCCGTCCAGGGCGATGGCCAGGACGCGGTCGCGCTGGGCGTCGTCGACGAACGTCGTCGCGGTGATGCCGGCGACCAGCCGCAGCAGATCGCCGAAGTCCATGTCCTTGCGGGCCGCGCCGGTGTCCTGGGCTCGCTCGAACAGCGGTCCGCCCGCCGCGTACATCGACTCGCGGCAGGCCCCGAAGATCTCCGACTCGTCCTCCAGCGCCTCGCGCACGGCCCGCTTGGTCACCATGTAGCCCGCGAACCGCCCCAGCCAGGCCGTCAGCGCCTCCCACGGCGGCAGGTCGCCGAGTTCGAGAGCCGCCTGGCACAGCGCGTTGACCTCGTCCGCGTAGACGCTCTCGAACAGGGCCCGACGGGTCGGGAAGTTCCGGTAGAGCGTGCCGATGCCGACGCCGGCCCGGCGGGCGATGTCCTCCAGCGAGGCCTCCGCGCCGTTCTCGGCGAACGCCTCGCGTGCGGCGTCCAGCAGGGCGTCGTAGTTGCGGGCGGCGTCCTTACGGTGCGGGCGCTGGGCGGCGACGATCTCGCCGACGGGGAACGGCTGGGCCGTCACTGCTGCCTCCTGGGCGGACTCGGTTGAACCGGAGGGGTACCTCCGCTACAGTGGAGGGGTGCCTCCACTTTAACAGTCGGAGGCCCCCTGTGCCGTCCCCCCTCGCGCTTCCTTTCGCACTTTCGCCCTTTAGCCCTTTCATCCTGTTTCCGGGTTTCCTGTTTTCCGGGTTTCCGAGAGGCTTCTCATGCCCCGCAAGTCCACGCGCCTCACGTTCGCGGTCCTCGCGACCGGTGCGGGCGTGTTCTCCATGCTCCAGTCGCTGATAGCACCGGCTCTGCCCACCGTCCAGCACGCCCTGCACACCTCGCAGTCCACCGCGACCTGGGTGATGACCGCCTACCTGCTGTCCGCGTCCGTCTTCACGCCGATCCTGGGCCGGGTCGGCGACCTGATCGGCAAGAAACGCACCCTCGTCGCGGTCCTCCTGGCCGTCCTGGCGGGCTGTCTGCTCGCCGCGCTCGCGCCGAACATCGGCGTCCTGATCGTCGCCCGGGTGATCCAGGGCATCGGCGGCGCTCTGTTCCCGCTCTCCTTCGGCATCATCCGGGACGAGTTCGCCCCGTCCCGGGTGCCCGGCAGCATCAGCAACCTGTCCGCCGTGATCGCGGCCGGCGGCGGGGTCGGCATGGTCGCGGCCGGACCGATCGTCTCCGCGCTCGACTACCGCTGGCTGTTCTGGATCCCCGTCGGCATCGTGGCCGCCGCCGCCCTGATCGCCCTGCGCTATGTGCCCGAGTCGCCTAACCGCGCGGAGGGCAAGGTCAGTTGGCTCGGCGCGGTGCTGCTGTCGGGCTGGCTGGTCGCCCTGCTGCTGCCGCTCAGCCAGGCGGGCAGCTGGGGTTGGGGCTCGGCCCGCGTGATCGGCCTGCTCGCCGTGGCGGTGGCCCTCTTCGCGCTGTGGCTGACCTTCGAGGCCCGCTCCCGCCACCCGCTGATCGACCTGCGCATCATGCGACTGCCGGCCGTGTGGACCACGAACCTCGCCGCGCTGCTCTTCGGCGCGGGCATGTACGCGATCTGGTCCTTCCTGCCCGGCTTCGTCCAGACCCCGAGCACGGCCGGCTACGGCTTCGGCGCGAGCGTCACCGCCTCCGGGCTCCTCATGCTGCCGATGCTGGTCGCGATGTTCGTCTCGGGCGTGCTCAGCGGACGGCTCGAACCCCGCGTCGGCGCAAAGGCGCTGCTGACCACCGGCGCCGCACTCGGTGCGCTCGCCCTGGGCTTCCTCGCGCTCTGGCACGAGGAGCAGTGGCAGGTCGCCTTCGTTGCGGGCGTGTTCGGCCTCGGCATCGGTCTCGCCTTCGCCTCGATGGCCAACCTGATCGTCGGCAGCGTCCCCGCCGGGCAGACCGGCGCCGCCACCGGGATGAACGCCAACATCCGCACCATCGGCGGCTCCATCGGCGCGGCCGTCACGAGCGTCCTGGTCACCGGCCGCCTCCAGCCGTCGGGCCTGCCGTACGACTCCGGCTACACCCACGGCTTCACTCTGCTGGCCGTGCTCTGCCTGGGCGCCGCGTTCGCCGCCCTGCTGGTTCCCGTCCGCCGTGCGGGCCGCCCGTCGCAGCCGGCCGCACACGGGACGCCGACCGCGGCGCCCACCCCCGTGCGGTAAGGTTCACCTGCGTGTTCCCGCAGCTCACCGCCGCGGAGACACCGCGGGACGTGGCGCAGCTTGGTAGCGCACTTGACTGGGGGTCAAGGGGTCGCAGGTTCAAATCCTGTCGTCCCGACAGGAAAGAGTCACCGATCAGGGGCTGTTTCGGAGCAATCCGAAACAGCCCCTGATCCTTTGGCTCCGCCGTCCGCGCTCTCCCATTGCGGGAAAGGGGGTTCTGACAGTACCTGTATCACCAGGGTCTCCCCGACGTTCCAAACGCCTGTCAACCTGGTTGAGCCGAAAGCGCCGACAACACTTCATGGAAACGCACTGCAGCTTTACCATCATCATTCAATTCAGCTGCCCCGAATACGCGACCGTGTCGGCACATTCTTTTACGACAGAAGTGACGGAGACCAATGGCGGAGAACCAGTTCACCACTCACACGGAACTTTTCGACCTGAGGGGAAAGCGCGCCCTTGTCACTGGCGGCACCAGAGGCATTGGGATGATGATAGCGCGCGGCCTTCTCCAGGCGGGCGCCCACGTCGTCATCAGCTCACGCAACGCAGACACGTGCGCGGAGGCACAGCGGCTACTGTCCGAATTCGGCGACGTGCGAGCAATCCCCGCCGACCTGTCCAGGCACGACGAGTGTCAGCGCCTCGCTGATCTCGTCCAGGCCGACTCGGAACGCCTGGACATCCTTGTCAACAACGCGGGAGCGATGTGGCGCGAGCCGCTGGAGACGTTCCCGGACGAGGCCTGGGATACAGTGCTCGACCTCAACCTCAAGTCGCCGTTCTGGCTGGTGCAGGCACTGCTCCCGGCACTTCGTAAGGCGGGCACCGCCGATGATCCCGCACGGATCATCAACATCGGCAGCATCGCCGCCATCCACGTCGCCCCGTCGCCCAACTACTCGTACGCCAGCAGCAAAGCGGCACTCCATCAACTCACCAGGGTACTTGCCAGAGAGCTGGGCCCACAGCACATCACGGTGAACGCGGTAGCACCGGGAGTGTTCCCGTCGCAGATGATGGCGACCACTCTCGATGCCATCGGCGACACGATCGCGGCGGCGGCCCCTCTGCGTCGGCTCGGCCGCGACGACGACATGGCGGGTGCCGCCGTGTTTCTCGCCAGCCGGGCCGGGTCCTATCTCACGGGCGCCATCATCCCGGTGGACGGCGGCACCGCAACGACCGCAACAAATATCCATTAGATTGCGGGACGGGCTTACGGTGAGGAGATAACCGAGATGGATCTACGCACGGAGATCCGGGAGTTTCTCAGCTCGCGTCGCGCCCGCATCGCACCGGAGCAGGCGGGCCTGCCCGCTTACGGCGGCAACCGTCGGGTCAAAGGTCTGCGCCGCGAGGAGGTCGCGCTCCTGGCGGGGGTATCGGTCGACTACTACGTGCGCATGGAGCGCGGCAGCCTCGCCGGTGCCTCCGACGGCGTGCTCGGCGCGTTGGCCTCTGCCTTGCAACTCGACGAGGCCGAGCGTGACCACCTGTTCCACCTCGCGCGCCAGTCCGGGGCGCCCAGCGGCCCACGTCGGCGCAGGCCTGCCGTGACGGTGCGTTCGACGCTGCAGCAGGTGCTCGACGCGATCTCCGATGCGCCGGCCTGGATCGGTAACGGCCGTTATGACGTGCTCGCCATGAATCAACTCGCTCGCGCGCTGTATTCACCGGTGCTGGCCGACCCGCGACGGCCCGCGAACACAGCGCGGTTCGTCTATCTGAACCCTGAGGCGGCCAGAGATTTCTTTGTCGACTACGACCAGGTTGCCGGTGCCGTGGCCGCGAAGCTGCGCATGGCAGCCGGCCGCAATCCGCACGACGAGGAGCTGATCGCCCTGGTCGGCGAACTGTCAACGTGCAGTGAGCTGTTTCGGCAGCGGTGGGCATCTCAGGACGTGCGGCTGCACCGGTCCGGCCGCAAGCGTGTGCGCCATCCGATCGTGGGCCGGCTCGACTTGGACGTCGAGCCCCTGGAACTGCCCGCCGAACCCGGCCTGCACCTCAACGTCTACACCGCACCCGCGGGCACACCGACCGCTGACAATTTGGCGCTCCTGGCGTCGTGGGCGGCCACCCAACAGACGCTGGCGACCGAGCTCGAAGCACACAACGGATAGTCCAACCCCTTCAGCCGTACCAGGGTCCGTCTCCCTGACCAGCGCGGGCAGACCGCACCGCCTTCTCGGGTGGTCGGGCTCCGACCGTATCGACCGGTTCGGTGCCGCTGCCAGCGGCTCTCCCCCCGGGACGGCTCACGGCGCCTACCGCTGTTCGTAGCGGGCGACGACCTCGGTGAGGTAGCCGCGCAGCATCGTCTTCGCCTCGTCGAGGAGGGCGATGTCGCCCTCCGGGGCTCGGCGGAACGCCTCCTGGGCCAGTGCGTCGGCGGTGAGGATCGCGGCGGTGGCGGCCCTCGTGAGGGCCTCGTCGTCGCGGGCGACGCCCAGCGCGAGCAGGACGCGACGGATCCCGTCGGCCATCCGATGCTTGTGCTCGCGGTCCGCGGCCCGGGTCCGCTCGGTCAGCCCGCTGCCGAACCACAGGGCGCGAAAGCCGTGTTCGGTGCGGTAGACGTGGGCGTACGTGTCGACGAGCACGCCCACGGGATCGTCCCACCGCTCCTCGGACGCCGCCCGGACCAGATCGTCCATGACGGCTTCCAGGCGGGCGAAGTACCCCGTCGCCAGGGCGTCGATGATCGCGCCCCGGTCGGGGAGGTACTGGTACAGCGAGCCGACCGACACCTTCGCCTCGGCCGCGACCCGTGTCGTGGTGAGCGCCTCGACGCCCTCGGCGACCAGGATGCGCTCGGCGGCCTCCAGCAACAGGGCCAGCCGGGCCCTGCTGCGCGCCTGCCGGGGGGTGCGGCGCAGGGGGGTTCCGCCGTCGGAGCCTGCGGTCGGCTGGGCCAAGGAAACGTCTCCAAACCTGAACGTGACTTTGTTTCACGTTTACGCTACCTTCGCGCCCATGACCGCCTCAAGCTCGGCGCTGAGTCAGGAGCGGACCGCCGTCGCGGACGCCTGCCGGCGCCTGGGGGCCGAGGGCCTCCTCATCGGCACGGCCGGAAACGTGAGCGTCCGGGTCGAGGACCGGGTCGCCGTCACCGCGACCGGAGCGGTCCTCGAACGGCTGACCCCGGACCAGGTGACCGTGGTCGACCTCGACGGGAAGATCGTGGCCGGGGAGCTGCGGCCGACCTCGGAACTGGATCTGCACCTCGGCGTCTACCGCCGCTACGGCACCGGCGCGGTCGTCCACACCCACGCCCCGATGTCCACGGCCGTCTCCTGCGTCCTCGCCGAACTGCCCTGCATCCACTACCAGTTGCTCGCACTCGGCGGCACCGTGCGGGTCGCGCCGTACGCCACGTTCGGCACCCCCGAACTCGCCGAGTCGGTGATCGCCGCGCTCGACGGTCGCAGCGCCGCCCTGATGGCCAACCACGGTGCGGTCGCCCACGCGACGACCCTGGACAAGGCCGTCGAGCACGCATTGCTCCTCGAGTGGGCCTGCGGCGTCTACCAGCGCGCGGCCGTCATGGGGCGGCCCCGCGCCCTCGACGAACAGCAGCAACTCGCGGTCATCGAGGCCGCGATCGCCCGCGACTACGGAACCACCCACCCCGTACCACCCGCGCAGGAGGAAAGCCGATGAAGGGGGAGCCGATGAAGGTCTTCACGATGGGCGTGCACGTGCTCGACGTACTGGTGCGGCCCGTGGAGGAGATACCCGAGGGCCAGGGCGCGACGCTCGTCGACGACATCCGGATGACCGCCGCCGGAACCGCCGGCGGCACCGCCCTCACCCTCGCCAAGCTGGGCGCACAGGTGCGCAGCGCCGGCGCGATCGGCACCGACCCGACCGGCGACATGCTGGTGCAGCTGCTCGAACGGGCCGGCGTCGACACCGAGTTCCTCGTCCGCCGCACGGACACCGCCACCTCCGCGAGCGTCCTGCCGATCCGGCCCAACGGCGACCGTCCCTCGCTGCACCTCCTCGGTGCGAACATCACCTACGGCCTGGACGACGTCCCCTGGGACGCCCTCGCCGAGGCCACCCATCTCCACCTCGGCGGACCGGAGTTGATCGGCGTCGAGGTCGCGACGCGCATCCTGTCGTTCGCGAAGGAGCACGGCGTCGTCACCTCCGTGGACCTGCTCGCCCCCGGAGTCCTCGGCAGCTTCGAGCAGTTGGAGGCGGCCCTGCCCCACATCGACCATCTGCTGCCCAACGAGGACCAGGTCCTCGGCTTCACCGGCGAGAGCGACCTGCTGGCGGGCGCGCGCAAGCTCCTCGGCGCCGGTGCGGGCGTCGTCGCCGTCACCCGCGGCGGCGACGGCGCGCTCGTGGTGACCGCGGACGGCGCGGAACCGGTTCCCGCCTTCGTCATCGACGTCGTCGACACCACCGGCTGCGGCGACGCGTTCTCTGCGGGCTACCTGCGAGGCGTGAGCCTGGGCCGGACGCCGAGCGACGCCGCCGTCCTCGGCAGCGCCGCCGCGGCCCTCGTCGCGCAGGGGCTCGGCAGCGACCATGGCGACTTCGACCTCGCCGCGGCCGACGAGTTCGCCGCAACGCAGAAGTCCCGCACGTGAGGTGAGATCAGGAGATCACCCGTTTCCCGGAGTGGGCGTGGAAGCTCTCGGAGTGATCATGGCTGCGCGGCCGGACTTCCGGCCGAGCAGCCCCACCTCGTCCCGCTCCGCGGCCGAGAGCCTGCCGCGCCGGACACCGCGGTCGAGCGAGGCGGCGAGCCGGGCTCGGCCGGCCTGCGCCGCGCCGGCGCCCGCCTCGTGGACGACGACGTCCAGCCCGGCGCGGGCGCAGACCTCGGCGATGCCCGCGCCCATCGGACCGCACCCGACGACCCCGACCCGCCGGATGTCGGCCGTCGGCCGTGGCGCGTCGGTCACCGGAAGGCCGCCTGCCCCGTCAGGGACTGGCCGATCACGAGGGTGTGCATCTCCACGGTGCCCTCGTAGGTGAGGATCGACTCCAGGTTGTTGGCGTGCCGGATGACCGGGTACTCCAGCGAGATGCCGTTCGCGCCCAGGATCGTGCGCGCGGCCCGGCAGATGTCCAGCGCGGCACGGGTGTTGTTGAGCTTGCCGTAGCTGACCTGCTCGGGCCGCAGCCCGCGGTCGTCCTTGATCCGGCCGAGGTGCAGCGCCAGCAGCGTGCCCTTGGACAGTTCGAGGGACATGTCGGTCAACTTGGCCTGCGTCAGCTGGAATCCGCTGATCGGGCGGCCGAACTGGACCCGGTCGCCGGCGTAGGCCAGGGCCGCCCGGAACGACGACCGGGCGGCGCCCATCGCGCCCCAGGCGATGCCGTACCGGGCCTCGTTGAGGCAGGACAGCGGGCCGCGCAGCCCCCGGACCTCCGGCAGGACGGCCGTCGACGGCAGCCGTACGGAGTCCAGGACCAGCTCGCTGGTCACCGACGCCCGCAGCGACATCTTGTGCTTGATGGCGGACGCCGAGAAACCGGGGGTGTCCGTGGGGACGACGAAGCCGCGGACGCCGTCGTCCGTGCGGGCCCAGACCACGGCCACGTCGGCGACCGAGCCGTTGGTGATCCACATCTTGCGGCCGTCCAGGACCCAGTCGCCCCCACCGTCCCGACGGGCGACCGTGCGCATGCTGCCGGGGTCGGAGCCGGAGTCGGGCTCGGTCAGGCCGAAGCAGCCGATGGCGGTGCCGGCGGCCAGCCGCGGCAGCCACTCCTCCTTCTGCTCCTCGGAGCCGAAGGCGTGGATCGCGTACATGGCCAGCGAGCCCTGCACGGACACCAGGGAACGCAGCCCGGAGTCGGTGGCCTCCAGCTCCAGACAGGCGAGTCCGTAGTCGACCGCGCTCATCCCCGCGCAGCCGTACCCGTCCAGGTGCATGCCCAGCAGGCCGAGTTCGCCGAGCTCCTTGGTGAGTCCGCGGATGTCCTCGACGGCCCCCTGCTCGAACCACTCGGCGATGAACGGGTCGACGCGCCGGTCGCAGAAGGTGCGCACCGCGTCGCGCACGGCGCGCTCGTCCGGTGTGAGCAGGCTGTCGAGTTCGAGCAGGTCCAGGGGGTCGGCCGGGCGCCCGGCGTGCGGTGCGTACATCGTCGGTCTCCAGAGATCGGTCGAAGACGGGTCGGGGTCAGGCCGTCGGGCTGATGATGAAGTTGCTGAAGCCGCCGTTGCGCTCGGCGATGCCGCTGATGGCGTCGTTGACCTGCTCCAGCGGGAACACCTGGTGTTCCAGGGGGCTCAGGTCCAGCAGGCCCGCCCCCGCCATGTCGGCCATGGTCTGGCCCTCGCCGGAGGTGAACCAGGCCGAGCCGATCAGCTGCAGCTGCTGGTCCATCATCCGGTGGATGTCGATGGGCAGATCGCCGGCGACGGCGCCGATGTTGACCGCGATGCCGCCGCGGGCCATCGCCCGCATCCCGGCCCGGAAGGTCTCGTGCGGGGCGCCC
Source organism: Streptomyces sp. NPDC002623 (assembly GCF_053592635.1). Taxonomy (NCBI): domain Bacteria; kingdom Bacillati; phylum Actinomycetota; class Actinomycetes; order Kitasatosporales; family Streptomycetaceae; genus Streptomyces; species Streptomyces sp. NPDC002623. The sequence goes on along the minus strand of NZ_JBSFWB010000024.1, from coordinate 69,707 downwards.
GGACCGAGGGCGTCGATGTAGATGTCGGCGCCGTATCCGCCGGTCTCCTCGCGCAGCCAGTCGTCGAGCGGACCGTCGTCGAGGGAGTGCAGCCGCAGCCGGCCGCCCGCGAGCTTGCCGACCTGGTCCAGCAGGCCCTTGTCGCGGCCGGTGCCGTACACGTGGGTCAGGCCCATGGCGGGCGCGAGGAGCGCGGCGCCGATGCCGAGGGTGCCGCTGATGCCGTTGACCAGGATCGTCTTCCCCGGGCCCGCCCCGGCCTTGCGCAGGGCCGAGTACATCGTGCCGAGGTAGCCGAAGCGGGCGGCGGCCTCGAAGGACAGCGAGTCCGGCAGCTTCACCAGGCTGTATGCCGGGGCGATCATGTACTCGGCGAGGCCGCCCTGGTAGCGGTCGAGCAGGTTCAGCGCGGTCGGGGAGAAGCCGAAGTAGCCGGCGAAGGCGTAACTGGCGCAGTTGATCGAGTCGCCGCCGCGGCAGGAGCGGCAGGAGCCGCAGGAGCGGCCCGGGTTGACGTACACCCGGTCGCCGACCTCGAAGCCCTCGACGCCCTCGCCGACCTCCTCGATCACACCGGCCGGGTCGAGGCCGAAGATCGCCGGCAGGGTGGGCAGCGGGCTGTGCGGGAACCAGGTGGTCCACATGTTCAGGATGTTGGCGAGGTTCGGAACGATGTTGACGGCGTGGACGGCCACGCGGACGTCGCCGCGGCCGGGCTCGGGAACCGGGAGTTCCTCGAGCTTCATCGGCTCGCCGACGTGGTGCATCCGCGCGGCTCGCATGGTCGCACTCATGGCGTCTCCTCGGGGTGAGGGTGGGGAGGGTGAGGGTGGGGAGGGTGAGGGTAGGGGTGGGCGAGACGGCACCTGTGACGGTGCGGCCTCCGATGGGTGTGTGCGGTTGTGGTCAGTCGTCCAGCAGAGTCGCGAGGCGCGCCCGCTGGAGCTTTCCGGTCGCCCCGCGGGGCAGTGCGGGCACGACGCACAGGCGCCGGGGCCACTTGTGCCGGGCGAGCCGGCCGTCGAGGTGACCCCGGACGTCGTCCAGGGTCGGGGCGTCGGCGTCCGCGGTGTCCGCGGTGGCCTCGGCGGCCTCGGTGACGAGGAAGGCGGTCACGATCTCGCCCCAGACCGGATCCGGCGCTCCGGACACCGCGACCTCGACGACGCCGGGGAGGTCCGCGAGGGCGTTCTCCACCTCGGCCGGGTCGACGTTCTCGCCGCCGGTGATGATGGTCTCCTTGAGCCGGCCGACGACCGTGAGCCGGCCCTCGTCGTCGAACCGTCCCCGGTCGCCGCTGTGGAACCAGCCCTCCGCGTCGGTCACCGGCACCGGCCCGGCGGCGGTCCGGTACCCGGACGCCACCGACGGCCCGCGCACCCAGATCTCGCCGGGCCCGCCGACCGAGACGGGGGACCCGGCGGCGTCCACGATCATCAGCTCGACCCCGGGGACGGGGGAGCCGGTGGAGGCGGCCGGCTCGTCGGGCGCGGAGTAGGTGACGCCCGCGCCGGTCTCCGTCAGACCGTAGGAGTTGACCACGCCGATCCCGCGGGCCCGGAACTGCTCGCGGACGGCGGTCCGGGCCGGCGATCCACCGGACAGGATCCAGCGCAGGGAGTCCAGGTCGCCGCTGCCGAAGCGGGGGTGGCGGGCCAGCAGGGCGGACATGGCGGGCACCGCGAAGGCGCAGGTGACGCGGTGGTCGCGGACCAGATCGACGAACAGGTCCGGGTCGAAGCGCGGGGCCAGGACGACCGTCCCGCGCCGCGCCCAGGTGACCTGCGGAAGCCCGCCGAGGACGGCGACATGCGCCAGCGGGGTGGCGATCAGCGCGGTGTCGTCCTCGCCGAAGGGACCGAAGGGCATCCCGGCCAGGCCGCCCGCCATGCTCCGGCACAGGTTGTCATGGGTCAGCGCGACGCCCTTGGGACGTCCGGAGGTGCCCGACGTGAACGCGATGACGGCGACGTCGGACCCGTCCGGGGCGTCCGGCGGCGGAGCCTCGGGCCCGTCGTCCCCCACGGGGTGCAGGTCTTCCCAGGCGAGCCGCAGTCCCGTCCCCGCCGCCGGGAACCCCTCGTCGGCGACCACCGCCACCGGAGACGTCTCCTCGCAGACGACCGCCAGCTCGCCCCCGGCCGCCTGCGGGTGCAGGGGAACGAGCACCGCGCCCATGCGCGTCACCGCGAACAGCGTGATCAGCGCCTCGGGCCGGGCCGCGCCCTGCATCACCACACGGTCGCCCCTGCGCACCCCGTGCTTGTCCAGGCGGGCTACGGTCCGCCGGACCGCCGACTCCAGTTCGGCGTAGGTCCAGGCGCGGTCCTCGAAGACCAGGGCGGTCCGCGTCCCGGACTCGACCGCGCCGACGGTCAGATGGGCCCCGAACGTGTGCGTCATCCCCGCACCTCCGCCGCGCGTCCGGCCCGGGCGAGCGCTCCGAGGGTCGTGCCCGCCAGCTCGTCGGCGGACACCGGGGTCCGCCGCTCCAGCAGACGGCGCGCGGCCAGGTGCTCGGCGGGCCAGTTCAACGTCTCCACCGCCGCCAGCACACCGCCGCGGAAGGCGTACGCGGCCAGCCGCTCGGGAGCGTCGCCGACGCACAGCCGTACGTCGTCGGAGGGCGCCCGAAGCCCGGCGATCTGCAGCTTGACGGTGCCCTGGTCGCTCCAGAACCACGGCAGGCTCTCGTACCGGGCGGGCGGCTGTCCGGCGAGGCGCCGGCCGACCAGCGCGCCCTGGTCGGTGGCGTTCTGCACGGACTCCAGCCGGACCGGCCCGGCCGCGTGCGGATGCGGATGCCGGGCGCAGTCGCCGACGGCGAAGACCCGCGGGTCGGAGACCGACCGGAGCTGCTCGTCGACCAGGACGCCGTCGTCCACCGCCAGTCCGGCCGCCCGCGCCAGCTCGTCGCGAGGGGCGGCGCCGATGCCGTGGACGACGAGGTCGGCGGGGAGGACGGCGTCCGACGTGAGCACCCGTTCGACCCGGCCGGAGCCCTCCAGCGCCCGTACGGCGGTCCCGGTGCGGATACGGACGCCGGCCTGCTCGTGGCGCTCCCGCACATATGGCTCCACCTCGGCCGAGAGCGCCCGGCTCAGCAGCCGGTCGGCGAGTTCGACGACGGTCACCCGCGCGCCGTGGGCCCGGGCCACCCGGGCCAGTTCGAGGCCGATGAAGCCGCCGCCGACCACGACCACGTCACGGGCGGTCGTCAGGGCCCGGCCGACGGCCAGCGCGTCGTCGAGCGAGCGCAGGGCGTGGACGCCGGCCAGGTCGGCGCCGGGGACCGGGAGCGGACGGTTGCGGGCGCCCGTCGCCAGCACGAGGTGGGCGTAGGGCACGCTTCGGCCGCCGCGGGTGCGGACCGTGCGGGCGGCGGTGTCCACGGCGACGACGTCGTCGCCGAGCCGCAGCTCGATGTCCCGTTCGGCGTAGAAGGACTCCGGGACCAGCGAGACGCTCAGGCCGGCGGCCTCGGTGTGGGCCTTCTTGGACAACGGCGGCCGCTGGTACGGCAGATGGGGCTCGTCGGCGAACAGGGTCACCGGGCCGTCGTAGCCCGCGGCGCGCAACGTGGAGACGACGCTGAAACCGGCCTGTCCGCCGCCCACCACGACCACGCCTGCGGAGTCGCTCGTCATACCTGCTCCTCGGGCACGTGGACCACCAGGCCGTCGAGGGCGTCGGAGAGCTGGATCTGGCAGCTCAGCCGGCTGGTGGGCCGGCGTTCGGCGGCGGTGAAGTCCAGCATCTCGTCCTCGACGTCGCCCGGCGCTCCCGCCAGTGCGGACCGGCCCGGGTCGAGGTAGACGTGGCAGGTGGCGCAGGAGGCGTTGCCTCCGCACTCGGCGACGATGCCCTGCACGCCGTTGGAGACGGCCGCCTGCATGAGCACGGTCCCCGACACGGCGGTGACCTTGCGTTCGGTCCCGTCGGGCGACCGGAAGATGACGGTGGGCATGAAGTCCTCCCGAGGGGACGGCTCAGGCTGCTTGCCAGGTGACGTTCAGCGCGGTCGGCCCGCGGAACACCCAGCCGTCCAGAGGGCTCTCGGCTCCTTCGGCGAGGCGGAGTCCCTCGAGGCGGCTGAAGAGGAGGGGCCAGGCGATCGCGCTGACCTCGTGGCGCGCGACCCAGGCGCCCATGCAGAAGTGCGGACCCCCGCCGAAGGCGAGATGCGGGCGCTGCGGGCGGTCCAGGTCGAACTCGTCGGCCCGCTCGAACACCGACTCGTCCCGGTTGCCCGAGGCGATGACCAGGGCCACGCGGCTCCCGGCGGGGAGGGTCACTCCGGCGATCTCGTACTCCCGGGTGAGCTGGCGCGGATACATGCCGATCGGCGAGATCCAGCGGGCCGTCTCCTCGAAGACCCGCTTCCAGCTCGCCGGATCCGCGAGGACCCGGTCCAGCACCGCGGGACGGTTCAGCAGCGCCCACACGCCCACGCCGAAGACGTCACGCGGCTCGTTGACGCCGCCGCCGATGATCACCTTGACGTTGTTCTGGATCTCGGTGAGTTCCACCGGCCCGTCCGCGTGGACCATGGCGGAGATCACCGAGCCGTCGGGCTCGCGCCGGGCGGCCTCGGCGGCCTCCGCCACCGCCGCCTCGACGGCCGCGGTCGCCTGTTCGGCGCGCAGCCAGACGTCGGGGTCGTCGGCGTAGTTGCTGTTGCCGGCCATCATCGCCCGCGACCAGTCGGCGACGTCCTCGGCGCTCGTCGTGCGCAGGCCGAGCACCAGCGCCAGGTTGGCGGCCACGAGCGGCTCGGCGAAGTCGGCGATCAGGTCGGCCGCGCCGCGGCCGGCGATCCGGTCGAGGAGGTCGTGCGCGGTGCGCTCGAAGGAGGCCGCCCACAGGTCGCGGACCTGGCGCGGGCGGGTCGGCGGCTCGGCGGCGGACCGCAGCCGCCGGTGGTGCGGGTCGTCCTCGCGCAGCATGTTCGGGCCGACCGTGCGCAGCAGCAGCGAGCCCTCCTCCCGCGAGCTGAACACCTCGGGCAGCTTCTCCGCGTGGACGATGTCCTCGTACCGGGTGAGCAGATGGCGGCCGACCGAGGGGACCCAGGCGAGCGGGGCGGCGCGGCGCAGCTCGGCGTAGGCGGGGTAGGGGTCGCGGCGCAGCTCGGCGAGGTCCAGGTCGACGACCGGAGCGCCGGGCGCCGCCGTCGTCAGGGGGCTCATGCGGTGCCGCCCGCGCCCATCAGGACGAAGAACACCGTGGCGGGCTCCGTGCCGTTGTTGCGCCAGGCGTGCCGGGTGCCGTTCTGCACGACGAGGTCGCCGGGCCCGAGCACCGTGCTCTCGCCGCCGTCGAGGTCGAGGACGACCTCGCCGCTAAGGACGACGCCGTAGTCCACGGTGGGCGTGGTGTGCATGCCCGGGTTGTCCGGCTCGAACAGCTCGGCCAGGCCCGGGGTCGCCTCCAACTGCTCGGCGCCGGCGGCCGCGGGGTCCCAGCCCGGGTCGGCGTAGACGCCGGCCGGCGGGAAGGTGACGGTCAGGGCGACCGTCTCGCCGGGGGCGGGGAGATAGGACTTCAGGGACTCCGTCGGGTCGTCCGACGGGGCGGCGGGAGCCGTCGTGTTCCACACCAGGGAACGGGCGAAGCCGGGGGTGTGGGTGTACTGACGGGTGACGGGCGGCTCTCCGTCGCTGACGATCACGGGCTTGCCACTGGGATCGACACCGGTGACGACACGACGGACCATGATTCTCTCCCTCGAGAAACCAACCTACTGTTAGATGCTTGACAGTCGAAGACTTGACAGCCAGACGCTTGATGAAAAAACACCTGTGGTGGTGGGCCGGTCCCCCGGAGACCCGCTCACTCCGCGGGCGGGGTCTCCTGGTTGACCAGCGTACGCAGCAGATGCACCAGCTCACTGAGCTGGTCGTCGCGCAGCACGCCCGTCCAGGCCCGCTCGCGCTTCGTCTGGGCCTCGATGGCCAGCCGCAGCGTCTCCTGCCCCTCCGGGGTGAGCTCGACCACCAGCTGACGGCGGTCGGACTCGACGCGTTCCCGGGTGACCAGCCCGCGGCTCTCCAGGGTCGCCAGCGCGCTGGAGATGGAGGCCCGGGTGGAGCCGGAGACCCGGCCGATGTCCTGCTGGCCGAGCGGGCCGTAGACCCACAGGGCGTTCAGGATCCGGAAGCCCGCCCAGGTCAGGCCCAGCGGCCGGTGGACGTGCTTCTCGAAGTCCTTGGTCAGCCGGGCTTCGAGGCGGGTGAGGTCGGTGACCATCTCGATCGCGTCGAGGTCCCGGGGCTCGGTCGTGCCGAGCTCGCGGTGGTGGTGGCGCAGGAGCTCGGAGAACTCCCGGGTGCGGCTGGCTCCCGCCGTGCCCGGCTCGCCTACGGTGTCCGTCACGATCTCCCGCCCTTCCGTTCGGTTCAACCGGCGACGACCGGGTTGACCATGGTGCCGACCCCGGTGACCTCGGTCCGCAGGACCTTACCCTCGGTGAGGTACAGCCGCGGGGTGCGGCGGACGCCGCAGCCGGCCGGGGTGCCGGTGAAGATCAGGTCGCCGGGCTCGAACGTGACCCGCTTCGACAGCCAGGCGATCAGCTCGGGCACGCTGAAGATCAGGTCCGAGGTGCGGCCGCGCTGCACCTCCAGGTCGTCGACCCAGCCGGCCACCTCGATGTCGTCCGGGTCGGCGAACTCGTCGAGCGTCACCAGGTACGGGCCGATCGGGCTGAAGGTGTCGTACGACTTCGGCAGGGTGAACTGGTTGATCGGCTTGCGCCACTGCTCCTTGCGGTCGCTGATGTCCTGACCTGCGGTGACACCGGCCACATGGGACCAGGCGGCGGCCTCGGGGATGTTCTTGCCCGCCTTGCCGAGGACGACCACGAGCTCGGCCTCGAAGTCCACCTTGTCGTAACTTGCCTCGACCACGATCGCGTCGTACGGGCCGACCACCGACGAGGCGAACTTGGCGAACACCGACGGCTCGTCCGGGACCGGAAGGCCGGACTCCTCGGCGTGCGCGCGGTAGTTCAGGGCGACCCCGACGGCCTTGTAGGGCTTGGCGACCCGGCCCAGGTCGGCCGGCCGGAACGGCTTCCAGTCCGCGTCGGCGGCACGCTCGGCGAGGGCGCGCAGCTCGTCGTGGAGGGCGAGGTCGCTGAGCACCTCGAGACGCGGCTCGATCGCTCCCTTGCTTGCCTCCGCGATGTCCAGGGCGCGGTCGTCGCGGACGACGACGGGGCGGCCGGCGAGGTTGGCGAGCTTCATGCGGCTTCTTCCTTCTGGTCGCTGGTCCGGGGCAGGGGCAGGGGCAGGGCGAGGTCCCCCTCCACCTGGACGCCGAGCGTGTTGATGACGGTGGCGATCGTCAGGTACTGGCCGACGGTGTAGAGGACGTCGATGACCTGCTCGGTGCTCAGGCGGTCGGTGAGCCGGCTCCACAGCTCGTCGTCCACGCCCTGGTGGTCCAGGATCGAGTCGGTGGCGGTGAGCAGGACCCGGTCGACCTCGTCGAGACCGTCGAGGCGACCGGTCGCGGCGGCCAGGATCGTGTCGTCGGCGAGCCCGGCGCCGCGGGCGATCCGCACATGCTGGTCCCACTCGTACGCGGCCTGCGCACGGGCCGCGATCCGCAGGATCATCAGCTCGCGGGACGGCAGCGGCAGGGTGTTCTTCCCCAGCACGTGGTTGCCGAAGACAAGGAAGCGGCGCAGGGCGTCCTCGTGGTGGGCGAGGGTCGCCCAGATCGTGTAGATCCGGCCGTCCCCGTCGCGGTACGGCGCCAGCGACGCCAGTGTCCTCTCGTGCAGCCCGCTCTCGTCGACGGGCCGCAGGCGGGCCTTCTCGGGCACTACTCCCGGCATCGGGAACCTCCTCGGCTCGATGACGTCAACGTATTCGTATGACCCTTGACCGTCAAGGGTCTAACAAATACGGTCTTGGACATGACGATCCAGAGCCTTGGGTACGTGGGCATCGGTACGCCCGACCCGACAGCATGGGCGCAGTACGCCCGCACAGTGATAGGCCTCGCCGTCGAGCCAGGGGAGTCAGCCGGTTCCGTGCGCTACCGCCTGCGCATGGACCAGCACCCCTTCCGGATGTGGCTGACCGAGGCGCCGACCGGCGGGGTGACGGTCATCGGCTGGGAGGTCCGCGACCCCACGGCCATCGACGAGACGACGGTGCGGCTCAAGGAGGCCGGCGTCGACGTCTCCGTCGGCACGGACGAGGAGTGCCGGGACCGGCAGGTGGCCCGGATGGTGCACTTCACCGGCCCGCTCGGCATCCGCACCGAACTGTTCTGCGGCCGCCGGCTCGCCCCGAGCCAGTTCGTCTCACCGCTGGGGGTCGACTTCGTGACCGGGGAACAGGGGCTCGGGCACGTGGTGATGAAGACCCCGCGCGTGCAGGAGGCGGTCGACTTCTACTGCGACGTCCTGGGGTTCCGGCTCAGCGACACCGCCGACTACCCCTGGGGGACCTTCCACTTCCTCGGCTGCAACCCGCGCCACCACAGCATCGCCTTCATCCGCTCGTACAAGAACGAGGGAACCCACCACATCCTGTGCGAGGTGACCGGCCCGGAGGAGGTCGGCCGCGCCCTCGACCGCACGCGTGAGCACGACGTGAAACTCATGGCCACGCTCGGCAAGCACGCCAACGACGGGATGTTCTCCTTCTACATGACCTCGCCGGCCGGCTTCGGCATCGAGATCGGCGCGGGCGGCGTGCAGGTCGACGAGAGCACCTGGGTCAGCCGGGTCTACACCGCCGACGTCTGGGGCCACCACCCGGTCGACTGACCCGCCTGCCGTTCCCCCTCCCCCCCCCGGACCTCCCCCCGACGTCTCTCGCAGAAAGCGGGCCGCATCCATGCTCCAGAGCTACCTGAAGGACACCTGGGTCATGCCCACGGCCACGGACGACGCGGCGGCCGACGTGCACGACGCGGTCACCGGCGACCTGGTCTGCCGGGTCTCCTCCGCAGGCCTCGACCTCGCCGGGGCGTTCGACCACGCGCGCCGCGCCGGCGGCCCCGCGCTGCGAGCCCTGACCTTCCACGGGCGCGCCGATCTGCTGGACGCCGTCGCCGCGGCCGTCCGCGCCCGCCGCGAGGAGCTGTACGCGCTCTCCGCCCGCGCCGGAGCCACCCTGAACGACGCCCGGTACGACGTCGACGGCGGCATCCGCGTCCTGCGCGACTACGCCGCCCGGGCACGGGCCGAACTCCCCGACGCGCCGCACCTGGTCGAGGGCCCCGCCGAACGCCTCACCCGCGGCGAGGAGTTCCTCGGCGTCCACCTGGTCACGCCCTCCCCGGGTCTGATGCTCCAGGTGAACGCCTTCAACTTCCCCGTCTGGGCGCCCCTGGAGAAGCTCGCGCAGGCCGTGCTCGCGGGCCTGCCGAGCGTGGTGAAGGCGGCCACGCCCACCTCGTACCTCACCGAGCGCCTGATCCGGATCGTGACGGAGGCGGGCGTCCTGCCGCCCGGGGCGCTGCAACTCGTCGTCGGCTCGGCACGGCCCGCGCTCGGTCTGCTCGGCGAACAGGACGTCCTCTCCTTCACCGGCTCCGCGGCCACCGCCGCGACCCTGCGCACCCACCCGAACGTGGTGGCCCGTTCGGTCCGGTTCAACGCGGAGGCGGACTCGGTCAACGCGATCGTGCTGGCCCCGGACGTCCTGCCCGGCTCGCCGCTCTTCGACGCGTTCGTGCGCGAGGTGGTGACCGAGATGACGGTCAAGGCCGGTCAGAAGTGCACCGCGATCCGCCGCGTCCTCGTGCCCGGCGCACGGGAGTCCGCCGCCCTCGACGCGATCTCCGCCGCGCTGGCCGGGGTCACCGTCGGCAACCCCGCCGCGGCGGGCGTCACGATGGGCGCGGTCGTCAGCCTCGCGCAGCGCGACGACGTCCGCCGGGCCGTGCGCAGGATCGCCGAGTCCGGCCGTTTCGTGCACGGCGACCCGGAGAAGGTGCGCGTGGTCGACGCCGACCCCGAGCGCGGGGCCTTCCTCGACACCCTCCTCCTCTCCGCCGACCCGGACGCCGCCGCACCCCACGAGGTCGAGCCGTTCGGCCCGGCGGCGACGGTGCTGGCCTACCGGGACACCGGGCACGCGGCGGAGCTGCTCGCGCGCGGCCGCGGCAGCCTCGCCGCGTCGGTGGTCGGCGACGACGTCGACTGGACGACCGCCTTCGTCACGGAGACGGCGGCCTGGCACGGGCGGCTGCATCTGCTGGACTCGGTGACCATGTCCCGGACCACGGGCCACGGTTCACCGCTGCCCGCCCTGCGGCACGGAGGGCCCGGACGGGCCGGCGGGGGATCGGAGCTGGGCGGGATCCGGGGAGTGGTGGACCTCATGCAGCGGACGGCCGTACAGGGCTCGCGGCGCGCGCTGGACTCGCTTGGGGCGTAGCCGGGCACGGGTCGGGTTCTCGGGTACGGGCTCTCGGGTACGGGTTCTCGGGTACGGCGAAAGGTCCCCGCAGGGAGACCTGCGGGGACCTTGGGGACGGGGATTCGGGTGGTCAGGCCTTGCTGCGCGGCGTCCCGGCGCCGGCCGGCTCGGCGGTGGTGCTCTTCGCCGTGGTCTTCGCCGTGGTCTTTCGAGCGGCGGTCTTGCGGGCGGTGGACGTCCGCTTGGCGGGAGCCTTCTTCGCAGTGACCGGCGCGGCTTCCCCGGCCGCTTCCCCGGCCGTCTCCTCGGCTGTGTCCGCGGTCGCGTCGGTGTGCGCCGCCCCGCCCGTGATCCCGCCCAGGCAGAACGCCCACACCTCCTCCGCGGAGATCGGCGACGGATGCGCGCCGACCGGCGCCGACGGGGCCCGCGCCGTGAACATCGCCGTCTGCATGATCAGGGAGGCGGTGCGGCGCGGCTTCGGGGAGACGGCCTGGCCCGCCTCGACGGCCTCCTCGACCAGCTCCGTGAAGAAGCCGAGCAGCGGCAGATGGGCGCTGGCCACCTGGTCGGGGTGGCTGACGAGCAGTTGGATGGCGAAGTCGGTGAACAGCGGGGACTGCGCGCCGGACTTGGGCTCGGAGGAGTGGAAGAGCAGGTCGACCGCGATCCTGAGCTTCTCCAGCGGGTCGCGACCGGCCGCGGCCTTCGCGCGGATCTCGACGGCCGAGCGGGACAGGGCGTCCTCGAAGAGCGCGAGCAGCAGCTCGTGCTTGCCGTCGAAGTGCTGGTAGAAGCTGCGCAGCGACTGCCGGGAACGCTCCACGATCTCCTGCACCGTGAAGTCGGTGGTGCCCTTGTCCGCGATCAGTTCCTGGGCCGCGTCCAGGAAGCGCTGCACGCGTTGCTCGGCACGGAGCTTCGCGGCGCGGGTGGATCGCTCGACGGCGCGCTGCCGCCAGGCGGGCTCGGGTGTCTCGACCGGTTCTGCGGGGACGGCACTCATGGGTAGAACGGTACTCCACATATGTGAAAGGGGATGGCACTCCCCCTACCGAATCACCCACCCCCAGAAACAAGACTCTTACTTCCGGATAACGAGAATGCTATTCTCGCCCGGTTCCCACCGGTACGGCGAGAGGGCGGAGGCCGGGCGTGGAGTTCGAACTCGACGAGGACCAGCGACTGCTACGGCGCACGGTGCGCGAGACCGTCGCCAAGGTGCGCGGCCGGCCCACAGACCAGCAGTGGGCCACCTATCTGAAGCTCAGCTGGCTGGAGGCGCCCCCGCTCGAACTCGCCCTGGTCCTGGAGGAACTCGGCTACGTCGCCGACGAGACGCCGTTCCTGGCCACCGCCACCTGGTTCGCCCCGCTGGCCGGCCGCCTCCCCGAGGGCAGCGGCACCGCGGTGTTCGACGGCGCCGGACGCCATGTCCTGGACGCCGACCGCGCCGACGAGATCGCCCTGCTCACCCCGGGCGGCGTCACGGTCGTCCGCGGCGCCGACCTGGCCGTCGAACGGGTCCCGGTCCTGGACCCGCACCTGCATGTGGCGCATGTCGTCGGCCCCGCCGGACTGGTCGCCGGCGTACCGGACCTGGCCCTCGTCGGGCTCGCCGCCACCGCGGTCGGCGCCTGCCGTCGGATCCTCGACCTGGCCCTCGCCCACGTGAAGCAGCGGACGCAGTTCGGCAGACCGCTGGGCTCCTTCCAGGCCGTCAAGCACAAGGCCGCCGACATGCATGTGGCGATCGAACGCGCCCGCGCGCTCACCCACTTCGCGGCCCTGACGATCGCGGAGGACGACCCGCGCCGCACCGACGCCGCACACATGGCCAAGGCGGCGGCGGGGGAGTGCCAGCGGCTGGTCTTCCGGCACGGTCTGCAACTCTTCGGTGCCATGGGCTTCACCTGGGAGAACGAGCTCCAGTTCGTCCTGAAGCGGGCCCAGGCCTGCGACCTCCTCCTCGGCGCCGCGGCCCTCCACCGGAAGGCGCTGCTCGCATGATGAAGCTGGCCGACGACCCCCAAGTAGCCGCGTTCCGCGCCGAGTTCGCCGCCTTCCTCGACGAACGCCTCCCCACCGAGGCCCAGGCCCGGACCCGCTCCCGCTCCAGCGCCGACGTCCCCGACTGGGCGCGCGACTGGCAGCGCACCCTCTTCGACCACGGCTGGCTGCTCCCCGGCCGGCCGCCCGAGTACGGCGGCCGCAACGCCACCCTGCCCCAACAGCTCGCACACCTGGAGGAGTTGGCGCACCGCCGCATCTACCACAGCTTCAACCCGCAGGGCCTGGGCATCATCGCCGCCTCCCTCCTGACCTTCGGCAGCCAGGAGCAGAAGTCCCGCTGGGCCGTGCCGATCCTGCGCGCGGAGATCACGGCCGCCCTCGGGATGAGCGAGCCGGAGGCGGGCTCGGACCTGGCCTCGCTGCGCACCCGGGCGGTCCTGAAGGGCGATGTCTTCGTCGTGAACGGGCAGAAGATCTGGACCTCCGGAGCCCACGACGCCGACGTCCTGCTCGCGTTCGTGCGCACCGACCCCGACGCCCCCCGGCACCACGGCATCAGCGCACTGCTCGTCCCCACGGACAGCGAGGGCGTCGTCCGCCGTCCCTTCGGCTCGATCGCCGCCGAGGACGATCTCGACTTCAACGAGGTGTTCCTCACCGACGTGCGCGTGCCCCGCGAGAACCTGGTCGGCCCGCTGGGCGAGGGCTGGCGGGTGGCGAACGGCTCCCTGGGCCATGAACGCACCCTGCTCTGGCTGGCGTACGCCGAACGCCTGGAGGACCTGATCCGCGACGCGGCGGACGTGGGAGCCGGCCAGGAGTGGTACGCCACGCTCCGGATGGACCTCCAGGCGCTGCGGCTGCTGGGCTACCGACAGCTCGGCCCGGACCGCGACCCCGCCGAGGTCTCCGTGCTGAAGCTGCTGGGCTCCGAGGCCGTCCAGTCCGCCGCGCTGCACGCCCTGGAGGCGCACGGCCCCGAGGCGCTGCCGCACCCGGCGCTGACCGGCCCGCACTGCCACATGAACAACGAGGCGTTCGTCTCCAGCTGGTTCGAGCGGTACGCGCGCAGTTTCGCCGGCACCATCGCCGGCGGCACCAGCGAGATCCAGCGCAACATCATCGCCGAGCGCATCCTCGGCCTGCCGCGCTGACCCCACCCGTGAGGAGCCACATGGACCAGATCCTGTACGCGGCCGAGGACGGCATCGCGACGATCAGCCTGAACCGCCCCGAGGCCGCCAACGCCCAGACGATGGCGCTCCTCGACGACCTCGACGCGGCCTTCACCCGCGCCGCGCGCGACGAGGACGTGCGGGTGGTGGTGCTGCGGGCCAACGGCAGGCACTTCTCCGCCGGGCACGATCTCAAGGATCGCTGGCCGGGACCCGGTGACATCACCCTGGAGTGGATCTACGACGCCGAGACGCGCCGCTATCTGGAGTACGCCCTGAAGTGGCGCAACCTCCCCAAGCCGACCGTCGCCGCCGTCCAGGGCAAGTGCATCGCGGCCGGGCTGATGCTGTGCTGGCCGTGCGATCTGATCGTCGCCGCGGAGAACGCCGAGTTCTCCGACCCGGTGGTGCACATGGGCATCGGGGGCGTCGAATACCACGGTCACACCTGGGAGTTGGGGGCGCGCAAGGCCAAGGAGATCCTGTTCACCGGCCGGCCGCTCACCGCCCGCGAGGCCGAACAGGCCGGCATGGTCAACCAGGTCGTCCCGCTCGACGAACTCGACGCCGCCACCGGCGAGTTGGCGCGGCGTATCGCCCGGATGCCGCCCTTCGGCCTGCGTCAGGCCAAGCGCGCCGTCAACCAGACCCTCGACGTCCAGGGCTTCTACGCGGCCCTCCAGTCCGTGTTCGACGTCCACCAGACGGGTCACGGCAACGCGCTCAGCGTCTCCGGCCACCCGATCCTGACCCGGCTGGAGGACATGAAGCAGCACGTCCGACACGACTGAGTTCAGCCGAGCGCCGCGGTGAACAGGGGCAGGTCCACGGTCGTCCGGGCGGCGGTGGCGAGCCGGCCGTGGACCTCGACGGCGTCCAGCGGCAGGCCCAGCGCGTCGGCGACCAGCCGTAGGGACGGCCCGAAACTCGACCGGAGGTGGGCGAGCCGGCGTTCGTCGTGACCGGCGGCCGGCGGCCGGCGGCCGGCCGAATCCCGTCACGTCGAACAGCAGCCCCGGCGAGTTCCGCCGGGACGGATCGGCGTACTCGTGGTTCGAGGACGGCGCGCAGCGACCGCGCCCCGATGTTCCCCGTGGCCCACTGAACGACTCGAAGAGGTTGTGCAGCCGGCTGCATGTCCACCGCCCGGGTGGTCGCGAAGGGGCGGCGCCACAGTGGTCGCCGCCCCGGTCCGTCGTCCGTGCCCTAAGTCATGTCGTCGTCCGTCCCGGCGTCGGGCTCCACGCCGAAGGCGTTGTACGCCATGGCCTGCATCGCGTATGCGCCGACGGTGAAGACGAACTCCATGAGCTGCCGCTCGTCCAGTTCCTTCGCGAGCCGCGCGTAGGTCTCGTCGGAGAGGGTGGAGGCGGTCTCCAGTTCGTCCACCGCCCGGTTGACCAGGGTGTCGGCGCCCTGCCGGACTTCCTCCAACTCCTCTTCCGAGACCCCGGCCTGACGTGCCATCAGCACATGGTGCGCCCACTCGTAGCGGCAGCGGCGCCGCCAGGCGACCCTGAGGACCGCCAGCTCCCGGGTCCGGGCGGGCAGCGTGCCGCGGTACACGAGCTGGGTGCTGAAGGTGAGGAACGCGGTCGCCAGGCGCGGGTGGTTGAGGAGCAGGCCCAGGGCGTTGGACGGCGGGATCGTGCGCCCGCCCGTCAGCGGCCGCAGGACGTCGGCGTCCCACTCCTCGTACGGGACCGGCGGCAGCCTCGTCATGTGTTGCGGCCCCCGTTCACGCCGAGGATCTGGCCGGTGATGTAGCCGGCCTCCTCCGACGCCAGGAAGGAGCAGGCGGCCGCGATGTCCTCGGGCCGCCCGACCCGGCGGACCGGAGTGCGGGCGATGTGGTCCTCGATGGAGCCGCCGAGCTGCTGCGACTGCTCGGCGGTGCGCAGCATCGGCGTGTCGACGAAGCCCGGGGGGACCGCGTTGACCGTGATGCCGCGCGGCCCGAGTTCGAGGGCGAGGGACTTGGTCAGCCCGTTCACCGCGGACTTGGCGGCGACGTAGTGCGCCATGAACGGCTGGCCGGAGTGGGTGCTGGAGGAGGAGATGTTGACGATCCGGCCCCAGTGGGCGTCCCACATGTCCGGCAGGGCGGACTGCACGCAGTGGAAGACGCCGTTGAGGTTGATGTCGACGACCCGCTGCCAGTCCGCGAAGGACAGCTTGCCGAAGCGGGTGAAGCCGTCCTTGCCGGCCGCGTTGACCAGCACCGACACCGGCCCGAGCCGCTCGCGCACCGCGTCCATAGCCTTGTCGACCTGGGCCCGGTCGGTGACGTCGACCGTCAGGCCGTAGCCCTCCTCGGTGGGCGCGATGTCCAGGACGGCGACCTTCATGCCGTCCGCGGCGAGCCGCCGGGCGACGGCCCGGCCGATGCCGGAGGCGCCGCCGGTGACGACGGCCGTCCGCACCGGACCGGAGTCCGCTGCGGCGCTCATGCGAAGGCCTCTTCGCCGACGACGGTCGTCCGGTGCAGCAGCCGCTCGGAACTCTCGGCGTAGGGCAGCGCCCGGTGCAGGATCCCGGTGTTGTCCCACACCACGAGGTCGCCGACCGCCCAGTCGTGGGCGTAGCGGAAGCGTTCCTGGGTGGTGAAGTCGAGGAGTTCGTCGAGCAGCGCGCGGCTCTCCGCGGGGTCCAGGCCGACGACGTGGTCGGCGGTGGTGCCGGTGACGAGGGAGCGGCGGCCGTCCCGGCGCTGCCAGACCAGGGCGACCTCGTGGGTGGGCTGGGTGCGCCAGGCGGCCAGTTCCTCCTCGGTGGGGTCCGGGGTCACCAGTCGCTGGGAGGCCTCGAAGCTGTGCACCACGCGCAGGTTCTCGTAGCGTTCGCGGTCCTTGTGCGACAGGTTCTCGTAGGCGGCGTACGTGTTGCAGAACTCGGTGCCGCCGCCGACCGTGGCGACATGACGGGCCGTCAGTGTCGTGGCCTTGACGGGGATGTCGTCGCTGGTGCCGTCGAGGTGCCAGTAGAAGGCGCCCTTCAGGTACTTGGCGCTGCTGCTCATCGCCGGGTTGACGGAGATCGGGAAGATCTCCTGGCCGCGCAGGCTGACGACCTCGCCGAGGCGGCGGCTGAACGCCAGTTGCCGTTCGTCGTCGAGGTGCAGCCCGCGCACGAGGAGCACCCCCCGCCACTTGAGGGCCTCTGCGGCGCGTTCGACGAAGGAGTCGTCGAGTGGATCGGTCACGCCGGTGAACTCCACCCCGAGCGACGGGCTCAAGGCCTTCGATTCGATCATGGAAATACCCCTTCCATACGCGAGAACCATATTCTCAACGGGGACGGTACGTGAAGTGGAGAGCATCAGGTTCTCTTGTCCGAATCCTTGATTCGCGCAAATGGAGAATGTAGTTTCCGGTCATCCGGGGTCGACGAGCAAGGAGGCTGGGATGCGGTTCAAGGACAAGGTGGCGATCGTCACCGGGGCCGGCCAGGGCATAGGCGAGGGATACGCCAAGGCCCTGGCCGCCGAGGGCGCGAGGGTCGTGGTCGCCGAGCTGAACGAGGAGCAGGGGCAGCGCGTCGCCAAGGAGATCGGCGACGCGCTGTTCGTGCGGGTCGACGTGGCGGACCCGGCCTCCGCGCAGCAGCTCGCCGACACCGTCGTCGCCGAACTCGGCCGCATCGACTACCTGGTCAACAACGCCGCCATCTTCCACGGCATGCGCCGCGAGGGCATCGTCACCGTCGACTACGACTACCTCGACCGCTTCCTCAAGGTGAACCTGCTGGGCGCGCTGCATGTGACCCGTGCCGTCCTGCCGCATCTGAAGGAGGGGGCGGCGATCGTCAACCAGTCGTCCACGGCCGCTTACCAGGCCACCGGCTTCTACGGGCTCGCCAAGGCCGGCGTCAACCATCTGACGGTCTCCCTCGCCGCAGAGCTCGGCGGGCGCGGCATCCGGGTCAACGCCATCGCGCCCGGACCGACGGACACCGAGGCGTCCCGCAGCATCATCCCCGAGGAGTACCGCGCGGCGATGGTCCAGCAGCTCGCCCTCAAGCGCATGGGCACCCCGGCCGACCAGGCGGGCGCGGTGCTCTTCCTGCTCTCCGACGACGCGAGCTGGCTCACCGGCCAGATCGTCGCCGTGGACGGCGGACAGGTGGTGCGGCTGTGAGCACCTCCGCCGACGCAGCCGCTGCTGCCGCCGCCGGCCAGAAGCGATCCCTGGTCGTCAAGTCCCAGCTGATCGACGGCAAGTTGACCGCCGCCGAGACCTCCTTCCCCTCCCACGACCCCGCCACCGGCGCCCTCCTCGGCCACGCCCCCGACGCCACCACCGCCGACGCCGAGACCGCGATCGCCGCCGCCCGCCGAGCCTTCGACACCACCGACTGGTCCACGAACCGGGAACTGCGGCTGCGCTGTCTGCGCCAGCTGCACCAGGCCCTCGACGAACACCGCGAGGAACTGCGGGAGTTGACCATCGCCGAGGTCGGCGCCCCGCGCCGGCTCACCCACGGCCCCCAGCTCGACGAGCCGATCGGCATCGTGCCCTTCTACGCCGACCTGCTGGAGAACTACGAGTTCAGCGAGGACCTGGGCGAGATCGAGTCGCGCGGCCAGCGCCACCGCCGCTGGGTGGAGAAGGAGGCCGCCGGGGTCGTCTCGGCGATCCTGCCGTACAACTACCCCAACCAGCTCGCCCTCGCCAAGCTCGCCCCCGCGCTCGCCGCCGGCTGCACGGTCGTCCTCAAAGGCGCCCCGCAGAACCCGCTGATCACCCTCGCGCTCGGCGAACTCGTCGCGGAGCACACGGACATACCGCCGGGCGTGGTCAACGTCCTCAGCTCCTCGCGCGCCGAGGTCGGCGAACTCCTCACCACGCACC
Organism: Streptomyces sp. NPDC002623; assembly: GCF_053592635.1. Lineage (NCBI taxonomy): Bacteria > Bacillati > Actinomycetota > Actinomycetes > Kitasatosporales > Streptomycetaceae > Streptomyces > Streptomyces sp. NPDC002623. The sequence continues at coordinate 51,284 of NZ_JBSFWB010000024.1, read as the reverse complement.
CGGACGTCGACGCGGTGACCTTCACCGGCTCGACCCCCGTGGGCCGCCGCATCATGGCCGCCGCCGCGGACACCGTGAAGAAGGTCTTCCTCGAACTCGGCGGCAAGTCCGCGATGATCGTCTTCGAGGACGCGGACTTCCCGAAGGCGGCCATGTTCGCCGCGTTCACCATCTGCTCCCACTCCGGCCAGGGCTGCGCGCTCACCTCCCGGCTCCTCGTGCCGCGCGCCCACCACGACGAGATCGTGCGGCTGGTCGCCGCCGGGCTGGACCGCGTCGAGGTCGGCGACCCCACCGACCCGAAGACCGCCATGGGCCCGCTCATCAGCGAACAGCAGCGCGACAAGGTGGACGCCATGGTCCAACGGGCCGTGGCCGACGGGGCGACCCTGGTGCGCGGCGGCCGCCGCATCGACCCCGGCTGGTTCTACGAGCCCACCCTCCTCGCGGGCGTCGACCCGGACAGCGAGATCGCCCAGGAGGAGGTCTTCGGCCCGGTCCTCGCGGTGATCCCCTTCGACGACGACGAGGACGCCGTCAGGATCGCCAACAACTCCAGGTACGGACTGTCCGGAGCCGTGCACAGCGCCGACGAGGAGCGCGCCCTGCGCGTCGCCCGCCGCATCCGCACCGGCACCTTCTCCATCAACGGCGGCAACTACTTCGCCCCCGACGTGCCGTTCGGCGGCTACAAGCAGTCCGGGATCGGCCGGGAGAGCGGCCGGGCGGGCTTCGAGGAGTTCCTTGAGGAGAAGTCGTTCGCCCGCGTGGTCGTACCGGCCGAGACCTCGCAGGAGCAGCCGTGAGGCCGCTGGAGGGCATCCGCGTCCTCGAGGTCGCCATGTACGGGTTCGTGCCCTCCGCCGGCGCCGTGCTCGCCGACTGGGGCGCGGACGTCGTCAAGGTCGAGCACGCCGTCACCGGCGACCCCCAGCGCGGCCTGCGCCAGACCGGCTCCTTCAAGGTGGCGGGAGACCCCAACCCCAACGTCGCCCACGCCAACCGCGGCAAGCGCTCCCTCGGCCTCGACATGGCCGCCCCCGAGGGGCGCGCGGTGCTGGACGGGCTGGTGAGAGGCGCGGACGTGTTCCTCACCAGCTTCCTGCCCGCCTCCCGCGCCCGGCTCGGCATCGACGTCGACGACATCCGGGCCGTGAACCCGCGCATCGTCTACGCCCGGGGCAGCGCGCTCGGCCCGCGCGGCCCCGAGTCCGACAAGGGCGGCTACGACATGACCGCCTTCTGGGCCCGCGCCGGGACGGCCGTGAGCATCACCCCGCCCGGCACGGAGGGGCTGATCAGCCCGCCGGGCCCGGCCTACGGCGACACCGTCTCCGGCACCAACCTCGCCGGCGGCATCGCGGCCGCGCTGCTGCGACGCGAACGCACCGGCGAGACCTCGGTCGTCGACGTCTCCCTCCTCGGCAGCGGCCTGTGGGCGCTCGGCCACGCCATCGGCCTCTCCCTGCACCTCGACCGCGCCTGGGAGGGCGTCACCCCGAACGCCCACGGCTCGCCCGCCAACCCGCTCTCCGGGCTCTACCGCACCGCCGACGAGCGCTATCTGTCCTTCGTCATGCTCCAGCCCGCCAAGTTCTGGGCGAACGTCTGTCACTGCCTCGGCCGCCCCGACCTCGCCGACGACCCCCGCTTCGGCACCGCCGAGTCCATCGCCGCGCACACCGCCGACGCGGTGAAGATCCTGCGTGAGGTGATCGCCGGCCGCACCCTCGCCGAGTGGTCCGAGGACCTGGCCGCGCTCGACGGTCCCTGGGCGCCCGTCCAGGACACCCTGCAGGCCGCCGCCGACGCGCAGGTGCGCGCCAACGGCTACATCGGACAGGCCGGCGAGCTCGAACTCGTCGCCAGCCCCGTCCAGTTCGACGTCGAGGACACCCGCCTCGGCCCCGCTCCCGAGTTCGCCGCGCAGACGGAGGAGATCCTCTCCGAGCTCGGCTACGACTGGGACCGCATCCTCGCCCTCAAGGCGAGCGGCGCGGTCACCTGAATCCCGCTGTTCCTCGCCCGGACGACGACGTCCGGGCTCCCCGAGGAGGCACCTTGCGCAGGCTGCTGATCGGCTCCGTCACCGTGGTAGCGGTGCTGTTGGCCGGCTGTTCCACCAGATCCGACGACGACACCGGCACCGACGCCGCGCAGAACGCGACCCCCGCCGCCGGAGCGTCGACGGCCTCGGCCGACTTCGGCACCCTCAAGGACGTCTGCGGCCCCGGCACCGCCAAGGCCACGACCGTCCAGGGCGTCACCGACAAGAAGATCCAGGTCGGCGTCATGTCGGACGTCGGCTTCACCAAGAAGTCCGAATTCGTGGACGCCGCCGCGGTGTTCACCAAGTGGTGCAACGACGCGGGCGGCATCAACGGACGGCAGCTCGAACCCGTCACCCGCGACACCAGGCTCATGGAGGTCCGCCAGCGCGTGCTGGAGGCATGCAAGTCCGACTTCGCGCTGGTCGGCGGCGGCGCCGCGCTGGACAGCCTCGGGGTGCAGGACCGGCTGAAGTGCCTGCTGCCCAACTTCCCCGGCCAGTCCAGCCAGATCGGCGCCATCGGCTCCGACCTCCAGCTGATCGCCTCGCAGCCGACCGCCGGATACTTCTCGTACGCCGGCTACTACACCTGGCTCCTGAAGGAGAAGTACCCCGACTCCGCGCAGCAGGTCGGCATCATCTCCGGCGACGCGCCCGTCACCAAGGTGATGTCCGCCCAGTTCAAGGAGGCGATCTCGGGCCTCGGCGGCACGGTCGGCTACAGCGACCTGTACCCGACGGCCGGCGTCTCCGACTGGACCCCCTACGCCCAGTCGATCAAGAACAAGGGCGTCAAGGGCCTGGTGTTCCTGGGGGACTTCGCGTCCCTCGCCAAGCTGGAGCAGGCCCTCACCAACATCGACTACGCCCCCGACTGGATCGACGCCAACAGCAACGCCTACGGCCCCGCCTTCCAGCAGTTGGCGGGCACCGCCCTGGCCGAGCAGCACAACTACGCCGAACTCTTCGCCACCGCACCGCTGGAGAGCGCGAGCAGCAACCCGGCCACCCAGCAGGTCATCGACCTGTTCAAGAAGTACGCGCCCGACAAGCAGGTCACCTACCCGGTGCTCCGGGCCTTCTCCGCCTGGCTGCTGTTCGCCACCTCCGCCCGCGACTGCGCCGAGCTGACCCGCACCTGCGTCTACGACAACGCGGCGAAGCAGACCGCCTGGACCGCGGGCGGCCTCCAGGCCCCCTTCGACCTGTCCTCGAAGGAACCGACCACGTGCTACTCCGTGGTCGAGGCGACCGCCGAGGGCTGGCAGCCGGCCGACTTCAAGCCCGACCAGGGCGCCTACCGCTGCGACGCCCCGGTCTACAAGTACCGGGGGAAGTACGGCGACCCCGCGACCCTGGCCTCCGTCGGCAAGTCCATGTCCGACCTGACCTGACCTGACCTGACACCGACCTGACCTGACCTTGATCCGATCTCACGTGTCCTGAAAGGGAGTTGAGCAGCCGTGAAGGTACGCGTCGACCCCGAGCGCTGCCAGGGCCACACCCTGTGCTTCATGCGCGCCCCGGAGGTCTTCGAACTGAGCGAGATCGACGGGCACTCCACGCCGGTCGTCGAAGAGGTTCCCGAGGACGAACAGGACGCGGTGGTCGAGGCCGTCCGCTCCTGCCCCGAGCGCGCCATCGGCGTGTTCTGAGAGGAGGCACAGATGGCAACCACCGACGACGAGGCCCGCAAGCAACCCCGCGTCCACTTCGACCGGCACGCCCCCGAGTACCGCGACGGGTTCGAGGAGCAGACCCGCGCCTTCCACGCGGGCTGCCCGATGGCCTGGTCCGACACCTACGGCGGCCACTGGGTGGCCGCGGGCAACCGTGAGCTGCTGGCCTTCGCCCGTGAGCAGGACAAGCTCTCCAACGACCACGACATACACGGCGAGCGCCGCGGCTACCAGGGCATCAACATCCCCGCACCGGCCCGCGGCCGGGGCATCCGCGGCGGCTTCCTGGAGATGGACCCGCCCGAGCAGCGCGCCTACCGCAACGCCCTCAATCCCTATCTCTCCCCGGCGGCGATCGCCCGCTGGATCCCGTTCGTCGACGAGGTGGCCCGGGCCTGCCTCGACGAGCGGATCGTGTCCGGCCGGATCGACTTCGTCGACGACCTCGCCAACATCGTCCCGGCCGTCTTCACCCTCGCCATGATGGGCATCCCGCTGAAGAAGTGGGAGCTGTACAACGAACCCGCGCACGCCGGCGTCTACACCCCGCCGAACTCACCGGGGATGGCCCGGGTGATCGAGGCCCACATGGCCATGATCAAGGACATCGGCGCCACCCTCCAGGAGGTCCGCGCGCACCCGCGTCCCGGACTCGCGGACGCCCTGGCCCGGATGGAGATCGACGGCGGGGCGCCCTCCGACGGGGACCTCGTCGGCGCGCTCGCCCTGCTCATCGGCGGCGGTTTCGACACCACCACCGCCCTGACCGCCCATGCCCTGGAGTGGCTCTCCCAACACCCGGAAGAACGCACCCGGTTGAGCGGCGCACGCGACACCCTGCTCGACTCGGCGACCGAGGAGTTCCTGCGCTACTTCACCCCGGCGCCCGGCGACGGGCGCACGGTCGCGGAGGACTGCGAGATCGCCGGCAAGCAGCTCAAGGAGGGGGACCGGCTGTGGCTGTCATGGGCCATGGCCAACCGCGACCCGGCCGTCTTCAACGACCCCGACCATGTCGACCTCGCCCGCCCCGGCAACCGCCACACCTCCTTCGGGCTCGGCATCCACCGCTGCATCGGCTCCAACGTGGCCCGGACGGTGTTCAAGCGAATGCTCCTCCAAGTCCTGGACCGGGTACCGGACTTCGTGTGCGATGCCGAGGGTGCCGTCCACTACGAGACCATCGGCGTCATCCAGGGCATGCGCCACCTGCCGGCCACCTTCACTCCCGGGCCCCGCCTCGGGCCGGGCCTGGAGGAGACCCTGGCTGTCCTCCAACGGGCCTGCGACGAACAGGGGTTGGCGCAGCCGGTCACCGTGCGCAAGGCGGAGGCGAAGATCCGTTGAGCGCTCCGCCCGAGGAGACCGCCCGTCCGCAGCCGCAGGTCGCCCAGGAGACCGAGTTCTTCTGGGCCTCCGGCCGCGACGGGCGGCTCCGATTCCAGCACTGCACCGCCTGCCAGGCCCCGATCCACCCGCCGCAGCCGGTCTGCCGCCACTGCCGCTCGCACGCCACCGAGGTCCGCGAGGTCTCCGGCCGCGCCACCCTCATCGGCTTCACGCTCAACCACCGCTTCCCGTTCCCCGGCCTGCCCACGCCCTTCGTCGTCGCCCAGGTGGCGATCGAGGAGGACCCGCGCGTCCGGCTGACGACCAACATCGTCGGCTGCGCGCCGGAGGACCTGCGGATCGGCATGCGGCTGGAGGTCGTGTTCGAGGCGGCCGGGGAGACCTGGCTGCCCCTGTTCCGCCCGACGGCCGAACAGCCGCCCCCGGCCCCCCTCCCGCCCGACGACCCGGCCCCCGAGCGCATCCGGGACCACATCCGCACCCCGCGGTCCACGGGCCGCAAGTTCGAGGAACGGGCCGTCATCAGCGGAGCCGGCGCCTCCCGCCTGGGCCGTCGGCTGATGACGCCACCCCTCGAACTCACCGTCGAGGCCTGCGAGAAGGCCGTCGCCGACGCCGGACTCACCTTCGACGACATCGACGGACTGTCCACCTACCCCGGCGGCGGCGCCTACGGCGGCTTCGCCGAAGGAGGCGTCACCGCCCTGGAGTCGGCGCTCGGCCTGCGCCCGGTCTGGCACAACGGCGCCGGCGAGACCTTCGGCCCCGGCGGCTCCGTCGTCGCCGCGATGCTGGCCGTCGCGGGCGGCCTCGCCCGGCACGTGCTGTGCTTCCGCACGGTGTGGGAGGCCACGTACGCCGAACTGATCCGGCAGGGACGCATCCGCCTGCCCCGACCGGCGGGCCCCGAGGGCTGGTTCAAGCCCTTCGGCGCGGTCTCGCCCGCGATGATGCTCGCGATGAACGCCCAGCGGCACATGCACCGCTACGGCAGCACGCGCGAGACCCTCGGCTGGATCGCCCTCAACCAGCGCGCGGGCGCGGCCCTGCACCCGGACGCGATCTACCGCGACCCGCTCACCATGGACGACTACCTGTCCGCCCGCACCATCACCACCCCCTTCGGCCTCTACGACTGCGACGTCCCGTGCGACGCGGCGACCGCCGTCGTCGTCTCGGCGGCGGACACCGTCACCGACCTGCCGACGACCCCCGTACGGATCGAGGCCGTCGGCACCCAGATCGTCGAGCGCCCCGAGTGGGACCAGGCCGCCCTCACCCACGAGCCACAGGTGCTCGGCCAGGCGGCCCACCTGTGGACCCGCACCGAACTGCGCCCCCACGACGTGGACGTGGCGCTGCTCTACGACGGCTTCACCTTCAACTGTCTGTCCTGGCTGGAGGCGCTCGGCTTCTGCCGTATCGGCGAGGCCCGGGACTTCCTCGACGGCGGCAAGAACATCGCCCGCGACGGGGTGATCCCGCTCAACCCGCACGGCGGACAGCTCTCGCACGGCCGCACCCACGGCATGGGCCTGCTGCACGAGGCCGTGCTCCAACTGCGCGGCGAGGCGGGCGCACGGCAGGTGGCGGGCGCGCGGACCGCCGTCGTCTCCAGCGGCGGGCTCACCCCCGGCGGCGTACTCCTGCTCAGGACGGACGGATGACCTCACCCACGCCCACCCCCTCGACGGAGCCCGGACTCGCCCCCGCCCCCGCCGTGCACCGACAGGTCGTCGACGTGCACGGCGTGCCCGCCTCCGCGCTCGTCGCCGAGGCCCCCCGCCCGCAGGCGGTCATCGTGGCCCTGCACGGCGGCGCGACCACCTCCGCCTACTTCGACCATCCCGGCCACCCCAGGCTCTCCCTGCTGCGCACGGCCGCCGCGGCCGGATTCACGGTGCTCGCCGTCGACCGTCCCGGCTACGGCAGTTCGGCCGGATTCGAGGACCGGATGCGGACGCCCGAGCAGCGCACCGACTTCGCCTTCGCGGCGGTGGAGGCCTTCCTGCGGGGCCGTGAACGCGGCGTCGGCGTGTTCCTGTGGGCGCATTCGGCGGGCTGCGAACTCACCGTCCGCATGGCGAGCGACCCGCGCGGCGCCGAACTGCTCGGCGTGGAACTGGCCGGCATGGGCCGCACCCACCACCCGCGCTCGATCCGGGCCATGGAGGAGTGGCGGCGCGACCCGACCCGCACCCGCCCCGACCTGCGCCGTGTGCTGTGGCATCCGCCGCACGCCTACCCGCCCGACGTGCACGGCGGCCGCAGCATCGGCTCCGCCTCGCCCGCCTACGAAGCGCACCGGGAGGGCTGGCAGGAGGAGTTCGCCCGGCTCTCGGCGCGCGTCCCGGTACCAATGCACCTCACCCTCGCCGAGCACGAACAGGTGTGGCTGAACGGGCCCGAGGGACTGTCGGACCTCGCCGCCATGTTCACCGGAGCCCCACGGGTGGTACGCCACGAGCAGGCGGGCGCGGGCCACAACACCAGCGTCGGCCGTACAGCTCTCGCCTATCACCTGCACGTCCTGGCCTTCGTCGAGGAATGTGCGCTGGGTGTCCAGGCGCTGCCGACGGAGAAGGGAACCTAGGGATGAACGAGGCTTCGGACACCGCACTGCTGCTCGTACGGGTCGTACTCGGGGTGGTGATGGTGGCGCACGGCTGGAACCACTGGAAGGGCGGCGGCGGCATCGCCGGCACCGCCGGCTGGTTCGGCGGCCTCGGGCTGACCCGGCCACGGCTGCAGGCGTGGTTCAGCGTCCTCACCGAACTCGGCGCGGGCGTCCTGCTGTTGGCCGGCCTCTTCACCTCCCTGGCCTGCGCGGCGGTGCTGTCCGTGATGCTGGTGGCGGGTCTGCTCGCACACCGCCGCAACGGCTTCTTCGTGTTCAAGGAGGGCTACGAGTACGTCCTCGTCCTGGGCGTCCTCGCGCTGGCGCTGGGGGCGTGGGGGCCGGGCGAGTACGCGCTGGACGAGGCCGCGGACATAGGGGTGACCGGTTGGGCGGGCGCCGGTGTGGTGCTCGGGGTGGGCGTCGTGGCGACGGCCGGTCTGCTGGCCGTGTTCTGGCGTCCCAAGGGAGAGGACACATCCTCATGAGCGACCCGTTGCGCGTCGGGTTCATCGGACTGGGCAGCCAGGGCGCGCCGATGGCCCGCCGGATCGTCGGCGCGGGCTTCGAGACCACCCTGTGGGCCAGACGGCCCGCCGCCCTCGAACCCTTCGCCGACACCCCCGCCCGAAGCGCCGGCTCGGTCGCCGAACTGGCCGCCGCCAGCGACCTGGTGTGTCTGTGCGTGGTCGACGACGTCGACGTGGAGCAGGTGGGCGCGGAGGTGCTGTCCGGGCTCCGCCCGGGCGGGATCGTCGCGGTGCACTCCACCGTGCACCCCGACACCTGCCGTCGCCTCGCGGGACGGGCCCGCGCCCAGGGCGTCCATGTGCTGGACGCCCCCGTCAGCGGCGGCGGCCGGGCCGCCGACCAGGGCACTCTGCTGGTCCTGGTCGGCGGGGACGGCGAGGTCCTGGACACCTGCCGACCGGTGTTCGAGACCTACGGCGACCCGGTCGTCCATCTCGGCCCCACCGGCTCCGGGCAGCTCGCCAAACTCCTCAACAACCTGCTCTTCACCGCCCAGCTGGGGCTGGCCGCCGATGTGCTGGAGATCGGCGGACGGCTCGGCCTGGACCGCGACGGCCTCGGCCGCTCTCTCCCACAGGGCAGCTCCGCCAGCTTCGCGATGCAGCGGGTCGTCGACGCCGGCGGCACCCTCGACCGCATCTCCGCCCATGCGGGCAAGCTGCTCGCCAAGGACGTCCGGCTGTTCGAGGGGCTTGCGGAGGGGACGGCGGAGGGGGCCGCGGAGGGGGCCGGTCAAGGGCCGACGCGGGAGGCCGCCCGGGCGGCCCTGCGTGCGATGGGTCTGTGAGGAACATCCCGGAATCTGTACTGTGAGCGGGCACCCGTCCAACGGCGGAAAGGGGTGGCCCGTGGTGTCCGCACGGCGCGAGGAGATCCTCGAGGCAGCGCTCGAACTGCTGGCCGAGCGGGGGTTCAAGAGCACCTCGATCGACGCGGTCGCCGAGCGCGCCGGGCTCACCCGGCAGGGCGTCCTGCACTACTTCCCCAGCAAGAAGCGGCTGCTCCTGGAGGTGCTGGACCTCCGCAACCAGCTCAACCGGGAGCACCTGGCCGACCGCAAGGCAGGCGAGCCGAAGGTGGGCGAGGACTGGGCCGGCGACTTCGCCGAGACCGTCGCCTTCGAACAGGACCACCCCGCCCTCGCCCGGGTGCACAGCGTGGTGATGGCGGAGGCGGTCACCGGTCAGGAACCCGCCCGCGGCTATGTCCGCGACCGCCGCCGCACCCTGCAGAACCATCTCACCGAGCATCTCGTCGCCCGGTACGGGGACCGGCTGCCCAGCGGTCTGGACACCCGGACCGGCGCGACCGCCGTCTTCGCCCTGATCGAGGGCATCCACCAGCTGTGGCTGGTCGACCAGGACGGCGACGACCGCTACCCCGAGGTCGTCCGCGAGGCGTTGTCGGTGCTGCTGGGCGACTCCGAGCCGCCGACCGCCCCCGGAGTGCCGGCGGTGCCTGGAGTGTCGATGGTCTCCGAAGTGTCGGCCGTCTCCGAAGCGTCCGTGGTCTCCGAAGCGTCGGCCGTCTGCGAGGTTCCGGTGGTGAAGGGGTAGATGCGGGTGAAGTCCACGCCCGGCTGAGCCGTCGCGAACGCGCCCCACACCGCCTGCGTCACCTCGGCCAGCACCGTCGCACCGCCCAGCTCGGCCACCTCGCGCAGGTAGAGCCGTACGTCCTTCGCCATCAGCGTGTTGCTGAAACCGGAGGCGTAGCGGCCGGTCAGCACCTCGTCGGGGAACTTGTCGGCCGTCGCCGCGCTGCGCCCGCTGGAGGCGTTGAGGACCTCCAGCAGCACCGCCGGATCCAGTCCCGCGGACGTGCCGAACGCGACGGCCTCGCTGGTCGCGGCGAGCGCGGTGGCCGACAGGAAGTTGTTGGCGAGCTTCAGCGCCTGGGCCTGCCCGGGCCGGTCGCCGACCCGCCGCCGACGGTCGCTGAGCCCCGCCAGCACCGGCTCCACCCGCGCGCAGTCCGCCTCCGGGCCCGCGTACATGACCATCAGGGTGCGCCTGCGGGCGCCCGCCGCTCCGCCGGAGACCGGCGCGTCCACATACCCCAGGCCCATCGCGGCCAGCCGGCGGGCAGCCGACACGCCCACCGTGGAGGTGTCCACGACCTGCGTGACCCGGCGGTCGCGGACGGCCTTGAGGTCCCGTACCACCTGCTCGCAGACGTCTCCGTCGGGCAGGCTGAGCACGACGACGTCCACGGCGCGGGCGAGGTCGGTCGGGCCCAGGGCCCAGCGGGCGCCCAGCGGGGTGCGGGCCGGTCCAGCGGCGTCGTACGCCAGTACCTCGAAGCCCGCTTCGACCAGGTTCGCGGCGAGCGCGCCGCCCATGTTGCCCAGCCCGACGAAGCCGACGACCGGGCCGCTCAAACCGCCTCCCGCGCGGTGCGCACCTCGCGGATGGCAGAGCGGGCCGCGTTCCCGGCGGGGGCGCCGCAGTACGCGGTGATCTGGTACAGCAGCTCGTTCACCTCGTCGTCGCTCACCCCCGCGTTGACCGACGCCCGCAGATGGATGCGGAACTCGTCCATCCGGCCGGTCGCGGCCGTCATCGCCAGCACCAGCAGGCTGCGGTCCCGGTGGGTCAGCGGGCCGCCCCGCGCCCACACCCCCCAGGCCATGGCGGTCAGGTAGTCCTGGTAGTCGGGCGGCACGGGGTCCCCGGGCGGTGCGGTCCGTGAGCCGTCGTCGCCGATCATCTCGGCCCGGACCGCCCGTGCGGCCCGCTGCCGGTCGTCGTCGTACATCCGCTGTCTCCTTCTCGCCGGAATCGCGCCGAAGTCGCGCCGAGGTCGTGCCGAGGTCGCGCCGATGTTTCGCCGCTGTCTTGCCGATGTCTGCGGCTGTCCCACGGCTGTCCTGCCGGAGGTTCCTGCTACAAGTGCGCGCTGACGGTTTTGAGCTGTGCGTACTCGTGCAGGGCCGCCAGCCCCTTCTCCCGGCCGTAGCCGCTCTGCTTGTAGCCGCCGAACGGGGTCTCCACGGTCAACGGGCCGCCGTTGACGGCCACTTGACCGGCGTCGATGCGTTCGGCGAGCCGCAGTCCGCGGGCCAGGTCGCCGCTCCACACCGCGGCGACCAGCCCGTAGTCGGTGTCGTTGGCGAGGGCGAGCGCATGGGCCTCGTCGCAGGTCGGCGATCCGGTGCAGCACGGCGGCGCGGTCGGCGGGGGAGCGGTCGGCCCAGCCGTGCCGGGCCCGCTGCGCCGCGGACACGGCCCGGTCCACGTCGTCCGCGCCGCCGGCGGCGATCTCGTCGCCGCTCTCCCGGGTGGCGGGATCGAGGGTGGGCAGCCAGGTCCGGCCGGCCGGAGGCGCGTCCCGGCCGTCGATCCAGTGCTGGTGGCGGGCGGTCGAGGTCACCTGGGTCCTCCCTGGGCCATCGGTGAGAGCTGACCTGACGATAAGCGGAAACGGTATTCTCCTCAAGAGAGATCGCTGTTATCTTGGCGGTGTCAACCGACCGGAGGTTCCGTTCCATGGCGTACTTCCCCAAGCCCCCCGAGGGCAGCTGGACCGAGCACTTCAAGATCGACACCGAGCCGGTCTCCTACGCGGACTCGATCTCACCGGAGCACTACGAACGCGAACGGGACGCGATCTTCCGGCGGACCTGGCTGAATGTCGGACGGGTGGAGCAAGTCCCGCGCAAGGGCAGCTACTTCACCAAGGAGCTGGACGCCGCCCGCGCCTCCGTCATCGTGGTGCGCGGCACCGACGACAAGGTGCGCGCCTTCCACAACGTGTGCCGGCACCGGGGCAACAAGCTCGTCTGGGACGACTTCCCCCGCGCGGAGACCAAGGGCAACTGCCGCGCGTTCACCTGCAAGTACCACGCCTGGCGCTACGACCTGGAGGGCAAGCTCAGCTTCGTCCAGCAGGAGTCGGAGTTCTTCGGCCTGGACAAGTCGAGTTACGGACTGCTGCCGGTGCACACGGAGATCTGGGAAGGCTTCATCTTCGTCAACCTCGACCCGGACAACACCACGTCCCTCAAGGACTACCTCGGAAAGTTCGGCGCCGGCATCGAGGGCTACCCCTTCGACAAGCTCACCCAGGTGCACAAGTACCGGGCCGAGATCGGCAGCAACTGGAAGCTGTTCATCGACGCGTTCGCCGAGTTCTACCACGCGCCGATCCTGCACTCCGGCCAGTACGTCGCCGAAGAGGCCGCCAAGATCAAGAAGTACGGCTACGAGGCGCTGCACTACGACATCGACGGCCCGCACAGCATGGTCTCCTCCTGGGGCGGCATCGCCCCGCCGAAGGCCCGGGCCATGGTCAAGCCGATCGAACGGGCCCTGCGCAGCGGACTGTTCGGCGCCTGGGAGGAGCCCGACATCGGGCTGACCACCGAGCAGCTGCCGCCCGCGATCAACCCGACCCGCAGCAAGGTCTGGGGCATGGACTCCTTCGTCTTCTTCCCCAACTTCATGCTGCTGGTCTGGCGGCCCAACTGGGTGCTGACCTACCACTACTGGCCGACCTCGTACAACACGCACATCTTCGAGGGCACCGCCTACTTCGTGCCGCCGCAGAACGCCTTCCAGCGCCTCCAACAGGAGCTCGCGGTGGTGTCGTTCAAGGAGTACGGACTGCAGGACGGCAACACCCTGGAGGCCACCCAGACCATGCTGGAGTCGCGCACCCTGGAGCAGTTCCCGCTGTGCGACCAGGAGGTCCTGCTACGGCATCTGCACACCACCGCCCGGCAGTTCGTGGACGCGTACGCCAAGCAGCCGTCCACTGAGTCCTGAAGTCCAGCGAGCACAGAGGGAGATCCCGGATATGGCCAACGTCTTTCCCGCCGAGTTCGCCGAGCTCGAACCCTTTGCCGACTGGGCCCTCAAGGGCGAACGGGCCCGCTACGCGAAGCGGATCGGGTCCACGATGGAGGAGCTCCAGGCCTTCTACGACGTGGCGTTCCCGCTCCTGGAGCAGGGAACCACGTATCTGGAGGGGGTGAGTCTCGACGGCATCGGCGACGAGGACAAGCACCTGCTGTGGGCGTTCTGCTCACTCATCACCGTCGCCTTCCCGGTGGAGGCGTGGGGGCAGCCCCGCGTCCCGGACAGCGGCCCTTCCAGCATCGACGCCGTCGTCGAACCGGCCGTGTGATGGAACCGCCCCCCGAGACCCCGGTCCTGCTGCGGGCCGCCCGGCTCCTCGACGTCGACAAGGGCGAACTCGTCGAGCCGGGCGAGGTGCTGGTGGTCGGCGAGCGCATCGCCGAGGTGGGCCGGCCGGCCCGGCTCCCCGAGGGCACGGCTCTCCGCGAGCTCGGGGACGTCACGCTGCTGCCCGGCCTGATGGACATGGAGGTCAACCTCTTCCTCGGCGGCCCCGACCACCGCAGCCCGCTCATCCCGGTCCAGGAGGACCCCGCGCTGCGGACCCTGCGCGCCGTCGCCAACGCCCGCCGCACCCTCCACCGCGGCTACACGACCGTCCGCAACCTCGGGCTGTTCGTGCAGACCGGCGGGGTGCTGCTGGACGTCGCGCTGAAGAAGGCGATCGACCTGGGGTGGGTGGAGGGCCCGCGGATCGTGCCCGCCGGGCACGCCATTGCGCCCACCGGCGGACACCTCGACCCGACCATGTTCCAGGCGTTCGCGCCGGGCGTGCTGCCGTTGACGGTTGAGGAGGGGATTGCCGACGGGGTCGCCGAGGTGCGCAGGGCCGTCCGGTACCAGCTCAAGTACGGGGCGCAGGTCATCAAGGTGTGCGCGTCCAACGGGGTCATGTCGCACACCGGGCCGGCCGGCGCCCAGCAGTACTCCGACGAAGAGCTGCGGGCCGTCGTCGACGAGGCGCACCGGGCCGGCGTGAAGGTCGCCGCGCACTGCATGGGGGACTCGGCGATCCGGGCCGCCGTCGAGGCCGGCGTCGACTGCATCGAGCACGGCTTCCTGGCGAGCGACGCCACCCTCGACCTGATGGTGGAGCGCGGCACCTTCCTCGTCGCGACCACCTACCTGACCGAGGGCATGAACACCGCCCACGCCGACCCCGCGCTCCGGGCCAAGGCGGCCGACGTCTTCCCGCGCGCCCGGGAGTCCACGGCGCGCGCGATCCGACGCGGCGTCAAGGTCGCGCTCGGCACCGACGCTCCCGCGATCCCGCACGGCAGGGGCGCCAAGGAGCTCCTCGCCCTGGTCGACCGCGGTATGCGGCCGGTGGACGCGCTGCGCGCCGCCACGGTCGTGGCGGCCGATCTGATCGACGCCGAGGACCGGGGACGGCTGCGGGCGGGACTTCTCGCGGACATCGTCGCCGTCCCCGGCGACCCGCTCTCCGACCTGTCCGTGACCGAGCGGGTGTCCTTCGTGATGAAGGGCGGCCGGGTGGTCCGGGACGACACGGGGAGCGTCCCGGCAGGCTGACAACGAAAAAAGAGGTGTCGGCGATGTACGACTACGTGATTGTGGGCGCGGGCTCGGCGGGCTGTGTCCTGGCGAACAGGCTCTCGCGCGATCCCGGCGCACGGGTGCTGCTCGTCGAGGCGGGCGGCCCCGGCCGGCACCCGTATCTGCGGATCCCCAAGGGCGTCGGGAAGCTCTTCGGCGACCCCGCCTACTCCTGGCACTACCGCACCCGCCCCCTGCGGGAGGGCGGCAACCCGGAGGTGTGGGTGCGCGGCAAGGTGCTGGGCGGGTCCAGCGCCGTCAACGGCATGGTCTACAACCGGGGGAGCCGCGCCGACTGGGACGCACTGGAAGGGCTCGGCAACCCCGGGTGGGGCTGGGACGCCGTCCTGCCTGCCTTCCGCGCCCTGGAGGACAACGCCCTGGGCGCCACCGCCACCCGCGGCGCCGGCGGCCCCCTGCATGTGTCGGGGGTGCGCGATCCGGATCCGCTGTGCGACGAACTCGTCGCCACCGGCGAGGCGTTCGGGCTGCGGGCGGTCACCGACGTGAACGAGGAGGACGGCGAGCGCATCGGCTACGCGATGGCCACCATCAAGGCCGGGCAGCGCTTCAGCTCGGCCCGCGCCTTCCTCCGTCCGGCCCGCTCCCGGCCCAACCTGACCGTCGCACCGAACACGACCGCCGTCCGGGTCCTGTTCGACGGCGACAAGGCCGTCGGCGTACGGGTCCGGACGGCCGCAGGGCACGAGGAGGACGTCCGGGCCGGCCGCGAGGTCGTCCTCAGCCTCGGCAGCCTCGCCACGCCCAAGCTGCTCCAGCTGTCCGGCATCGGCCCCGCCGAGGTGCTCCGCGCGGCCGGGGTCGACGTCCGCCTCGACCGGCCGAACGTCGGCGCGCACTTGCGTGAACACCGGTGCCTGGCCCTGCGGTTCCGGCTCAACGCCCCGCTCGGCGCCAACCGCCTCCTGGCCACGCCGGCCGCCCAGGCCCGCTCCGGAGCCGGCTACCTCCTCACCCGCAGGGGCCCGCTGGCCCGGCCCGCCTACGACGTGATCGGCTTCCTGAAGACCCGTCCCGGACTGGCCCGCCCCGACGCCGAGGTGCTGCTCGCACCCTGGTCCCTGGACGCGCTCGTGCCCGGGAGACCGGCGGGCGTGGAGCGGGAGCCCGGGATCTCCGCATGCGCCATGGTGCTGCGGCCCACGTCGGAAGGGGTGCTGGCGATCACCTCGGCGGACCCGGACGGCGGCCTCGACATCGACCCCGGCTACTGGAGCTCGGCCCACGACCGGGAGACGGGCGCGGCGCTCTTCCGGCGGCTGCGGGAGTTCTTCGCCCTCGATCCGGTCGCCTCGCGGATCAGACGGGAGACGTTCCCCGGCCCGGCGGTCACCTCCGACGAGGAGATCCTGCGGTCCTCGCTCGACGGCGGATACTGCGGTTTCCACGCGATCGGCACCTGCGCGATGGGCTCCGCCCCGGAGGACGTGACCGACGCCCGGCTGCGGGTGCGCGGGGTCGACGGGCTGCGGGTCGTCGACGCGTCCGTGCTGCCCGCGATGGTCGCCGGGAACCTGAACGGGCCGGTGATGGCGCTGGCCTGGCGGGCGGCGGAACTCGTCCTCGAGGACGCCTGACCCGGGACGGGACAGGACGGGCAGGGAGCGCCCTCCAGGCACCCCCTGCCCGTCCTGTCCGTCGTCAGCCCGAGTGCGTGACCAGCCCGTTCGGGCACCACACCCGCAGGAAGTCCGCCGCCGCCCCCACGTGCCGCATCCCCTGGGCCGACGCGTCCTCGTAGACCCGCAGGTCCACCGCCACCCCCGAGTGGGCGGCGCGCGTCGCGAACGACAGCGCGTCGTCCAGCAGGACCTCGGTGCCGGCCGCGTGCAGCTGGATCGGCGGCAGCCCGTGCAGGTTGCCGTGCAGCGGGCTGAGCAGCGGATTGCTCCGGGACTCGGGCCCCGCGTACGCGGCCGCCCGCAGCGGCAGCGACTCCGCGTCCACCGTGCGGTCGGCGGCGGCGTTGAGCAGCAGGCTCGGGGCCTCCAGCGTGAAGTCCAGCAGCGGGGAGACGAGCACCGCGCAGGTGGGCGGCGGCGCGCCCTCGTCGCGCAGCCGCAGCAGCAGCCCGGCCGCCAGCGCCCCGCCGAGCCGCTTGCCGGTCACCGCCACCGCGCCGCCCCGGGCCCGGCAGTGCTCCCAGGCGGCGTACACGTCGTCGAGCGCCTGCGGGAACCGCGGCCGGTAGCGGGCGCAGACCACGGCGAACCCGGTGGCGCGCGCCAGTTCGCGCGCGGTGGGCAGGGCGTCCTGCACCGTGCCCGCGAGCCGCGGGTCCCCGTGCAGATACAGCACCGTCTGCTCCACGGCTGCGCGGTCGGGACGCACCTCCGGCCCGAACGGACCTTCCTCGACACGGACTTCACCTGCCACGGGACATCACCCTCTCGGCCGCTTCCCAGTGCTCTTCGGCCACCCACAGCCGGGCGAAGGCCGCGGCGGCCTCCTCCGGCGTTCGCCTGCGGGTGGTCAGGTTCTTGATCTCGCGGGCCTGCGCGGTGGCCAGACCGCGTGCCGACTCCCGCCAGGCGTCGGCGAATCCGGCGCGCGGCAGGACGACGTCGACCAGGCCCAGCCGCTCGGCCTCGGCCGCGTCCAGCACCCGCCCGGTGCCGGCCAGCAGCAGCGCCCGCCCCGGACCCACCAGCCGGGCCAGCCGCTCGGCCCCGCCCCAGGCCGGCACGATGGCCAGCCGGGACTGGTTGAAGCCGATGCGGACGTCGGCGGCGGCGATCCGGATGTCGGCGGCGACCGCCACCTCCGCGCCGCCGCCCAGCGCGTGCCCGTTGAGCGCCGCGACGACCGGACCGGGGAAGGCGGCGATCCGGTCGCAGACCGCGCGCATCCGCAGCGCCATCGCGGACGCCTCCGGCTCGGTGCGCAGCCGGGCCAGCTCCTTGAGGTCGCCGCCGGAGACGAAGGCCTTCTCGCCCGCCCCGGTCACCGCCAGCGCGAGCGCCCCGTCGGCCGCGTCCAGGGCCTTCTCCAGCTCGGCCATGGTGGCGAGGTCGACGGCGTTGCGGGCGTGCGGGCGGTCGATCGTGATGACGGCGAGGCCGTCCTCCAGCTCCAGTTCAACCATGTCAGTCCTCGTACTCCACGGTCACGTCGGATGAGGTCGGCTCGGCCTGGCAGGTGAGCACATACCCTTCGGCGACCTCGTCGGCGTCGAGGGCGTTGTTCACCCGCATCTTGGCCTCCCCCACGGTGAGCCGGGCCATGCAGGTGGCGCAGTCCCCCGACTCGCAGGAGAACGGCGGCGTGAAGCCGGCCCGGCGGGCGCTCTGCAGCAGGGTCTCGCCGGAGCGCCGCGGCACCGAACGCCGCCGACCTCGCAGGACGACGGTGACGGCGCCGCCGGTCACCGGCTGCGGAGCGGCGGATTCCGGGCCGTTCACGGTGCCGTTCACGGCGCTGTTCGCCGTGCCGTTCACCGGGGTGAACCGCTCGACGAAGATCCGCTCCTCGGCGATCCCGTGGGCGGACAGCGTCTCCTCGACCAGCGCCATGAACGGCTCCGGTCCGCACAGGTAGAAGTCGGCCCGACGGTCGGCCCGACTGCCGGCCCGACCGTCGGCCCGGCCGTCCGCCAGCTCCCGGATCCGCTCCGCCGTGACCAGGCCGTCGCGGTCGTCGAGGTGGTGGTGCAGGGCGAGCCGCCCGGGATGGCGGTCCGCCAGCGCGTCCAGTTCGGCGCGGAAGATCGCGCCCGGCGCGTCCCGGTGGGCGGCCAGTACGCGCACGGGCCGGCCGGTCGTCGCCAGCGCGCTCTTGACCAGGGAGAACACGGGGGTGATCCCGCTGCCCCCGGCGAACGCGACGAGCGGCCCGCCGCCCGGGTCGGGGCGCAGACAGAAGGCGCCGCTCGGCCGGGTGGCCTCCAGCACGTCCCCCGGCCGCAGCTCGTCGTGCATCCAGCCGGACACCAGCCCGCCCGGCACCCGCTTGACGGTCACACACAGCTCGCCGTCCGTGTCGGGCGAGGACGACATCGAGTAGCTGCGCAGGGTCCCGCGCACCCGGAAGGTGAGGAACTGCCCGGCTCGGTAAGGGAAGTCGGCGTCGAGGGCGAACGTGCGCACATCCGGCGTCTCGTCGACGATCCGGGTGATCCGTACCGGATGGAAGCCATGGTCGCGTGCCATGTATGGAACTTACCTTCTCGCTGTGCGAGAGTGCAATTCTCGTACCGGTGCGAGTGAGGAGCCGAGACTCGAGTGAGGAGAGCCGTCGCATGCACACGATTCCCCCCGGCGCCCTGCGGATCGTTCCCCCCGAGCTGACCAAGCGC
Organism: Streptomyces sp. NPDC002623; assembly: GCF_053592635.1. NCBI lineage: Bacteria > Bacillati > Actinomycetota > Actinomycetes > Kitasatosporales > Streptomycetaceae > Streptomyces > Streptomyces sp. NPDC002623. The sequence continues at coordinate 32,326 of NZ_JBSFWB010000024.1, read as the reverse complement.
TACGAGGCGGAGGGCTGGTGGACCGACGAGACCCTCGGCGACCTGCTGAGCGCGGGGCTGGCGACGGCCGGCGGCACGGAGTTCCGCGTGCACTCCGAAGTGCGCCCCTGGTCGGGCACGTTCGCCGAGGTGGAGCGGGTGGCGCGGCGGCTCGCCGGCGGACTGCGCGAGCGCGGCGTCGGCCCCGGCGACGTGGTCGTCATGCAGCTGCCCAACTGGATGGAGGCGGCGGCCGTGTTCTGGGCCGCCGCCTTCCTCGGCGCGGTGGTGGTGCCGGTGGTCCACTTCTACGGGCCCAAGGAGGTCGGCTACATCGTCGAGGCCACCCGCCCCAAGGCGTTCTTCGCCGCCGAGCGCTTCGGACGCCTGGAGTTCCGCCCGGAGCTGTGCGCCTCCGTGCCCGTCGTGGGCGTGGTCGGCCGGGACTTCGACGAACTGCTCGCCGACGAGCCGATGCCCGGCGTCCTCCCGGTCGACCCGGCCGCCCCCGCCCTGATCGCCTTCACCTCCGGCACCACCCGCGACCCCAAGGGGGTGATCCACAGCCATCGCACCCTCGGCTTCGAGACCCGCCAGCTGGCCGCGAGCTACCCGCCCGACCGCGGCCGGCAGTTCACGGTCGCCCCGGTCGGTCACTTCATCGGCATGGTCAACGCCTTCCTCATCCCGGTCCTCGACGCCTGTCCGGTCAACCTCGGCGACACCTGGAACCCCGCGCAGGCGCTCGCGCTGACGAAGGACGAGGGCCTCACCGTCGGCGGCGGGGCGACGTACTACATGACGAGCCTGCTCGACCATCCCGACTGCACGCCCGAGCACATCGCCCGCATGCGCTACGCCGGCCTCGGCGGCGCGTCCGTCGCCTCCGCCGTGACGACCCGTCTGGAGGACCTGGGGATCCGGGTGTTCAGGGCGTACGGCTCCACCGAGCACCCCTCCGTGACCTGCACGCCCTACGACGGCCCGGCCGCCAAGCGCCTGCACACGGACGGACTCCCGCTGCCCGGCGTGGAGTTGAGACTCGCCGAGGACGGCGAGATCCTCACCCGCGGCCCCGACCTCTGTCTCGGCTACACCGACCCGGCGCTGACCGCGGCCGCCTTCGACGAGGCCGGCTGGTACCGGACCGGGGACATCGGCGTCGTGGATGCCGAAGGCTGGCTGTCGATCACCGACCGCAAGGCCGACGTCATCATCCGCGGCGGCGAGAACATCAGCGCCCTGGAGGTCGAGGAGGTCCTGCTGGGCCTGCCCGGCGTCGCGGAGGCCGCGGTCGTCGGCGCGCCCGATCCGCGCCTCGGGGAGCGGGCCGCGGCCGTGCTGCGGATGCTCCCGGGCTGGACGGCCCCGGGCCTGCCGGAGGTGCGGCTGCACTTCCAACGGGCCGGTCTCGCCCGGCAGAAGTGGCCGGAGCAGGTGCGCGTCGTCGACGACTTTCCGCGGACCCCCAGCGGCAAGGTAAAGAAGTTTGTTCTTCGTGACAGCATTGCCACTACCCGTAAGTGAGAATACGATTCTCGCGATCGGTGAAGGAGGATCTCCCATGCCCTCTCGCGACGTCGCGTATCCGCTGTTCGACGCGGACAACCACCTCTACGAGACGCAGGAAGCGCTCACCAGGTATCTCCCCAAGGAGTACGACGGGGCGATCGAGTACGTGAACGTCCGTGGCCGCACGAAGATCGCGATCCGTGGACAGATCAGCGAGTACATCCCGAACCCCACCTTCGACGTGGTCGCCCGCCCGGGCGCCATGGAGGAGTACTTCAAGGTCGGCAACCCGACCGGCAAGACCCGCCGGGAGATCTTCGGCGAGCCGATGCGCGCGATCCCCGCCTTCCGCGAGCCGGCCCCGCGGCTGGAGCTGATGGACGAGCTCGGCATCCGGCGCAGCCTGATGTTCCCGACCCTCGCCAGTCTCATCGAGGAGCGGATGAAGGACGACCCGGAGCTGATCCACGCGGTCATCCACGCCCTCAACCAGTGGCTCCACGAGACCTGGGGCTTCGCCTACAAGGACCGCATCTACACGGTCCCCGTCATCACGCTCCCGATCGTCGAGAAGGCGATCGACGAGCTGAACTGGGTCGTGGAGCGCGGCGCCCGGGCGATCCTGATCCGCCCGGCCCCCGTCCCCGGCTTCGGCGGCACCCGCTCCTTCGCCCTGCCGGAGTTCGACCCGTTCTGGAAGCGGGTGGTGGAGACCGGCGTCCTGGTCGCGCTGCACTCCTCCGACAGCGGCTACGCGACCTACGCAGGCGACTGGGAGGGCAACAAGCGGGAGTTCCTGCCCTTCAAGCCCAACGCGTTCCGGCAGGTCCACGAGTGGCGGCCGATCGAGGACGCGGTGACCTCGCTGATCTGCCACGGCGCGCTCACCCGCTTCCCGGAGCTGAAGATCGCCGTCATCGAGAACGGCGCCTCCTGGGTGGGGCCGGTGCTCGGCAGCCTGGCCGACGTCTACAAGAAGATGCCGCACGAGTTCCGGGAGGACCCCGTCCAGGTCCTCCGCCGGAACATCCACATCAGCCCGTTCTGGGAGGAGGACATGGCCGCCCTCGGCGATCTCATCGGCATCGAGCGCGTCCTGTTCGGCTCCGACTACCCCCACCCCGAGGGCCTCGCCGACCCGCTCACCTACGTCGACCACCTGGTCAAGCTGTCCGAGGAGGACCAGGCGAAGGTCATGGGCGGCAACCTGGCCCGGCTGATCGACGGTTGAGGATCGCGATGAACACGACCGCGCGGTGGCACAGCATCCCGGAGCTGGTGCGCAGCGCCGCGAGCCGCTTCGGCGACGCCGAGGCCGTCGTCGACGGCGACCGGCGGCTGACCTTCGCCGAACTGGCCGAACAGGTCCGGCGCACCGCGGGGGCGTTCGCCTCGGCGGGCATCGGACCGGGCGACCGGGTCGCGCTGTGGGCGCCCAACTCCGCCGAGTGGATCGTCGCCGCGTTCGGTCTCCTCACCGCCGGCGGGGTGCTCGTTCCGGTGAACACCCGGTTCCGCGACGAGGAGGCGCACGACATCGTCGTCCGCAGCGGGGCGAAGGCCCTCCTCGTCCAGAACGGCTTCCTGGACCGGGAGTTCACCGGCCCGCCCGGCGTCCCGGTCGTCGACCTGAAGACCGACGGCTTCCTCGGCTCGGGCGAGCCGCTGGAGCGCGAGGTCGGCGAGGACGACCTGGCCGACATCATCTTCACCTCCGGCACGACCGGCCGGCCCAAGGGGGTGATGACCACCCACGGCCAGACCCTGCGAGGCTACGAGGAGTGGTGCCGGCTGGCGCAACTGCGCGCCGGTGACCGCTACTTGATCGTCAACCCGTTCTTCCACATCTTCGGCTACAAGGCGGGCCTGGTCGCGTCGATGATCCGGGGCGCGACGGTCCTGCCGCTGGCGGTGTTCGACGTCGAACGGGTGCTGGAGCTGGTGGAGAAGGAGCGGGTGACGGTCCTGCCGGGCCCGCCGACCCTCTACCACTCCCTCCTGGCGGCGGCCGGCGGCCGGGACCTGTCCTCGCTGCGGGTCGCGGTCACCGGCTCCGCCGACATCCCGGTGGAGCTGGTCCGGCGGATCACCGCCGAGCTGCCGTTCAGCCATCTCATGACCGGCTACGGCCTCACCGAGGCCGGCACCGTCACGGCCTCCCGCCCCGGCGACCCGTACGAGGCCGTCGCCGGCACCGTCGGCCGCCCCTGCGAGGGCTTCGAGATCCGCCTCGCCGACGACGCGGAGGTCCTCGTCCGGGGCTACGGCGTCATGCGCGGCTACCTCGACGATCCCGCCGCCACGGCCGAGGCGATCGACCCCGACGGCTGGCTGCACACCGGCGATCTCGGCGAGCTGGACGCGCAGGGCAGGCTGCGGATCGTCGGCCGCAAGAAGGACATGTTCGTCGTCGGCGGCTTCAACGCCTACCCGGCCGAGATCGAGGGCTTCTTGCTGAAGCATCCGGCCGTCGCCCAGGTCGCCGTCATCGGAGTCCCCGACGAACGGCTCGGCCAGGTCGGCAAGGCGTTCGTGGTGCCGAGCGGCGAGGTGAGCGAGGCCGAACTGATCGCCTGGGCCCGCGAACGGATGGCCGGCTTCAAGGCGCCCCGGCAGATCGAGTTCCGTACCGAACTGCCGCTGAACGCCACCGGCAAGGTGATGAAGGACCAGCTGTCATGACGACCGACGACCCCCGCACCGCATCCGGCATCCCCCTCAAGCCGGTCTACGGCCCCGCCGACCTCCGCTGCGGACCGCCGGGCCCCGGCGACTACCCCTTCACCCGCGGCAACTACCCCACCGGGTACCGGGGTCGCACCTGGACCCTGCGCCAGTACTCCGGGTTCGGCACCCCGGAGGAGTCCAACCGCCGCTACCGCTACCTCCTCGACCAGGGCGGCACGGGCCTGTCGGTCGCGCTCGACCTGCCCACCCAGTGCGGCTACGACTCCGACGACCCCGAGTACGGCGACGAGGTCGGCCGGGTCGGCGTCGCCATCGACACCCTCGCCGACGCCGAGATCCTCTTCGACGCGATCCCGCTGGACCGCACCAGCACCAGCTTCACCATCAACGGCACGGCCGCCATCCTGCTCGCCCTCTATGTCGCCGCGGCCGAGAAGCGGGGCATCCCGCGCGCGCAGCTCACCGGCACCATCCAGAACGACATCCTCAAGGAGTACGCCTCCCGGGGTACCTGGATCTGGCCGCCCGAGCCCTCGCTGCGGCTCATCGCCGACACCATCGAGTTCTGCGCCGCCGAGGTGCCCCGCTTCAACGCGATCTCCGTCGCCGGCGCGCACTTCCGCGACGCGGGCGCCAACGCCGTGCAGGAGATGGCGTTCACGCTCGCCGACGGGGTGACGTACTGCGAGACCGTCCTGGCCCGCGGCCGGATGACCGTCGACGAGTTCGCCCCGCAGATCTCCTTCTTCTTCTACACCCACGGCGAGTTCTTCGAAGAGGTCGCCAAGTACCGTGCCGGGCGGCGGCGTTGGGCCACCATCGTGCGCGAGCGGTTCGGCGCGAAGACCGACAAGGCGTGCATGTTCCGCTTCGGCTGCGTGGCGGGCGGCGCCTCGCTGTACGCGCCGCAGGCCCGCAACAACACCGTCCGCGTGGCCTACGAGGCGCTCGCCTCCGTGCTCGGCGGGGTGCAGTCGATGTTCACCGCGGCCTGGGACGAGCCGTTCGCGCTGCCCAGCGAGGAGTCGGCGACGCTCGCCCTGCGCACCCAGCAGATCCTGGCCCACGAGACGGGCGTCACGAAGGTCGCCGACCCGCTCGGCGGCTCGTACTTCGTCGAGGCCCTCACCGACGCCACCGAGGAGCGCATCGAGCACATCATGGCCGACCTGGAGCGCCACGGCGGCATGGTCCGCTGCATCGAGGACGGCTATCTCCAGGGCCTGATCGCCGACGAGGCGTGGCGGCTGCACCAGGAGGTCGACTCGGGCGAGCGCCCGGTCGTCGGCGTCAACCGCTTCACGGTCGACGAGCCCCCGCCCGATCTCGCCGCCTACGAACTCGACGCCGACGGCCGCGAACGCCAGCTGAAACGCCTCGCGCGCGTGAAGGCGGAGCGTGACGCCTCCGAAGTGCGGGCCCGGCTCGCGGAGTTGAAGCGCGCTGCCGAAGGAGACGCGAACCTGATGCACCCGTTGATCGCCTGCGCCGACGCCTACTGCACGGTGGGCGAGATGGCCGACGCCCTGCGCGCGGTGTGGGGCGAGTTCCGGCAGCCGGTGGTGTTCTGATGGAGCGTCAAAAAGCGTCGCCGGTGCGGGCCCCGGTACGGGTTCTCGTGGCGAAGCCGGGCCTGGACGGGCATGACCGCGGGGCGAAGCTCGTCGCCCGCGGCCTGCGCGACGCCGGCTTCGAGGTGGTCTTCACGGGCATCCGCCGCCGCGTGGACGACATCGCCGCCACCGCAGTCCAGGAGGACGTGGCCCTGGTCGGCCTGTCCATCCTCTCCGGCGCGCATCTCGCGCTCACCCGCCGCACGGTGGAGGCGCTGCGCGCGGCCGGGGGCGACGACATCCCCGTCGTCGTCGGCGGCACCATCCCCGCCGGTGACGTGCCCAAGCTGCGCGCGGCGGGAGCGGCCGCCGTGTACCCGACGGGGACTTCGCTGGACGACATCGTCGCGGACATCCGTGACCTCACCGCGGGCATCGCCGCAGGACGGGACTGACATGCGAGTCGGAGTGATGAGCGGCCCCGAGCGGGGCGACGCCGTGCACAAGGCGGCGCGGATGGTCGACGACGCCCGCTGGGCCGAGGAGGCCGGCTTCGACACCGTGTGGGTGCCGCAGGTGCCCACCGACTTCGACGCGCTGACCGCCGTCTCCCTGATGGGACAGGCCACTTCGCGCATCGAACTCGGCACGGCGGTCGTCCCCGTGCACGCCCAGCACCCCGTCGCGCTCGCCCGGCAGGCGCTGTCGGCGCAGGCGGCGGCGGGCGGCCGGCTCGCCCTCGGCGTGGGCGCCTCGCACCACTGGATCGTGCGCGACATGCTCGGCATCCCCTACGACAAGCCGGCCGCCTACACCCGCGCCTATCTGGAGGTGCTGGGCGAGGCGGTGAGCGGGGCGCGTTCGGTGGACGTCGAGAACGAACTCTTCCAGGTGCACAATCCACTGACCATCGCCCCGATCACCCGACTACCCGTACTTATGGCGGCACTCGGCCCGGTGATGCTGCGGATCGCGGGGGAGCGCACCGACGGCACCATCCTGTGGATGGCGGACGAGCGGACGGTCGCCGAGCACGTCGTGCCGACCATCGCCAAGGCGGCGGACGGGGCGGGCCGCCCGGCTCCGCGCGTCGTCGCGGGCATCCCGGTCTGCCTCTGCGCCCCGCACGAGGTGGACGCGGCCCGCGAACGCGCCAACCGCATCCTCGGCGAGGCCGAGATCTCGCCCAACTACCAGCGGCTGCTGGACCGCGGCGACGCGAGAGACGTCGGCGACCTGTGCGCGGCGGGCGACGAGTCGGCGATCACGGCCCGTTTCCGGAGTTTCGCCGACGCCGGCGTCACCGACCTCTCGATCCGGCTCCTGCCCATCGGCGACGGCCGCGACGAGCTCATCGCGTCGAAACTGCGCACCCGGGAGGCCGTGGCGGCGATCGCGGCGACCTTCCGATGACCGGCCCCCTGGCGGGTCTGCGGATCCTGGAGGTCGGCCACATTCTCGCCGGCCCGTACGCCACGATGCTGCTGGCCGACCTCGGGGCGACCGTCACCAAGGTGGAACCCCCCGGCGGCGACCTCTCCCGCCAGGTCTCGGACGCCTACTTCGCCAGCCTCAACAGGGGCAAGCGCTCGGTGCGCGTGGACCTGGCGACGGCGCGGGGCCAGGACCGGCTGCACACCCTGGTCCGCGACGCGGACGCCCTGCTGGTCAACCTCAAGCCCTCGGCCGTCCACCGCTTCGGCCTCACCTACGAGGCCCTGCGCCCGCACAACGAACGGCTGGTCTGCGTGGCCCTGACCGGCTGGGGCATGACGGCGGGTGACGATCCGGCCTTCGACTACGTGATCCAGGCGGCGACCGGCATCGCCGCGCTCACCGGCGACCCCGACGGTCCGCCCCTGCTCCCCGGCTACTCCTCGGCCGACAACTCGGCAGGTCTCGCAGCCGCGTTGGGCCTCCTCGCCCAGGTGGTCTCCGGCCGGGGCGGCCAGATCGAGGTCTCCCTGCGGGACGTCATGCTCTCCCAGCTCAACTACCACGCGGCCGCCTGGCTGAACGAAGGCCAGGCCCCCCGCCGCCTGGGCGGCGCCCACGCCTACTACGTCCCCGCCCAGCTCTTCCCCACCGCGGACGGCCATCTGGCCCTCTTCATCACCCACGACGCCTTCTGGCAGGCCTTCGCCGCCGAGGCCGGCATCGAGGGCCACGCCACGATGGCCGAGCGAGCGGCCCACCGCGCGGAGGTCGTCGCGACGGTGACCAAGGCCCTGGCCGCGGACACCGCGACCGGCTGGGAGACCCGCCTACGCCCCCTGCGGGTCCCGGCCGCAGCCGTACGCACCCTCCCGGAGGCCCTGGCGGCCGCCCCCGAGGCGGTGGTGGACGCGGCCGGCCACCGCCTGGTCGCCAGCCCGTTCCGCATCCCCGGCCACGAGCCGACGTACGGCCCGCCGCCCGCACTCGGCGGGCACGGCGACTACGCCTGAGAAACCCCGAGGGCGACGACGTGGACGCCGAGCCCCGGCAGCACCCGGCGCCCGGCGCTCCACCGTTCCCGCCGCCGCCCTACGGCATCCCGCCGTCCACCCGCAGGGTCGCCCCGGTCGTGTAGGACGACGCGTCCGAGACGAGGTAGAGCGCGGCGCCCACGACTTCCCTCGGGGCGCCGATGCGCTGGAGGGCGTGGGGGCGGACGCCCTCGGCGAGGGCGTCCGGGTTCTCCTGCCAGCCCCGGGTGGCCCAGGTGGCGAAGGGGCCGCACATCAGGGTGTTGACGCGGACGGTCGGGCCGAGCGCCTGCGCCAGGCCCTCCGTCAGCGCGTTGAGGCCCGCCTTCGCCGCCGCGTACGGAACGATCGCCGGGCGTGGGCGGATCGAGCCGGTGGAGCTGACGTTGACGATCGTGCCGCCGCCGGCCTCGGCCATCCGGGCGCCCGCGAGGACCGACAGCCGGAACGGGCCCTTGAGATTGAGGTCCAGGACCGAGTCGAACATCTTCTCCGTGACGGCGGTGAGGTCGTCGTAGACCGGGGACATCCCCGCGTTGTTGACCAGCGCGTCCAGCCGGCCGAAGCGGTCGTACACCGTGTCGACCAGGCCGGGCAGCTCGTCCCAGCGGCCCACGTGGACGGCGTACGGGAGGGCCGCCCGGCCCGTCTCCTTCTCGATCTCCCGGCTCACGTCCGCGCAGGCGTCGTACCTGCGGCTGGCGACCACGACATCGGCGCCGCAGTGCGCGGCGCCGAACGCGACGGCCCGCCCCAGTCCCCGGCTGCCGCCGGTGACGAGCACCACCCGGCCGGTGAGGTCGAACAGCTCGTCCGCGTATCCCATCACGCCTCCTGGAGCGTTCTCCCGAGTGAGAGTATCGTTCTCTTCCATGCAGAATAGCATTCTGAAGGTCGGTGGCCGAGGGGGCGTCGAGGCCGGGGCGCTGATGGACGCCGGGCTCGCGCTGATGGTCGCGAGCGACGGCCGCCGGCCCCGGGTGGCCGACATCGTGACCGCCGCGGGATCGTCCAACGACGCGTTCTACCGGTGCTTCGACGGCAAGGACGCCCTGGTCGAGGCCATCGTCCTGCGCGGCGCCCGTACCGTCGTCGGATACGTCCGACGGTGTATGGGCCGGGCCGTCGACGCCGGTCCCGAGGCGCGGCTGCGGGCCGGGCTCACCGCCCTCGTCCGGCAGGCGTCCGACGCCGAGCTGGCTCGGCAGACCCGGGCCGTCCTCGCCAACGCGACCGGCGCCGCGCCGCATGCGGGCCACGTCGACGTCGTCCTCGTCGACGCCCTGGCCGCGCTCTTCGCCCAGCCCGCAGCCGAGTTGGGGGCCGGGGATCCGCTGCGGGCCGCGCGGACCACCGCCGCCGCGGCGGTCGCCTCGCTGCAGTACTGGCTGTTCACCGAGGAGGTGCCGAGGCCCGCCGAGGTGGAGCACCTGGTCGGGTTCCTGCTGGCCGGGGTGCGGGCGCCGGATTCCCGCCATCGGCGGTAGCGCGATTGCTGGACCCGAGAATGTCATTCTGCTAACTTCAGAACGCCATTCTGATGGAGGGTGCGTCATGTGGGACTTCAGTACCGATGAAGCGTTCCAGGAGAAGCTCGACTGGGCCGCGACGCTCGTCCGCGAGGAGATCGAGCCGCTGGACGTGCTGTTTCCGGGCAACGCCGACCCCTACGACCGGCAGAGCGAGGTGTTCCGGGAAGTCGTCCGGCCGCTCCAGGGGCGGGTGCGCGAGCAGGGTCTGTGGGCCGCGCATCTGCCGCCCTCGCTGGGGGGCATGGGCATGGGGCAGGTGAACCTCGGACTGCTCAACGAGATACTGGGCAGGTCGAGTTGGGCGCCGATGGCGTTCGGCACTCAGGCCCCGGACTCCGGCAACGCGGAGATCCTCGCCCACTACGCCACCGAGCAGCAGCGCAAGGACTACCTCGAACCGCTGCTCGACGGGCGGATCGTCTCCACCTTCGCGATGACCGAGCCGACCGGCGGCGCCGACCCCGGCGGCTTCACCTGTACGGCCGTCCGCTCGGGCGGAGACTGGGTGATCAACGGGGAGAAGTGGTTCGCCTCCAACTATCCGCTGGCCGCCTTCGTCATCGCGATGGTGATCACCGACCCGGACGTGCCCGTGCACCGGGGCGCTTCCATGATCCTCGTCCCGGCCGGGACCCCCGGCATGGAGATGGTGCGCGGCACGGGCATGGCCGGCGAGCCGCTCGGCGAAGGCGTCCACGCCTACCTCCGCTTCACCGACTGCCGGGTCCCCGCCGAGAACCTGCTCGGCGAGCCCGGCTCCGGTTTCCTCATCGCGCAGACCCGCCTCGGCGGCGGCCGGCTGCACCACGCGATGCGCTCCGTCGGCCAGTGCAGGAAGGCGCTGGAGATGATGACCGAACGCATCGCCTCCCGCCGCACCCGCGGCGGCGCCCTCGCCGACCAGCAGGCGGTCCGCCATCAACTCGCCGACGCCTGGATCCAGATCGAGCAGTTCCGGCTACAGGTCCTGCACGCCGCCTGGCACATGGACCGGGCCGACCGCACCGGAGACCGCACCGACGCCCGCCGCGCCCGGCTGCACGTCTCCGGCGTGAAGGTCGCCACCCCGAAGGTGCTGGTCGACGTCGCCTACCGGGCCCTCCATCTGCACGGCGCCCTCGGCGTCTCCAACGAGCTCCCGCTCGCCAAGATGTGGAACTCCGGCCCGACCCTCGGCGTCGCCGACGGGCCCACCGAGGCCCACCAGGACGTGGTGGCCCGGCTGTTGCTGAAGGAGGCCGAGCCGGCCGAGGACACCCTGTTCGGCTCCGCGCATCTGCCCACCCGGCTGACCGCGGCCCGCGCACAGTACGCGGACCGCCTCAAGGAGACGGCGGTGACCTGGTGAGCGACGATCCGAAGACCGACGACAAGCAGACCGAGGACCCGAAGACCGACGACCGGAAGGCCGACGACCGGAAGGCCGATCTGGACCGGCTCAACGCATGGCCCGGTCTCGCCGACCTCCCCGGCGACGGACCCGTCACCGCCCTCGACCCGCTCACCGGCGGCGCCCAGAACCTGCTGTTCACCCTCCGCCGGGCGGACGGCGTCGAACTCGTCCTGCGCCGCCCCGGCCGCCATCTGCGCTCCGGGGCCTCGGACGCCTTCCGCCGCGAGAGCCGCGTTCTCGCCGCCCTCGCCGACACCGACGTACCGCACCCACGACTGCGCGCGAGCGTGCTCGACGAGGAGGTGCTCGGAGCGCCCTTCTCCGTGCTGGAGAAGATCGACGGCTTCACCCCGCGCGGCAGGCTCCCCGGTGCGTACGCCGAGGACGCCGCCTGGCGACGCGCGGTCGCCTTCGCCCTCGTCGACGGCGCGGCGAAGCTCGCCGCCGTCGACCCGGCCCGCCACGGCATCGCCGACCTGGGCCGGCCGGAGGGCTGGCTGGAGCGTCAGACCCCCAAGTACCTGAAGCTGCTGCACGGTTACCGCGACGACCCCGCCTACCGGGAGGGCGAGTCCCCGGAGGTGGACCGGGTCGCCGACTGGCTGGCCGCGCACCCGCCGAAGGGGGGCGCGACCGGCATCGTCCACGGCGACCTGCAGTTCGCCAACGTGATGTTCGCCCATGACGCCCCGAAGCTCGCCGCCATCGTCGACTGGGAGATGGCCTCGCTCGGCGACCCCCTCCTCGACCTCGCGTGGATCCTCACCGCCTGGCGCGAGAAGGGCGACCCGCCCGGCAGCGAACCGCAGTTCCAGCCCTGGGACGGCGTCCCCGGCCGCGCCGAACTCGTCGCGCACTACGGCGAGTCGACCGGCCGGGACGTCTCCGGGTTCCGCTGGTACCAGGTCCTGGCCTGCTTCCGCCTCGCCGCGCTCCTGGAGGGCAGCTACGCCCGCGCCCTCGCCGGCCGGATGAACCGCAGGATGGGCGAGGGCCTGCACGCCTACGCGGGCTGGCTGTGGGCCAAGGCCCGCCAGGAGATGGACCGCGACTGAAGCCGCGTCACTTCGGCGGGAACCTCAACGCACCGTCCAGCCGCACCACTTCACCGTTGAGGTAGTCGTTCTCGCAGAGGTGCTGGACCAGGGCCGCGTACTCCTCGGGTCGCCCCATCCGCCGCGGGTGGGGCACCTGCGGCCCCCAGTACGCCTCCAACTGGTCACCCGCCTTGCCGTAGGCGGGCGTGAGGACCGTGCCCGGCGCCACCGACACGACGCGGATGCCGAGCGGGGACAGATCGCGGGCGGCGACCAGCGTCATCGCGGACACCCCGCCCTTGGCCGCGGCGTACGGCAGCTGGCCGATCTGACCCTCGTACGCGGCGATGGACGACGTCATGACGACGACCCCGCGGCCGCCGTCCTCGCCGAAGGGCGCGGTGCGGGCGATGGCCGCGGCGGTCAGCCGCAGCACGTTGAACACACCGGTGAGATAGACGTCGACCGTGGTGCGGAACCCCTCCAGCGCCAGCGGGGCGCCGTCCCTGCCGACCAGGCGGCCGCCGCTCGCCGGACCGCCGTGGCAGTCCACCGCCATGCGGAACACGCCCGCGTCCTCGGCCTCCGCGACCGCCGCCGCCACCGAGTCCTCGTCGGTGGCGTCGGTGCGGACGTACCGCACGCCCAGTTCCGCGGTCAGCGCCTTGCCCTTCTCGTCGGCCAGGTCGGCGACCACGACCGCGGCCCCCGCCGCGTGCAGCCGCCGTACCGTCGCCTCGCCGAGACCGCCCGCGCCGCCCACCACCAGGGCCGAGGAACCTTCGATCCGCACGGTAACTCCCCTCTCTTGCAAGTCGGCCTCTAACTGTACGAGAATGACGTTCTCATGAATATAGCCGTGATCCTCGAAATGGCCGCCTCCGCCGGAGACCGGCCGGCCGTCACCGAGGGCGGCCGGTCGCTCTCCGCAGCCGGACTCCAGCGCCTCGCACACCACGCGGCCGACCGCTTCCGTGACCGCTCGGCGGTCCTGTACCTGGGGACGAACCACCTCGCCTACCCCGTGGCCCTGTTCGGCGCCGCCCTGGCGGGGGTCCCCTTCGTCCCTCTCAACTACCGCCTGAGCGACGCCCGGTCGAAGGAGCTGATCGACCGCCACCCGGGCGCCGAGGTGCTGCACCAGAGCGACCTCGACGCCCTCCTCGACCCGCCCGGCGAGAGCGGCCGACGGCCCGCCCCCGACGACCGGGACGCCACCGCCGTCACCCTCTACACCAGCGGCACCACCGCCGCGCCCAAGGCGGCCCTGCTGCGCCACCGCCATCTGCTCGCCTATGTCTTCAACACGCAGGACTTCGGCTCCGCCGACCCGGCCGACGCGACCCTCGTGGCGCTCCCGCCGTACCACGTCGCCGGCCTGATGAACCTGCTCACCAACCTCTACACGGGACGCCGGGTCGTCTACCAGCCGTCCTTCGATCCGGCCGACTGGCTGCGGACCGTGCGCCGTGAGGGCGTCACCCACGCCATGCTCGTGCCCACGATGCTGGCCCGGGTCACCGCCGAGCTGGGTGACGGCACGGCGGACGTGCCGAGCCTGCGCAGCCTCGCCTACGGCGGCGCCCGCGCGCCCCGCCCGGTGGTGGAGCGGGCCCTGAAGCAGTTCCCGAACACCGGCTTCGTCAACGCCTACGGCCTCACCGAGACCGCCTCCTCCATCTGCGTCCTGGGCCCCGACGACCACCGACGGGCCCTCTCCGCCGCCGACCCGGCGGTCCGTGAGCGCCTCGGCTCGGTCGGCCGCCCGCTGCCCGGCGTCGAGATCGAGGTCCGCGGCGAGGACGGCCGCCCGCTGCCCGCGGGCGACACCGGACTCGTCTTCGTACGCGGGGAGCAGATCTCCGGCGAGTACACCGGCGTCGCGGGGACCGCCGAGGACGGCTGGTTCGCCACCCGCGACCGGGGCCGCCTGGACGCCGAGGGCTATCTCTTCGTCGAGGGCCGCGCCGACGACACCATCATCCGGGGCGGCGAGAACATCGCACCGGCCGAGATCGAGGACGTCCTCCTGGAACACCCCGGGGTGCGCGAGGCCGCCGTCCTCGGACTGCCCGACCCGGAGTGGGGCCAGCGGCTGGTCGCCGTGCTCGTGGGGGTGGGCGACCCCGAGGAGATCCGGTCCTTCGCCAAGGAACGGCTGCGCTCCGCCAAGACCCCCGACACCGTCGTCTTCCGCCCCGAACTGCCGCGCACTTCCACCGGAAAGCTGCTGCGGCGGACCCTCGTCGCCGAACTGGAAGAGGCCGCCGATGCCTGAAGCCGTGATCGTCGCCGCGCTGCGCACCCCGATCGGCACCGCCTTCAAGGGCGCCCTGCGCGACACGACCGCCTATGAACTCGCCGACCGTGTCGTGGCCGCGGTCGCGGAGGGCCTGGATCCCGAGCGGGTCGACGACGTCGTCCTCGCCGAGTCGCACCACGGCGGCGGAGTCGTCGCCCGGCACGCGGCGCTCACCGCCGGCCTGCCGCAGGTGCCGGGGCTTGCCGTGAACCGGCACTGCGCGGCGAGCCTGGCGGCCGTCCAGACCGCCGCCGCCTCCGTGCGGGCCGGCATGGACCGGCTGGTGCTCGCGGGCGGGGTCCAGTCCCTGTCCACCGCCCCCCGGCTGTCGTACCGGGGTTCGTCGGACGAGTGGGCGGAGCGCTGGGTGCCGCCCACCCACCCGGACCGCCCCGAGGCCCCCAACCTCGACATGTCGATCACCGTCGGCTGGAACACGGCCGTCCTGGCCGGCCTCGGCCGTGCGGAACTGGACGAGTGGGCGCTGCGCTCCCACCGCAACGCCGTGCGCGCCCTGGACGAGGGCCGCTTCAAGGCGGAGACGGTCACGGTCGACACCCCGCACGGTCCCTTCGAGACGGACGAGCATCCGCGCCGCGACACCAGCGCGGCGAAGCTGGCCGGGCTGAAGCCGCTGCACCCGGAGATCGACGGGTTCTCGATCACGGCCGGGAACGCCTCCGGCGCGAACGACGCGGCGGCGCTGCTCGCGGTGGCCGACGAGCGGTCCGGGCTGCCGGCGCTCGCCACGGTCCGCGCCTGGGCCTCGGTCGGCGTGGACCCGGCTCAGACCGGGCTGGCACCCGTCCAGGCCATCCCCAAGGCGCTCGGCCGGGCCGGGATGACGGTCGCCGACGTCGACCTCTTCGAGATCAACGAGGCGTTCGCGTCGGTGCCGATCGCCGCCGTGCACCGGCTGGGCCTCGACGCCGACACGGTGAACGTCAACGGCAGCGGCTGCTCCCTCGGCCACCCGGTCGCCGCCGGCGGCGCCCGCATGCTCGTCACCCTGATCCACGAGCTGCGCCGCCGGGGCGGGGGAGTCGGAGTGGCGTCGATGTGCGCGGGCGGGGGCATGGGTTCGGCGGTCGTGGTGGAGGTCCCCGCGCCCTGAGAGCCTGTGGTGGGCCGGGGCGGGACCGTTCGGGGCGTTCAGAGGAACCGCAGCAGCGCCTCCTGCGCGTACGAGGCGAGCAGCAGTCCCTGTTCGGTCAGTACGTCCCCGCGTCCGAAGCACCGGCCGTGCGCGGCGACGGGGCTGTGCTGGCGCAGCAGCAGCCAGCCGCCGAGCTCGACCGGCCGGTGGAACCACACCGTGTGCGAGGTCACCGCCGAGGCGAACGCCCGCCCCGAGTCCGGCTGCGTCACCCCCGCCACCGGCCGCAGCGCGGTGCCGATCGGCGTGAGGTCGGTGGCGTACGCGAGCAGTGCCGGCGCGAGCGAGCCGTGCGCCTCGGGGACACGCGTCCACAGCTCGAAGGCGGGCGGTTCGGACGTCTCGGTGTCCAGGTCGGTGACGGCACGTGACTCCCAGGGCAGCAGCGGGAGTTCGACCCGGCGCTCCGGTCCCGGGAGGGCGGGAGCGGGGTCGAGGGTCTGCCGGTCCGGTCCCTCCTCCCAGGTGTGCAGGCTCGCGTTCGCGACGGCCACCACCCCGTGCTCCTGCCGCGCGACGAGCCGTACGGCGGCGAACGTCCGCCCCTCCTGCGGGACTTCGCTCTCGTAGCGAACCGGCTCCCCGGTGCGGCCCTCCCGCAGGAACTGCGTGTGCAGCGACTTCAGACCCTTGCCTGGGGCGGCGAGGAGGGCCGCGCGGGCGAACTGGGCCAGCAGCTGTCCGCCGAACAACCGGCGGTAGGAGAGCTGTTGGGAGCGGCCTTCGTGGACGCCCGCGCCCCGGGGCGTGAGGTCGAGACAGCCGAGCAGATCGGGCCACAGGTCCGTGTCGGTGGTCATGCGCGAACTCCCTTCACAGATCGACGAGATGAGGTGCCCGGCCCTCGCGCAACAGCAACGCGCCCGCCTCACGGGTGAGTTCGCGGGTCGAGCCGAGCAGCCCGTCGAGCACCAGGGCCCGTCGGACGTGCCGGTGCAGCTCGTGCTCCGCGGTGAACCCGACTCCGCCCAGCGCCTGTTGGCAGTGCCGGGCGGCGAAGAGCGCGGCCCGCCCGGCGGCCGCCTTGGCCAGCAGTGCCCCGGTGTCGTCCCGGGCCGCGGCGAGGACCGCCTCGGCGCCCTCCAGAGCGGTGTACGTCTCGGCGAGCCGGTGTCGCAGCGCCTGGAACGAGGCGAGCGGGCGTCCGAACTGCTCCCGGTCGAGGACGTGCCGGCGGGCCAGCGCGAGCATGGCGCGGCCCGTGCCCAGCAGCCACCAGCCCAGCGCACCCCGCCCGGCGGCCAGCGGCGCCGACGCGGCCACCGGCGCCGACGCGCCCACGGGCACCTGCCGCAGGGGCAGTTCGGGGTCCAGGGCGCTGCCGTACGGCACTTCCCCCCGGCTCCACTCCACCCACGCCCCGCCCGCGTACGGCAGCGCCGGGGCGCCGCCGGGCGGCAGGCCGGCCGAGTGCAGCAGGACGTCGTTGAGGACGCAGGCGTGCGCGCCGGTCTCGCCGAGCAGCCGGAAGACCAGCGGGATCGCGACACCGGGCTCCTCGGCGAGCATCTCCGGCCAGCCGAGGTCGGCCAGCGCGGCGTCGAGCCGGGGGCCGGCGGCGCCCGTCATCGTCTTGCGCAGGGTCTCTTCGAGCAGGTCACGTTCGGCCGTGTCCATGCGGCGCTCACTCCTTCCCGAGGTCCAGCAGACGGCGGGCGACGATGTTGCGCTGGATCTCGGCGGTGCCGCCGTAGATGGTCGCGGCCCGCGAGTAGAGGTACTCGGTGCGCCAGGGGCCGTCGGCCAGTTCGACCGTGCCCGGCAGCAGGTCGCGGGCCGTGTCGAAGAGCCGCTGCTCCGCGCCGGCCAGCAGGATCTTGTCCACGGAGGTCTCCGGGCCGAGCCGGCTCCCCGCGGCCAGCCGGGCCTGGGTGGCCGCGGAGCGGCAGCGGACCGTGTGCAGATCGAGCCAGGCGCCGCCCAGCGCGTCCGCGTCGGGCTCGCAGCCGTCGGCGAGGAGCCGGTCGAGGCGGCTGTAGAGGTGGGCGATCCGATGCCAGAAGCAGGTGGAGCGCTCGTACGGCAGCAGGTCCATGGCCAGCCGCCAGCCGTCGCCGGGCGCGCCCAGCAGCCGGGACGCCGGTACCTGGACGTCGTCGAAGAAGACCTCGGCGAACTCGTCCACGCCGTGCATCGTGCGCAGCGGGCGGACCGTGATCCCGGGGGAGTCCATGTCGACGAGGAACGCGCTGATCCCGGCGTGTCCGGGGCCTCCGGTGCGGGCCAGCAGGACACAGCGGGCGGCGTACTGGGCGAGGCTCGTCCACACCTTCTGCCCGGACACCGTCCAGCCGTCCTCCCCGTCGCCGCCGGGGGCGGCCCGGGTCGACAGGGACGCCAGATCGCTGCCCGAGTCCGGCTCGGAGAAGCCCTGGCACCACTGCTCCTCGCCGCTCAGCAGCCGGGGCACCAGCTCGGCGGCGAGCGCGGGCGGCGCGTAGTCGATCAGGGTGGGGACCAGCACCTCGACCATCGACCAGATCCCGGGCTCGGCGAGGCCGCGGGCGGCGACCTCCTCGCCGAGCACGGCACGCCGCGCTCCGGTCCCGCCCAGCCCGCCGACCTCGCGCGGCCAGCCGTACCGCATCCAGCCCGCCTGCCACAACGCCCCACGCACCCGGGCCAGTTGGGCGACCTGCGCGTCCAGGTCGTGACCGGCGGGCGGGGTCAGGTCATGGTCGTCCAGCCAGGCGCGCAGCTCGACCCGGAACGCGTCGAGGCCGGTGAACGGGGAGAGCCTCATGAACGCGTGAAGGCGTGCGGGCGGCCCGAGTCGTGGTCGCCGCTGCGCCGGATGAAGGTCATCGCCCGGGTGCGCAGCCGCCAGCCGCCGGGCGTGCGGACGTAGGTGTCGTTGTAGTAGCCGATGCGCATCTCGTGCTGCGCATGCTCCACGAAGCACAGCGGCTGGGTGCCGGACGCGGTGGCGCCGTCCGCCGCCAGTTCGATCGCGGGCGGGCCGACGAGGAAGAGTCCTTTGGGGGCGGCCGAGATCAGCGCCGGGAACTCGTCGAGCGGGTAGGTGTCGCCGAACGCGCTGTACGCGCCGTCCGGGGTGAAGACGGCGAGCACCCGGTCCACGTCGCCGCGGGTCATCGAGACCGCGTAGCGGGCGAGGAGCTGCTCGATCTCCACCAGGTCGTCGGTGTCGCTCAAGGGACCTCCAGTGAGAATGACATTCTCGTGAGTGAGTATCACGCTTCCATGCGCAGGGCGGCCCGTCAACGCCGGAGCTTTCCGAAGTCCCAGCTGACCACGTCCTCCGGCACCATCCGCAGCCATCCGTGCCGCCCGTCGTACCGGAACGTCCCGCCCGCGTACTTCTCCCCGAACAGCCGCTCGGGCTCGACGAGTTCGTCGTTGGGCTCACCCGTCCGCGGTACCTCGCCGACCGCTGTCGCCGGGCCGCGCAGCTCCACCCCGCGCAGCGCCAGGAAGTCGTGGCCGCCCTCGTCCACGACGACCGCGAGCCGCCCCGTCCGCACCACGTCCGCCCAGCGGCGGCTGCGCACCAGCGAGTTGAGCCACAGTGCTGTGCCGTCCCAGACGAACCAGAGCGGGCTGATGTGCGGATGCCCGTCGGACGCCGTGGTGGCGACCCGGCAGACCGGCTGGGCCCGCAGGAACGCGTCGGTCTCGGCGGTGCTCATCGCGATCGCGGAGCCCCGCTTCTGTTTTCCGGTCATGGAACCTCCCTCTGTCTCCCTCTGTCCGAATGGTTGATTCTCCAATAGCGAGAAGCTAGTTTCCAGTCCATGGATCAGTTCCTGGCCTTCACGGTGGTCGGCCTGAGCACCGCCGCGATCTACGCCGTGATCGGCAGCGGTCTGGTGCTCACCCACACCACGGCCGGTGTCTTCAACTTCGCGCACGGTGCGGCCGGAATGCTCGCGGCCTTCGCCTACTGGCAACTCGCCGTCGGCTGGGGCTGGCCGGTCCCGCTCGCCCTGGCCGCCGTCCTCCTCGTCCTCGCGCCCGCCTTCGGCCTGTTCGTCGAACGGGTGCTGATGCGCCCGGTGCAGGCCCTCGGCGAGGCCGAGCGCCTCGTCATGACGGTCGCGCTGCTCACCGGCTGCATCGCGCTCGCCCGCTGGGCGTGGGACCCCAACACCCCCCGTCCCCTCAGCCCGTTCTTCGCCGGCCGGCCGGCCCTGCGTCTCGGGCCGGCCGCCGTCACCTGGCACCAGGCCGTCACCATGGCGGTCGCCCTCGCCGTCGCCGCCGCGCTCTGGTTCCTGCTGCACCGCACCCGCGCCGGCACCGAGATGCGCGCCTCGGTCGACGACCGGGCGCTGGCCGGGCTCACCGGCGCCGACCCGCTGCGGGCCGGCCGACTCGCCTGGGTGCTCGGCATCCAGCTCGCGGCCGTCGGCGGCATCCTCATCGCGCCCACCGTCGCGCTCGACGCCCAGCAGCTCTCCCTGCTCATCGTCAGCGCCTACACCGCCGCCGTCTTCGGCAGGCTGCGCAGCCTGCCGCTGACCTTCCTCGGCGCGATCGTCGTCGGCCTCCTGGAGGCCTTTCTCGCCGGCTACCTGCCGCAGAACGACTACCTGCCCGGCCTGCGGCTGGCCGCCCCCGCCCTGCTCCTCCTCCTCGCCCTGCTCGCCTTCCCGCACCGCAGGCTGCGCGGCCGGGACCGCCGTCTGGTCCCCGTCGCCCTCCCCGGCCGCCGCGGCGCCCTGCTCCTCGCCGGCGCCGTCCTCCTCCTCGCGCTGGTCCTGGTCACCGTTCTCTCCGAAGACGCGCTCATCTCCTACGGCGCGATCTTCGCGCTCGGCGTCATCGCCCTGTCCTACGTCCCGCTCGCCGGGTACGCCGGGCAGGTCTCGCTCTGCCAGCTGTCCATCGCCGGGATCGGCGCGGTGACCTGGGGGCATCTCGGCGCGCACGGCGAACTGTGGGCGCTGCCGGCCGCGATCCTCGTGTGCGCGGCCGTCGGCGCGGCGATCGCGCTCCCGGCGCTGCGGCTCTCCGGCATCTACCTCGCGCTCGGCACCACCGCCTTCGCCGTCGTCCTCGACCGGTGGATCTTCACCCTGCCCGCCTTCGACGTCCTCGGCGTCCGTATCGCCCTGTTCGACCAGGGCTCGGTGTCGGTCACCGGCCCCGACCTGTTCGGACTGCACCTCACCACCCCCGCCGAACTGCTGGTGCTGGCCGCCTGCTGTCTCGCCCTCGCCTCGCTCGGCGTGGCCGCGCTGCGCCGGGGCCGGTTCGGACGCCGGCTCATCGCGGTGCGCGACAGCGAGGCCGCCTACGCCACCCTCGGCGGCCGGCTGCTCGGTGCGAAGGTCGCCGTCTTCGCGCTGTCGGCCGGACTCGCGGGCCTGGGCGGCGCCCTCTACGGCATGCAGTTGCAGACGGTCACCGCTGAGCAGTTCAACCTCGTCGCCGGGCTGCCGATCTTCCTGATCGCGGTCATCGCCGGACTCGGCTCGGTCGGCGCGGGCCTCTTCGCCGGCCTCGCGTTCGTGGTGCCGACCCAGGCGCTCGGCGAACTCGGCCCCTGGGCACAGGACTTGTCCGCGCTGCTGATCGCCCTCGCCGGAATGGGCCTCGCGAGCAGCCCGGCCGGCGTCATCTCCCGGCTGCGCGCCGAATGGGCGCCGCTGGCCCAGGACCGGCTGCTGCTGGGCGCGTTGGGCACGGTCCTCGCCGCCTGCTGGCTGCTCGCCGCGATCGAGGCGGCCGACGGATGGCTCCTGCTGGCCGTCGCCCTCGCGGCCGCCACCGCCCTGCGGATCCGCGCCGCGGCGGGTCGACGGCCGCCCCCTGACACGCCGCCCGAGTGGTGGGGTGTGCGCCGCCCCTGGCGGCCCGAGGACGAGGAGGTGTTGAGCCGTGCCACTGCTGCAGGCTGAGGAGGTGACCGTCTCCTTCGGCGGCCGCCGCGCCCTGGACGCCGTTTCCCTGACCGCCGAGGCCGGCCGGGTCACCGGGCTCATCGGCCCCAACGGGGCAGGCAAGTCCACCCTGTTCGACGTCGTCTCGGGTCTGCGCCGACCCCGCACCGGCCGGGTCCGGCTCGACGGCCGCGACATCACCCGCGAAGGCCCCGCCCGGCGCGCCCGGCGCGGCATGTCCCGCACCTTCCAGCACCTGGAGCTCTTCGGCCGGCTCTCGGTCCGCGACAACCTCCTCGTCGCCGCCGAACTCGGCCCCGAACGCCGGCACGCGGCCCGCACGGCCGACGCGGTCCTGGCCCGGCTCGGCCTCGCCGACCAGGCCGACGCCCCCGCCGACGCCCTGCCCACCGGCGTCGCCCGCCTCGTCGAGGTCGGCCGCGCCCTCGTCCTCAAGCCCCGCGTCCTGCTCCTCGACGAACCCGCTGCGGGCCAGGACGCCGAGGAGACCGAGCGGTTCGCCGCCCTGCTGCGCGCGCTGGCCGCCGACGGCGTCGCGGTACTCCTCGTCGAACACGACATGAGCCTCGTGATGACCGTCTGCGACGACGTCCACGTCCTCGACCTCGGCTCGGTCGTCGCCGCCGGACCGCCCGACCGCATCCGGCGCGACGCGACCGTCCTCGCGGCCTACCTGGGGGAGACATGACGACGACCGGGGCCGCCCCCGAGGCACAGCCCACCCCCGCGACGACCGTCCGGCCGCTGCTGGAGCTGGCCGGCGTCCGGGCCGCCTACGGCGGCATCACCGTCCTGCACGGCGTGGACCTCGCGGTCGCCGCCGGCCAGGTCGTCGCCCTGCTCGGACCCAACGGCGCCGGCAAGACCACCGTCCTCAAGGTCGCCTCCGGCGTCCACCCGCCCAGCGGCGGACGCCTTCTGTTCGGCGGCCGCGACGCCACCGGCGTCCGGCCCGGCGACCTGGCCCGCGCCGGGGTCTGTCTGATCCCCGAGGGCCGCGGCGTCTTCCCCAACCTCACGGTCCGCGAGAACCTCCTGATGATGACCTTCACCGGCCGCGGCCGGGAGGAGATAGAGGAGAGCGCGTACGCCCGCTTCCCCGTCCTCGGCAACCGCCGCGCCCAGCACGCGGGCACCCTCTCCGGCGGCGAGCAGCAGATGCTCGCCCTGGCCCGGGGCCTGGCCACCGACCCCGCGGTCCTGCTGCTCGACGAACTCTCCATGGGACTCGCCCCGTTGGTCGTCGCCGAACTGTACGAGCTCGTCGCCGAGATCGCCCGCCGGGGAGTGGCCGTCCTCGTCGTCGAGCAGTTCGCCGCCGCCGTGCTGAAGATCGCCGACCACGCCGCCGTCGTCGTCCGCGGCCGGGTCCAGTGGCAGGGGCACCCCGACAGCTCGCTGCACGCCGAACTCTCGTCCTACTACCTGGGGAGCGCCCCATGACCACTACCGACCAGGCGGACAGCGCCGACCGGGCGGAACGGTTCGTCCGCACCCTCGCCGAGCTGAAGATCCCCGACCCGGCCACCGCCCGTGCCGCGCTCTGGCTCCGGCTGGGCGGGCTGCTGATGCTGCTCGGCCTGGTCCTCGGCGGCCTCGCCTTCCCCCTCGCCCACGCCACCGACTCCGCCCTCGGCCAGGGCGACGCGCTCGCCCTCGGCCTCGGCGGCGTGGCCGCCGCCCTGGTGGGCGGCGCGCTGTTCCTGCGCTACTCGCTCACCGGCTTCCTGCGCTTCTGGCTCGCCCGCCAGTCCTACGAGCTCGACCGACTGGGCGAGCGGCTCACCGGCCAGTGGCCCGCCGCCCCTCCGGCACACGCGCCCGCATCCCAGGCCGCCTCCGCATCCCAGGCCGCGCCCGCATCCCAGGCCGCACCGGCACCCCAGGCCGTATCCGCACCCCTTGCAGCCCCCGCACCCCTTGCAGCCCCCGCGCCCTCGGTCACCCCCGCGCCCTCGGCGGAACCCGCACCCCCGGCAGAACCAGCAGAAGGAGAGCCGCACAATGGCGTCGTCCCCCGCACCGACCCCGCGCCCCGGTGACCAGCTCGCCGTCGCCGGCGGCACCACCCGCGTGATCGTCATCCGGGCCCCCGAGGGCACGACGGGCGTCGTCGAATGCGGCGGCGTCCCCATGGTCCCTGCCGCGCAGGTCCCCGCCGGGCCGGCCGCCGGGGAGACCCCCGGCACACTCATCGGCAAGCGGTACGTGGACGCCGCCGACACCCTCGAACTGCTCTGCACCGCGTCCGGCGCCGGCCGACTGACCTACGGAGGCGAGCCGTTGACCGTCAAGGCCCCCAAGGCGCTGCCCGCCTCCGACTGAGGCCCCGAGTCCCCGGGTGCTGTCCCGGGTACTCACCAGGTGGACGCCCTCTTGACGGGCGGTCGGGGCGGATCGACACTCGAACCGGGAATCCTAGTGAACAGGTAGGGAAGGTAGAGCCAATGGGGCGACGGAAGCCGATCAGCGGCCGAGCGAGCCGCACGGCGTGGTCCTCGCCCCTTCTCACCTCCCGCCGTCACATCGACCTGCAGCGCGTCTGCAGCGCGATCAGCTCCCAGGGCTGAGCCGGGCCCGTCCCCGCGCCGAACCGCACCGGCGGTGTCCCCCGGACACGGCCGCACCCGGCGCGCACGGACGAGGTCCACACCTCCCTGTTCGACGTCGTATCCGCCGCCGCGCGCACCGTCGCTGCGCGCCCCGCCCCGGGGAGAGTCATGTCCGTCACACCACTGGCCGCCGCCCACCCGTCCGCCCGGCCCGCACCCGTCTTCCGGGGCCGGATCGGCCGCGACGCGCGCAGCGGCCACTACGCCGTGCCGCGCCGCTACCGCCTCCACCTGGCCGCGGCCGACCCCGACTGTCTGCGCATCGCCGTCACCCACAGCCTCCTCGGCCTGGAGAAGGCCTGTCCGGTCACCTTCCTGCCCGCCGTCCCGGACAGCCCCGACGGCGGCCACAGCGCGCTGCGCCCGCTGTACGACGCCAGCGCGCACCGGTACCGCGGACCGGCCCTCGCGCCGGTGCTCAGCGACGACTGGTCCGGGCGCATCGTCAGCAGCCACGGCCCCGACATCGCCCGCGACCTCGCCCGCAGGTTCGGCGGCGGTCGGGCCACGCTGTACCCGTGCGGCGCCGAGTCGCAGATCGAGGCCGTCGAGCGGATGTGCGCACAGGGCATCGAGGCGGCCGCCCAGCGCGCCGGAGCGGTCGACGCCGGGGAGGCCGAGCGCGCCGCCGCCCTCGAGACGCTGCTCGACACGCTCGGCGTGCTGGAGCGCGGCCTCGGTGTGCACACCCATCTGATCAGCGATCAGATCACCGCAGCCGACGTTGAGTTGTGGGTCGCCCTGGTCCAACTCGACACCGTGCACCGCTACCACCTGGACGCGGCCGCCGTGCACCGCATCGCCGACCACCCCGCCCTGTGGGCCTACGCCCGCCGGCTGGCCGCCCACCCGGCCTTCAGCGCCCACCTCGACCTGGACGCCATCGCCCGCCGTCACCACGCCCGTTGCCAGGGCCTGGAGGCCGCCGGCGCCGCTGTCCAGATCCTGGACTGGGAGACCCATGCAGCGGACGGTTCGGCGGTCCGACCGCAGGTCAACCGGCCCTGACCCGGTCCATCCACTGGACCGCCGTTGACATTCGTTCGGG
Source organism: Streptomyces sp. NPDC002623 (assembly GCF_053592635.1). Taxonomy (NCBI): domain Bacteria; kingdom Bacillati; phylum Actinomycetota; class Actinomycetes; order Kitasatosporales; family Streptomycetaceae; genus Streptomyces; species Streptomyces sp. NPDC002623. The sequence continues at coordinate 7,179 of NZ_JBSFWB010000024.1, read as the reverse complement.
CAACTGTCTTACTTACGGCCCAGAACGGTCATGAGCGTCAGCGACAAGCCCTGGCTAGCTGACCGGCAACCCTCGCTCCGCGGTGGGGTGCCCCAGGTGACGACCGGACCGACGTTTCGGTAATGACGTATCGGTAAGCGCGAGGGCCCCTCAGGGGCCGGAACAGTGACGGTGACGGACATGTACGCAGCTCTTCGGACGGCGCCCCGCCGCCCCCGGGGCTGCGTACGGCCGTACCTCGACATCCTCGTCGCCAACCGCGCCGTCGACCTCCTGCGTGTGAACAGCGCACTGTGTACCGCACCGGGCCGTGCCCGCTGTCGGGGCTGAACGAACCCCTCGCACCGCAGCCCCGCCGCCGCGTTCCTGACGAACACCGCCCGAGCGGTGTGCCGTTGTCCGCCCCACCCCGGTCTCCTGTACGCATCCGTGCGCCATGCCCTGTTCGCGCCCCCGGAGCGGCCCCCGCCGCCCCGCCGAAGCGCGTCCGGCCACGCACGGCTGCCGTGACCCGGGGTGTCCGACTTCCGCCGGAGCCCCTCATGAGTGAACCCCCAGGTGCCGTGACCCTCGCCGAGGCCGCACCCGCCGTCGACGTCCCGCCGGCGAAGCTCACCGCCCAGCGCGTCCAGCCGCTGCGCAAGCCCGGACGCTGGATCGCCACCGCCGTGGTCCTGGTCCTGGTGGCGCAGTTCACGCACGGACTGATCTCCAACCCCTTCTACCAGTGGGACCGCTTCGGCTACTGGTTCCTGCGGCCGGTCATCCTCGACGGACTGCTGATCACCCTGGAAGTGGCCGCCTACAGCGCGGTGCTGGGCCTCCTCGGCGGCATCCTGCTCGCCCTCGCCCGGCTCTCCAGGAGCCCGGTGCTGCGCGCGGTCAGCTGGACGTACGTATGGGCGCTGCGCTCCATCCCGCTGATCGTGGTGCTGCTCTTCCTCTACAACTTCAGCGCCCTGTACCAGACCCTGAGCGTGGGGGTTCCCTTCGGCCCGGCGTTCTTCCGCTTCGACGAGTCCCGGCTGGCCACCGACATGGTGATCGCCGTCGTCGGCCTCAGCCTCAACGAGGCGGCCTACGCCGCCGAAGTGGTCCGCGGCGGCATCCTCTCCGTCGACCAGGGCCAGCACGAGGCGGCCGCCGCGCTCGGCCTGCCCAAGCGCTACCAGTTCTGGAAGATCGTCTTCCCGCAGGCCCTGCGGTCGATCACGCCGAACTACGTCAACCAGCTGATCGGCCTGGTCAAGTCCACCTCGCTGGTCTTCTATGTGTCGCTGCTCGACCTGTTCGGCACCGCGCAGACCATGGGGGCCACGTACCCCGGCGACATCGTGCCGCTGCTGCTGGTCGTCACCGTCTGGTACCTGATCCTGACCAGCCTCGTCTCCGTCGTCCAGTTCTACGTCGAGCGGTACTACGCCCGGGGCGCCACGCGTTCCCTGCCGCCGACGCCGTTGCAGAAACTGCGGACCGGTCTCACCGACCTGCGGGCCCGCATCCGCCGGGAGGCCGCCGTATGACCACCGAGACCGTGCAGAGCGCCGCCATCGCCGCGGTCGTGCCCGCCGCCGTCGAGGTGCACGACGTGCACAAGTGGTACGGCGCCCACCGCGTCCTGGACGGGGTGAGTCTGACCGTGCGGCCCGGCGAGGTCACCGTGATCCTCGGCCCGTCCGGCTCCGGCAAGTCCACCCTGCTGCGGGTCATCAACCACCTGGAGAAGCCCGAGATCGGCTACGTCAGCGTCAACGGCGAGCTGATCGGCGTCCGCCGGCACGGCGACCGGCTGCGCGAGCTGAGCGAACGGGCCATCCTGACCCAGCGGGGCCGGATCGGCTTCGTCTTCCAGAACTTCAACCTCTTCCCGCACCTGACCGTGCTGGACAACGTCGCCGCCGCCCCCGTTGCCACCGGGCGACTCGCCAAGCCCGCCGCCCTGGAACTGGCCCGCGAACTCCTGGACCGGGTGGGCCTCGCCGACAAGGCCGGCGCCTACCCCCGGCAGCTGTCCGGCGGCCAGCAACAGCGCGTCGCCATCGCCCGCGCCCTCGCGCTGCGCCCCGGCGTCATCCTCTTCGACGAACCCACCTCCGCGCTCGACCCCGAGCTCGTCGGCGAGGTCCTCGCCGTCATCAAGGACCTGGCGACCAGCGGCACCACGCTCGTCATCGTCACCCACGAGGTCGGATTCGCCCGCGAGGTCGCCGACCGGGTCGTCTTCATCGACGAAGGAAAGATCGTCGAACAGGGCCCGCCCGGCGAGGTCCTCGACCGACCGCAGCACGAGCGGACGCGGGACTTCCTCAGCAAGGTGCTCTGACACCGACGCGCCCCACGACTTCCCCCCACGCCACGCCCTCACGCCACACCCTCACCACCCTCTGAGTCACAAAGGACGGCCATGTCTGCCCACTTCACCCGACGCAGCCTGATTCGCGGCATCACCGCGGCGACCGCGGTCGCCACCCTCGCCACCGGGCTCGCCGCCTGCGGTGGTGACAGCGAGGCCGCCACCACGACCGACAGCTCCGCCGGCAGTGTGACCGTCGGCCGGGTGTCCAACGGCGCCGCCAAGGAGACCGCCCTGAAGGTCTCCGAGGTCAAGTCCATCAGCGCCGAACTGCCCGACGCCATCAAGAAGAGCGGCAAGCTGAACATCGGCATCGGCGCCCTGCCCTCCGGCTTCGCCCCGCTGGCGTACGTCGGCGACGACCAGAAGACCCTCACCGGGGCCGAGCCCGACCTCGGCCGTCTGGTGGCCGCGGTCCTCGGCCTCGAGCCGGAGACGAAGAACTTCACCTGGGAGAACCTCTTCGTCGGCATCGACAGCGGCAAGGTCGACGTCGGCTTCTCGAACATCACCGACACCGAGGAGCGCAAGAAGAAGTACGAGTTCGCCTCCTACCGCCAGGACAACCTCGGCTGGGAGGTCAAGAAGTCCAACACGTGGAACTTCGACGGCAACTACGAGAACCTCGCCGGACTGACCGTCACCGTCGGCTCCGGCACCAACCAGGAGAAGATCCTCCTGGAGTGGAAGAAGAAGCTGGAGTCCGAGGGCAAGAAGCTCACCGTCAAGTACTACCCGGACCGCAACGGCATCTACCTGGCGCTCGCCAGCGGCAAGATCGACGCGTACTTCGGCCCCAACCCCGGCATCGCCTACAACGTCTCCCAGACGGCGGGCAAGGCCAACGCCACCCGTAACGCGGGCACCTTCTCCGGCGCCGGCGAGACGCTCCAGGGTCTGATCGCCGCCACCGCCAAGAAGGACAGCGGACTCGCCAAGCCGGTCGCCGACGCCATCAACTACCTGATCGAGCACGGTCAGTACGCCAAGTGGCTGGCCGCCTACAACCTCTCCAACGAGGCCGTCGCCAAGTCCGAGATCAACCCGCCCGGACTGCCGCTGGACAACTCCTGACCGACCGTCACCATGGCGCTGACGCATGCAAGTTGAGTTAGGAACAACGACAGGGATGACAGGAAGGGACTTCGCCTCCGTGGCCACCTCGATCGACCTCCGCGGAGGCGGAGCTCCGACCTTCACCCACCCGCACGCCCTCGACAACGCGGTGTGGGCCGCGCTCGACGGCCCGCACGCCCACCTCGCCGACCGGGTCGGCCGCGCCGCGCGCTACCCGGCCGACGTCTACGACTTCGCCGCCCTCGCCGACCCCGGGAACCCCGCCGCCTGGGCCGACCTGCTCACCCTCGTCGGCCCCGGAACGGCCGTACGCGTCAAGCCCGTTCAACAGGTGCCCGACGGCTGGGAGGTCATCGGCGGGGGAGAGGGCGTCCAGCTCGTCGCCACCGGGGAGTTCCGCACCGAACCCGCGCCCGAGGCCGTACGCCTCGGCCCCGACGACGTGCCGGAGATCCTCGACCTCGTCGCCCGCACCCGACCCGGCCCGTTCCTGCGGCGGACCATCGAGCTCGGCACCTACCTCGGCATCCGCCGCCAGGGCCGTCTCATCGCCCTGGCGGGCGAGCGCCTGCGACTGCCCGGCTGGACCGAGATCAGCGCCGTCTGCACCGACCCCGGCCACCGTGGCAAGGGCCTCGCCACCCGGCTGATCCGCGCGGTAGGTGACGGCATCCGCGAGCGCGGCGACACCCCGTTCCTGCACGCCGCCGCCGGCAACGCCCCCGCGATCCGCCTGTACGAGTCGCTCGGCTTCACCCTGCGCCGTCGCTCGACCATCGTCTCGGTCCGCACGCCGGGAACATCCCGCAAGGCCGGGGCGTTCTGAGTCATGTCGAGATGTATGAGGCGCCGCCCGGCGCCCGGAAAGCGGGAGGTGCGGCCGTGACCTGCATACGCCACGCCGTGCACCTCTACTCCCGGCCCCACATCGACCTTCAGCGCGTGGCCGGCGCGCTCTGTTGCTCCTGACGTTCTCCACTGCCGCACCCCTGTCATGGGTGGCGTGCGCTCTCGTACGGACCTCCAGGAAGGCACCCTCGTGTCCTCGACCCCCTCCTCCCCGCTGCATCTCGCCGTCGCTCTGGACGGCACCGGCTGGCACCCCGCCTCCTGGCGCGAGCCCGTCGCCCGACCCCGTGAGCTGTTCACCGCCGGATACTGGGCCGACCTGGTCGCCGAGGCCGAGCGCGGACTGCTCGACTTCGTGACCATCGAGGACGGCCTCGGCCCGCAGTCCTCCCACTTCCTCGACCCCGACGACCGCACCGACCAGGTGCGCGGCCGGCTCGACGCCGTGCTCATCGCCTCCCGGGTCGCCCCGCTCACCCGTCACATAGGCCTGGTGCCGACCGCGGTGGCCACGCACACCGAGCCGTTCCACCTCTCCAAGGCGATCGCCACCCTCGACTACGTCAGCACCGGCCGCGCCGGCCTGCGCGTCCAGATCACCGCCCGCCCCACCGAAGCCGCCCACTTCGGCCGCCGCACGATCCCCCGGATCGAGGCCTACGACTCCCCGGCCACCCAGGACCTGGTGACCGAGCTGTTCGACGAGGCCGCCGACTACGTCGAGGTCGTTCGCCGCCTCTGGGACAGCTGGGAGGACGACGCGGAGATCCGGGACGTGGCGACGGGCCGCTTCGTCGACCGCGACAAGCTCCACTACATCGACTTCGAGGGCCGTCACTTCAGCGTCAAGGGGCCCTCCATCACCCCGCGCCCGCCGCAGGGCCAGCCCCTGGTCACCGCTCTCGCGCACGACACGGTCCCCTACCGGCTGGTGGCCCGCGCCACCGACGTCGGGTATGTCACCCCGCACGACACCGACCAGGCCCGGGCGATCGTCGCCGAGATCCGCGCCGAACAGGAGCGGGCCGGGCGGGCCGCCGAGCCGCTGCACATCTTCGGGGACCTGGTGGTCTTCCTCGACGACGACCCCTCCGAGGCCGCCGCCCGACGCGACCGCCTGGACGCCCTCGCCGGCGAGGAGTACCGCAGCGACGCCCGTGTCTTCGCCGGCTCGCCCGCCCAACTCGCCGATCTCCTCCAGGACTTCCAGGCGTCGGGGCTGACCGGGTTCCGGCTGCGCCCCGCCGTCGCCGGCCACGACCTCCCGGCGATCACCCGCGGTCTCGTCCCCGAACTCCAGCGCCGCGGCGCGTTCCGCCGCGCCTACGAGGCCGACACCTTGCGCGGGCTGCTCGGTCTGCCCCGCCCCGCCAACCGCTACGCCGCAGTCTGAGCCGGACGGAGAGCCCCCGACCATGAGCAAGCCCCAGAAGCAGATCCACCTCGCCGCGCACTTCCCCGGCGTCAACAACACCACCGTGTGGAGCGACCCGCGGGCCGGCAGCCATATCGAGTTCAGCTCCTTCGCCCACTTCGCGCGGACCGCGGAACGCGCCAAGTTCGACTTCCTCTTCCTCGCCGAGGGGCTGCGGCTGCGCGAACAGGGCGGCCAGATCTACGACCTGGACGTGGTCGGCCGCCCCGACACCTTCACGATCCTGGCCGCGCTCGCCGCCGTCACCGAGCGCCTCGGCCTGACCGGCACCATCAACTCCACCTTCAACGAGCCCTACGAGGTGGCCCGCCAGTTCGCCAGCCTCGACCACCTCTCCGACGGCCGCGCCGCCTGGAACGTCGTCACCTCCTGGGACGCCTTCACCGGCGAGAACTTCCGTCGCGGCGGCTACCTCCCGCAGGACGAGCGGTACGCCCGCGCCAAGGAGTTCCTCGCCACCACGGGCGAGCTCTTCGACTCCTGGCAGGGCGACGAGATCGTCGCCGAGCAGAGCACCGGCACCTTCCTCCAGGACGCCAAGGCCGGGGCCTTCGTCCACGAGGGCCGGCAGTTCGACATCCAGGGCCGGTTCAACGTGCCGCGCAGCCCCCAGGGCCGCCCGGTGATCTTCCAGGCCGGAGACTCCGACGAGGGCCGCGAGTTCGCCGCCTCGTCCGCCGACGCGATCTTCAGCCGGTACGCGGCGCTCGACGCCGGGCAGGCCTTCTACACCGACGTCAAGTCACGCCTCGCCAAGTACGGCCGGCGCGCCGACCAACTGCTGATCCTGCCCGCCGCGAGCTTCGTGCTGGGCGACACCGACGCCGAGGCCGAGGAGATCGCCAAGGACGTGCGCCGCCAGCAGGTCAGCGGCGCCACCGCTCTCAAGCACCTGGAGTTCGTCTGGAACAGGGACCTGTCCGGCTACGACCCGGAGGGCCCCCTGCCCGACATCGACCCGGATCTCGGCGAGAACCACATCGCGCGCGGCCGCGCCCAGGTCCGGATGTACCGCGACCCGCTGGCCACGGCCCGCGAATGGCGGGAGCTCGCGGAGGCCAACAACTGGTCGATCCGCGACCTGGTCATCAACACCGGCAACCGGCAGAACTTCGTCGGCTCCCCGGCGACCGTCGCCAGGACGATCAACGAGTACGTGCAGGCCGACGCCGCCGACGGCTTCATCCTCGTCCCGCACATCACCCCGAGCGGCCTCGACGCGTTCGCCGACCAGGTCGTCCCGCTCCTCCAGGAACAGGGCGTCTTCCGCACCGAGTACGAGGGCACCACGCTCCGGGACCACCTCGGCCTCGCCCACCCGGACGAGGCGGTCGGCGCAGCGCGGGTGGCCTCGTGAAGCTCCTCGGTCGCCCAGTCGGCGAGGGCGTCGTACACGGCCAGGTACACCGGTTCGCGATCGCCGTGGTCGCTGTGGTCGCTGTGGTCGCTGTTCATGGTTCCTCCT
>NZ_JBSFWB010000023.1:0-158787 GCF_053592635.1 Streptomyces sp. NPDC002623 | reverse complement strand
CCGTCGCCATCGAGCCGATCGCCTTCGGCTTCCTCGCGCTCGGCAACCCGATGTGCACGCTGATCTTCGGCAGCCCCCAGGGGCCGGCCCCAGACCACCCGCACGACAAAGCCGCCCAACCGCCGGAGGCCTACGCGTCGTAGGTGTCCGCCTTCTTCGGCGCCACATCCTGCACGGCCCCGCTGAGCGCCGACGAGCGCGAGCTGAACTTCTCGATGTTCACGTCGTGCTCCTTGAGCACCTTGAGCGCGGCCGTGTGCACCACGCGCAGCACCGGGGTGGCCGCCCGCAGCGCGTCGTCCGCCATGAAGCGGTGGCGCCAGGGCTGGTCGGCCCAGGCGTGCCGCAGACCGAAGGGCTCGGGCAGGCCGATGGAGCCGCCGAGCCACTTCAGCAGCGGCGGGTACCAGCTGATGGTGGCGCGTGCGGCCAGCCGGACCACCTCGTCGGCGGTGACCAGCGGAAGCTTGATCGTGCGCGTCTCCCAGAACCGGACGCTCTTGGCGACGGTCTTGGTGGGGGCCTCGGACTTGGTGGTGAACAGGCCGTTCACCGGGCCCAGGGCGTGTCCGGTGACCTCGATGCGCAGCGTCTCGTGCAGCACCGTCACCGTGATCAGCATGGTGATGATCAACTGGCCGTCCCACAGCGGCCACTGGACGCCCAGGTAGTGCCGGTCGCCGCCGCCGAACTGCTGGTTGTTGCAGATGTCCTCTATGGCCCTCGGCTTGACCTGGTAGGCCTCGACGTTGGTGCCCTCCGGCCGGGAGACCGCCTTGGCGTTCTCGCCGACCGGGGTGACGATCCAGTGCCGGACCGCGGGCGGCGGGAAGCCGCCGGTCTTCAGGCTCTGCCGGTTCAGCACGGTGAGCTGGTCGTGGATGGCCCGTACGACGGTCCAACTCCGGAACTGGTGGACGCCCTTGTTGGGGTCGGTCGGCACCAGCTCCTCGGCGAGATGCCACGCGCCCCAGCGGGTGCCCATGCCGAGTATGCCCTTGGGACCGGCGTAGAAGACGGAGTTGGACTGCTGCTCGGCGCTGAGCCGGGCCAGGGACTGACGCAGTTGCTCCGCCGCCGTCTGGTTCGGGCTGGTCGGCACCGCCTCGGGGACCTTGGCGCCGACGCTGCCGCCGGACAGCAGGCTGTCCCAGCGCTCGCGCAGGTCCTTCGCGGTGCCCTCGCAGATCCGCTTGGCCAGGAACCAGCCGGCCACGGGCGCCACGATGCAACCGCGCGCGTACCAGCCCCAGAAGCCGGTGAACGGAATCTTGACGAGGAAGATCACGGCGAGCGCGCCGACGGCGACGAGCAGGCCGGTGGCGAGGCCGGACACCCGCTTGTTCTCCTGCTTGCCCATGGTCGCCCGGAGCTGGAAGACCAGCAGCCACACCAACAGGCCGGGCAGGAAGAGCACTCCGCACAGCAGCATGACGCCGGTCAGCTTCTGGTCGCGCTCCCGGCGGATGCGGTTGGCCGCGAGGCAGTGCTCGACGACGACCTGCGGATCGCTGCCGAAGGACTGGATGAGGGGACTGCGGCCGACGCCCAGCATGCGGTCGATCACCGCCTGCGAGAACGCCTCGCCGAGGTTGGGCCGGAAGATCCGGGCCCACTTGCGGCCGCTGTTGACAGCCGTCTGGTGCCACTCGTTGTCGGCCTTCTTGATGTCCTCGACCGGGTTGTCCCGGTAGGCCGCCGAGGCCAGGCCGAACGTCGGCGTCTGCCCGCCGTCGCCCGTCTGCGGCACCTGTGGTCCGAAGATGTCCGCGTAACCGCTGTCAACGGTCATTCCCGCCCCCGATCGCCGCCACTCTCGCTTCTGCGGCCTTCCCGACTTCCGTGCTCCGCACACCTGTTGATCAGGTCATCAGCGTATCCGCAGGCGCCGACATCCGTCGGCGGACGGCCGAAGCCGCCCGCCGAATCGGAGGGAACTGTTCCACTACGGTGCCGCACCGGCCACTTGAGGCCGCCCGGGCACCAACCGTCAGCCTTCCTGCGTCTGTTGGCGGACCCGCTCGGCGACCTGCGCCGGCATCGGCTCGTGCCGGGCGTACGCGCGCTGGAAGCGCGCCGTGCCGTGCGAGAGGGAACGCAGGTCGACCGCGTACCGGCCGATCTCGATCTCGGGGACCTCGGCCCGCACCAGAGTGCGGCCGCCGCTGGTCTGCTCGGTGCCCAGCACCCGCCCGCGCCGCCCCGACAGGTCGCTCATCACGGCGCCCACGTAGTCGTCGCCGACCAGGACGCTCACCTCGGCCACCGGCTCCAGGAGATGGATCGTCGCCTCGGCCGCCGCCTCCCGCAGCGCGAGCGCGCCGGCCGTCTGGAACGCGGCGTCGGAGGAGTCCACCGAGTGGGCCTTGCCGTCGAGCAGCGTGACCCGGATGTCGACCAGCGGATGCCCGGCCGCCACGCCCCTCGCCGCCTGCGCGCGCACGCCCTTCTCGACGGACGGGATGAACTGGCGCGGCACCGAGCCGCCGACCACCTTGTCCACGAACTCGATGCCCGCGCCGCCCGGCAGCGGCTCCACCTCGATCTCGCAGATGGCGTACTGACCGTGCCCGCCCGACTGCTTGACGTGCCGCCCGCGCCCGCCGGACCGCGCCGCGAACGTCTCCCGCAGGGGGACCTTGTGCGGGACGACGTCGACCTGGACGCCGTAGCGGGAGCGCAGCCGCTCCAGCGCGACGTCCGAGTGGGCCTCGCCGAGGCACCACAGCACCACCTGGTGGGTGTGCTGGTTCTGTTCCAGGCGCATCGTCGGGTCCTCGGCGACCAGCCGGCCCAGCCCCTGCGAGAGCTTGTCCTCGTCGGCCTTGCTGTGCGCCTGGATGGCCAGCGGCAGCAACGGGTCGGGCATCTGCCAGGGCTCCATGAGCAGTGGGTCGTCCTTCGCGGAGAGGGTGTCGCCGGTCTCCGCGCGGCCGAGTTTCGCCACGCACGCGAGGTCGCCCGCGATGCAGTGCGTCAGGGTCCGCTGCTGCTTGCCGAACGGCGCGGACAGGGCGCCGATGCGTTCGTCGACGTCGTGGTCCTCGTGGCCGCGGTCGGCGAGGCCGTGCCCGGAGACGTGGACGGTCTCGTCGGGGTGCAGCGTGCCCGAGAAGACCCGGACGAGGGAGACCCGGCCGACGTAGGGGTCGGAGGAGGTCTTCACGACCTCGGCGACCAGCGGCCCGTCCGGATCGCAGGAGCTCAGGTCGCGCGGCCTGCCGTCGACCGTCGTCACCCGGGGCGCCTCGCGCTCCAGGGGCGTCGGGAAGCCCCTCGTGACCAGCTCCAGCAGCTCGACCGTGCCCAGGCCCTGCCGGGCGCCCTCGGCGGCGGGGGCGGCCGCCAGGACGGGGAAGAACGTGCCGCGCGCGACGGCCCGCTCCAGATCCTCGATCAGCGTCTTGACGTCGATCTGCTCGCCGCCGAGATAGCGGTCCATGAGGGTCTCGTCCTCGCTCTCGGCGATGATCCCCTCGATCAGCCGGTTGCGGGCCTCCTCCAGGTCCGGCAGCTGGTCCTCGCCCGGCTCGGACTCCTTGCGCTCACCGGAGGAGTAGTCGAACAGCGTCCGGGACAGCAGCCCGGTCAGCCCGGTCACGGGCGCGTGCCCGTCGGGCCCCTCGGGCCCGCGCAGCGGCTGGTACAGCGGCAGGACGGCGTCCGGGTCGTCGCCGCCGAAGGCCTCCGCGCAGATCCGGGTCATCTCCTCGAAGTCCGCGCGGGCGGCCTCCAGGTGTGTGACGACGATCGCGCGGGGCATCCCCACGGCCGCACACTCCTCCCACACCATGCGGGTCGAGCCGTCCACGCCGTCCGCCGCCGAGACGACGAAGAGGGCCGCGTCCGCGGCGCGCAGACCGGCCCTGAGTTCCCCGACGAAGTCGGCGTATCCGGGGGTGTCGAGGAGGTTGACCTTGATGCCGTCCCAGTCGACGGGCACCAGGGAGAGCTGTACCGAGCGTTGCTGCCGGTGCTCGATCTCGTCGTAGTCGGAGACGGTGCCGCCGTCCTCCACACGGCCCGCCCGGTTCACCGCTCCCGCCGTGAGCGCGAGAGCCTCCACCAATGTCGTCTTGCCCGATCCGCAGTGGCCGACCAGCACCACATTCCGTACGGACGCGGGGTGGTCGGCCGCTGTAGCCCTGCCGGCGGCTCCGGGATGTGCATTCGCCTTGTCGCCCATTTTCCTTGCCTCCCGTGCACGGTGAGGTCACTGGGGGCGCGGGCACGGCGGCCCCGCGTGCGATGGCGGCTCCGACGACGCCCGCGGTCCTTCGAGCTTTCCACTCCGGTCACCGCGCGTCCATACGGCGGACGCGACCCGGCCGCGCCCCGGAATCCGGCAGGCCGTGACACGGGGGTCCGGGTGCCCGACCGTCGCACACACGCGCGCGTGGCTACGATGGGCCAGCCGGTGGCCAGCAGGGGCCGCGCGGCCACACCGAGCCCTCGGGAAGGCCATGCTGAACAAGTACGCGCGTGCATTCTTCACGCGTGTCCTCACACCGTTCGCCGCGTTTCTCATCCGCCGGGGCGTGAGCCCTGACACGGTCACCCTCATCGGCACCGCCGGCGTGATGGCGGGCGCGCTGGTCTTCTACCCCCGGGGCGAGTTCTTCTGGGGCACGATCGTCATCACGCTCTTCGTGTTCTCCGACCTCGTCGACGGCAACATGGCGCGCCAGCTCGGCCGCTCCAGCCGCTGGGGCGCCTTCCTGGACTCCACGCTCGACCGGGTCGCCGACGGCGCGATCTTCGGAGGCTTCGCGCTCTGGTACGCGGGCAACGGGGACGACATCGCCCTGTGCGCCGTCTCGATCTTCTGCCTGGCCAGCGGCCAGGTAGTGTCGTACACGAAGGCCCGCGGCGAGTCGATCGGCCTGCCGGTCGCCGTCAACGGACTCGTGGAGCGCGCCGAACGCCTGGTGATCTCCCTGGTCGCGGCCGGTCTGGCGGGTCTGCACACGTTCGGCGTGCCCGGCATCCAGGTGCTGCTGCCGATCGCGCTGTGGATCGTCGCCGTCGGCAGTCTCGTCACGCTGATCCAGCGGGTCGTCACGGTCCGGCGGGAGTCGGCCGAGGCGGAGGCCGCCGCCGCGCAGGAGGAGGCCCAGGGGAGCGAGGCCGCGAAGTGAGCGCCCAGGATCGCCTGACCGACGCGCTGTACGGTCTCGGCTGGAGCACCGTCAAGAAGCTCCCCGAGCCCGCCGCCGTACGGCTCGGGCGCACGGTCGCCGACCTCGCGTGGAAGCGGCGCGGCAAGGGCGTACGGCGGCTGGAGAGCAACTACGCGCGCGTGGTGCCGGACGCGAGCCCCGAGCGGCTGGCCGAGCTCTCGCGCGCGGGGATGCGCTCCTACCTGCGCTACTGGATGGAGTCCTTCCGACTGCCCGCCTGGAGCGCCGAGCGCGTCCGCGGCGGCTTCGAGCCCAAGGACGTGCATCACCTCACCGACGGCATCGCCTCCGACAAGGGCGTCATCCTCGCCCTGCCGCACATGGGCAACTGGGACCTGGCCGGCGCCTGGGTCACCACCAAGCTCGGGACGCCGTTCACCACCGTCGCCGAACGCCTCCGGCCGGAGACGCTGTACGACCGCTTCGTCGCCTACCGGGAGGGCCTCGGGATGGAGGTGCTGCCGCACACCGGCGGCGCCGCCTTCGCCACCCTGGCCCGGCGGCTGCGCGACGGCGGCCTGGTCTGCCTGGTCGCCGAGCGCGACCTGTCCGCCTCCGGCGTCGAGGTGGACTTCTTCGGGGACACGACCCGGATGCCCGCGGGACCGGCGCTGCTCGCCCAGCAGACCGACGCGATCCTGCTCCCCGTCACGCTCTGGTACGACGACTCGCCCGTCATGCAGGGCCGTGTGCATCCCCCGATCGAGGTACCCGAGACAGGTACGCGGGCCGAGAAGACGTCTGCCATGACACAGGCGCTGGCAGACGCCTTCGCCACCGGCATCGCCGAACACCCGGAGGACTGGCACATGCTGCAGCGCTTGTGGCTCGCAGACCTGGAACCCCGCCCGTCGGACGGGGCGCCCGAGTGAGAATCGGCATCGTCTGCCCCTACTCCTGGGACGTGCCGGGCGGCGTCCAGTTCCACATCCGCGACCTCGCCGAGTACTTCATCCGGCTCGGCCACGAGGTGTCCGTGCTGGCCCCGGCCGACGACGACACCCCGCTGCCGCCGTACGTCGTCTCGGCCGGCCGGGCCGTCCCGGTGCCGTACAACGGCTCGGTGGCGCGCCTCAACTTCGGCTTCCTGTCCGCCGCGCGGGTGCGGCGCTGGCTGCACGACGGCGCGTTCGACGTCGTCCACATCCATGAGCCGACCTCGCCCTCCCTCGGCCTGCTGACCTGCTGGGCGGCCTCGGGGCCGATCGTGGCGACCTTCCACACGTCCAACCCGCGCTCGCGCGCGATGATCGCCGCGTACTCCATCCTCCAGGCCGCCCTGGAGAAGATCAGCGCGCGGATCGCCGTGAGCGAGTACGCGCGCCGCACCCTGGTCGAGCACCTCGGCGGGGACGCGGTCGTCATCCCCAACGGCGTCGACGTCGACTTCTTCGCCCGGGCCGAGCCCAACCCCGAGTGGCAGGGCGACACGATCGGCTTCGTCGGGCGCATCGACGAGCCCCGCAAGGGCCTGCCCGTCCTGATGCGGGCCCTGCCGAAGATCTTCGCCGAGCGGCCGCAGGCCCGGCTGCTGGTCGCCGGCCGCGGGGACGAGAAGGAGGCGGTGGAGAGCCTGCCCAGGGAACTGCACGCGCGCGTGGAGTTCCTCGGCATGATCAGCGACGAGGACAAGGCGCGCTTCCTGCGCAGCGTCGACGTGTACGTCGCGCCCAACACCGGCGGCGAGAGCTTCGGCATCATCCTCGTCGAGGCCATGTCGGCCGGGGCCCCCGTGCTCGCCTCCGACCTCGACGCCTTCGCCCAGGTCCTCGACCAGGGAGCAGCGGGCGAGCTCTTCGTCAACGAGGACGCGGACGCGCTGGCCGAGGCGGCGGTGCGCCTGCTGGGCGACCCGGAGCGCAGAGCCGAACTGCGCAGCCGCGGCAGCGCGCACGTACGGCGCTTCGACTGGTCGACCGTCGGCGCGGACATCCTGTCGGTGTACGAGACGGTGACGGACGGCGCGGCGGCGGTGGCGGCCGACGACGACCGGGCCTCCGTCGGCCTGCGGGCCCGGCTCGGGCTGGCGCGGGACTGACCTGCCCTCGCCGCCGTAGAGCGCACGGGTAGCCTTGCCGCCCGTGACCGCAACCCTGATCTGGACCCTGGTCGTCCTCGTCGCGATCGGCCTCTACCTGAGCTGGACGGCGGGACGGCTGGACCGGCTGCACGCCCGCATCGACGCCGCCCGCGCCGCGCTGGACGCGCAGCTGCTGCGCCGCGCGTCCGTGGCCCAGGAGCTGGCCACCTCCAAGGTTCTCGACCCGGCGGCCTCGATCGTCCTGTACGAGGCCGCGCACGCCGCCCGGCAGGCCGAGGAGGAGCAGCGGGAGGTCGCCGAGAGCGACCTCAGCCAGGCCCTGCGCGCCGTCTTCGCGGACACGCAGCAACTGGACGTGGTGCGCGAGGCGCCCGGCGGAGAGGCGGCGGCCCGCGAGCTCACGGCGGCCGTCCGCCGCGTCCCCATGGCCCGCCGCTTCCACAACGACGCGGTCGGCGCGGCCCGCAGACTCCGCGAGCACCGCAAGGTCCGCTGGTTCCGCCTGGCCGGCCACGCGCCCTTCCCCATGGCCTTCGAAATGGACGACGAGCCTCCGCCCGTCCTGTCCGACCGGTCGGGCTGAACCGACGGGCGACCTCCGAGCGACCTCCGGCTGGCGTCCGTCCGACCTCCGACCGGCCTCCGGTGGGACGAAAACGATCCACCGGGTGTTCATTGGCCCTTGCTGTGGACTGGTCCACTCGCGTTTCCTCGGTGCTGCAGAAATCCTCTTTTCAACGAGTGAGGTCACCCCGTGTCCAGCACGATCTCCGAAAACCAGACCCCCGAGACCGGCACCGCGCGCGTGAAGCGCGGGATGGCCGAGCAGCTCAAGGGCGGCGTGATCATGGACGTGGTCAACGCCGAGCAGGCGAAGATCGCCGAGGACGCCGGCGCCGTGGCCGTCATGGCGCTGGAGCGGGTCCCCGCCGACATCCGCAAGGACGGTGGCGTGGCCCGGATGTCGGACCCGAACATGATCGAGGAGATCATCGAGGCGGTCTCCATCCCGGTGATGGCCAAGTCGCGCATCGGCCACTTCGTCGAGGCCCAGGTCCTGCAGTCCCTCGGCGTCGACTACATCGACGAGTCCGAGGTGCTCACCCCGGCCGACGAGGTGAACCACTCCGACAAGTTCGCCTTCACCACCCCCTTCGTCTGCGGCGCCACCAACCTGGGCGAGGCCCTGCGCCGCATCGCCGAGGGCGCGGCGATGATCCGCTCCAAGGGCGAGGCCGGCACCGGCAACGTCGTCGAGGCCGTCCGCCACCTGCGGCAGATCAAGAACGAGATCGCCCGCCTGCGCGGCTACGACAACAACGAGCTGTACGCCGCCGCCAAGGACCTGCGCGCCCCGTACGAGCTCGTCAAGGAGGTCGCCGAGCTCGGCAAGCTCCCGGTCGTGCTGTTCTCCGCCGGTGGCGTCGCCACCCCGGCCGACGCCGCGCTGATGCGTCAGCTGGGCGCCGAGGGCGTCTTCGTCGGCTCCGGCATCTTCAAGTCCGGCGACCCGGCCAAGCGCGCCGCCGCGATCGTGAAGGCGACCACCTTCTACGACGACCCCAAGATCATCGCGGACGCCTCCCGCAACCTGGGCGAGGCCATGGTCGGCATCAACTGCGACACCCTCCCCGAGTCCGAGCGCTACGCCAACCGCGGCTGGTAGTCACCGATGAGCACACCTGTCATAGGCGTCCTGGCCCTCCAGGGCGACGTACGGGAGCACCTCGTCGCCCTGGCCTCGGCCGACGCCGTGGCCAGGCCGGTGCGGCGCCCCGAGGAACTCGCCGAGGTCGACGGCCTGGTCATCCCCGGCGGCGAGTCCACGACGATCTCCAAGCTGGCCGTCCTCTTCGGCGTGATGGAGCCTCTTCGCGCGCGTGTGCGGGACGGAATGCCCGTCTACGGCACCTGCGCGGGCATGATCATGCTCGCCGACAAGATCCTCGACCCGCGCTCGGGACAGGAGACCGTCGGCGGCATCGACATGATCGTGCGCCGCAACGCCTTCGGACGCCAGAACGAGTCCTTCGAGGCCGCACTCGACGTGAACGGCGTCACGGGCGATCCTGTGGAGGGCGTGTTCATCCGCGCCCCCTGGGTCGAGTCCGTCGGCGCCGGGACCGAGGTGCTCGCCGAGCACGAGGGTCATATCGTCGCGGTCCGCCAGGGCAACGCGCTCGCCACGTCGTTCCACCCGGAGCTGACCGGCGACCACCGGGTGCACGCCCTGTTCGTCGACATGGTGCGCGCATACCGGGCGGCGGAGTCCTTGTAGGATCTCTGCCGTTCGTATTTGGTTGGGTTACGCGAAGGAGACAGGCAGATGTCCGGCCACTCTAAATGGGCTACGACGAAGCACAAGAAGGCCGTGATCGATGCCAAACGCGGCAAGCTCTTCGCGAAGCTGATCAAGAACATCGAGGTCGCGGCCCGGATGGGCGGCGTCGACATCGAGGGCAACCCGACGCTCTACGACGCCATCCAGAAGGCCAAGAAGCAGTCGGTCCCGAACAAGAACATCGACTCCGCGGTCAAGCGCGGCGGCGGTCTCGAGGCCGGCGGCGCCGACTACGAGACGATCATGTACGAGGGCTACGGCCCGAACGGCGTCGCCGTGCTCATCGAGTGCCTCACCGACAACCGCAACCGCGCCGCCTCCGACGTCCGCGTCGCCATGACCCGCAACGGCGGCAACATGGCCGACCCGGGCTCGGTGTCGTACCTCTTCAACCGCAAGGGCGTCATCATCGTCCCCAAGGGCGAGCTGACCGAGGACGACGTGCTGGGCGCGGTCCTCGACGCGGGCGCCGAGGAGGTCAACGACCTCGGTGAGTCCTTCGAGGTCCTCAGCGAGGCCACCGACCTGGTCGGGGTCCGCACCGCCCTCCAGGAAGCCGGCATCGACTACGACTCCGCCGAGGCCAACTTCGTCCCGACCATGCAGGTCGAGCTGGACGAGGAGGGCGCGAAGAAGATCTTCAAGCTGATCGACGCGCTCGAGGACAGCGACGACGTCCAGAACGTCTTCGCCAACTTCGACGTCAGCGACGAGGTCATGGAGAAGGTCGACGCGTAACGCTGCCGCGAGCCGAGCGGATGCGGCGGGCCGGTGGGACACGTCCCACCGGCCCGCCGTCGTTGTCAGCGGCACCCGATAGCCTGCACAAACAGGAGATCGATGAGAGGGGCGGGTGTGCGGGTACTCGGGGTGGACCCCGGACTGACGCGGTGCGGTGTCGGCGTCGTCGAGGGGGTCGCGGGCCGGCCGCTCACCATGCTCGGCGTGGGCGTCGTACGGACGTCGGCGGACGCCGAGTTGGGGCAGCGCCTCGTCGAGGTCGAGCAGGGCATCGAACGCTGGCTGGACGAGTACCGGCCCGAATTCGTCGCCGTGGAGCGGGTGTTCAGCCAGCACAACGTGCGCACGGTCATGGGCACCGCCCAGGCCAGCGCCGTCGCCATGCTGTGCGCCGCCCGCCGCGGCATCCCCGTCGCCCTGCACACGCCCAGCGAGGTCAAGGCCGCCGTCACCGGCAGCGGGCGCGCGGACAAAGCGCAGGTCGGCGCCATGGTCACCCGCCTGCTGCGGCTCGACGCGCCCCCCAAACCGGCCGACGCGGCCGACGCCCTCGCCCTCGCCATCTGCCACATCTGGCGCGCCCCCGCGCAGAACCGACTCCAGCAGGCCGTCGCCCTGCACGCGGCCAAAGCGTCGACGACGGTCAAAGCACCGACGACAGCCAACGCACCGACGACAGCCAACGCACCCATGACATCGAAAGGCCGTACGGCATGATCGCCTTCGTCAGCGGCACGGTCGCCGCACTCGCTCCGGACACCGCGGTGGTCGAGGTGGGCGGCGTGGGCATGGCCCTCCAGTGCACCCCGAACACGTTGTCCACGCTCCGGCTCGGCCGGCCGGCCAAGCTCGCCACCTCCCTCGTCGTACGGGAGGACTCGCTGACCCTGTACGGATTCGTGGACGACGACGAACGCCAGGTCTTCGGGCTGCTGCAGACCGCCAGCGGGGTCGGCCCCCGGCTGGCCCAGGCCATGCTGGCGGTGCACACGCCGGACGCCCTGCGCCGAGCCGTGGCCACGGGGGACGAGAAGGCGCTCATCGCGGTGCCGGGCATCGGCAAGAGGGGCGCGCAGAAGCTGCTGCTGGAGCTCAAGGACCGACTGGGCGAGCCGATCGGCGCCCCGGCGATCGGCGCGCCGGTCACCAGCGGCTGGCGCGACCAGCTGCACGCCGCCCTGATCGGCCTCGGCTACGCGACCCGCGAGGCCGACGAGGCGGTCGCCGCCGTGACGCCGCAGGCCGAGGCCGCCGCCGGCGCGCCCCAGGTGGGCCAGCTGCTCAAGGCCGCCCTGCAGACCCTGAACCGCGCCCGCTAGGAGAACGTCAGTGAACTGGGACGACACGACCGAAGAGACCGCCCCCGAGCGGCTCGTCGGCGCGTCAGCCGACGGTGAGGACCAAGCCGTCGAGGCCGCCCTGCGCCCCAAGGACCTGGACGAGTTCATCGGCCAGGAGAAGGTCCGCGAACAGCTCGACCTCGTCCTGCGCGCCGCACGCGCGCGGGGCGCGACCGCGGACCACGTGCTGCTCTCCGGCGCTCCCGGCCTCGGCAAGACCACCCTCTCGATGATCATCGCCGCCGAGATGGGCGCCCCGATCCGCATCACCAGCGGCCCCGCCATCCAGCACGCCGGCGACCTCGCGGCGATCCTCTCCTCGCTCCAGGAGGGCGAGGTCCTCTTCCTCGACGAGATCCACCGCATGTCCCGGCCCGCCGAGGAGATGCTGTACATGGCGATGGAGGACTTCCGCGTCGACGTCATCGTCGGCAAGGGACCCGGCGCCACCGCCATCCCCCTCGAACTGCCGCCCTTCACCCTGGTCGGCGCCACCACGCGCGCGGGCCTGCTGCCGCCCCCGCTGCGCGACCGCTTCGGCTTCACCGGGCACATGGAGTTCTACGAGCCCGGCGAGTTGCAGCGCGTGATCCACCGGTCGGCGAACCTCCTCGACGTCGAGATCGACACCGCCGGCGCCGCCGAGATCGCCGGCCGCTCCCGCGGCACGCCCCGGATCGCCAACCGCCTGCTGCGCCGGGTACGCGACTACGCGCAGGTCAAGGCCGACGGGATCATCGACCGCGAGATCGCGGCGGCGGCACTGAAGGTGTACGAAGTCGACGACCGAGGCCTGGACCGCCTCGACCGCGCGGTCCTGGAGGCGCTGCTGAAGCTGTTCGGCGGCGGCCCGGTCGGTCTGTCCACGCTCGCCGTCGCGGTGGGGGAGGAACGTGAGACCGTGGAGGAGGTCGCCGAACCCTTCCTCGTGCGTGAGGGCCTACTCGCGCGTACGCCGCGCGGGCGGGTGGCCACCCCGGCCGCCTGGACCCACCTCGGCCTGACCCCGACCCGCACGCCGACCCGGGGAAGTGGCCAGGGCGACCTGTTCGGGACATGACGCCCGGGGCCACGGCCGCGGCATTGGCCGGGTCAGGAACCCTGGTGCCATGCTGAGCGTTGTTCCATGCGCGCGGACTCGCTTAGACTCCGCCGATGCCGCCGTTGTCGGCAGCACACAACCCCCATCCATCAGGCCGCTCAACCATCGCGGTCGTCTGAAGGAAGTTCCGACCCGTGAGTCCTGTGACCCTCCTCCCGTTCATCGTGCTCATCGGGGCCATGTTCCTGATGACCCGGTCGGCCAAGAAGAAGCAGCAAGCAGCGGCCGACATGCGTAACCAATTGCAGCCCGGCAGCGGTGTCCGCACCATCGGGGGCATGTACGCGACGGTCAAGGAGGTCAGTGACGACACTCTCCTCCTCGATGCGGGGCCGGGTGTGGAACTGCTCTTCGCGAAGAACGCGATCGGCGCCGTCCTGACCGACGACGAGTACAACCGCATCGTGCACGGCATCGAGCACGACCTGAAGTCCGACTCCGACGTCGTCCCGGACGACGCCTCCTCCCTCACCGAGTCCGCCGAGACCGACGACTCCGCCGACGAAGCTGCCGCCGCCTCCGACGACAAGGTCGTCGACCTCGGCAAGAAGGACGGACCCGACGAGGTCCAGGAGAAGGCCGCCGAGGCCGAGCCGGCCAAGGCCGACGAAGAGCCGGAGAAGACCGACGGCGACTCCGAGACGAAGAAGTAGCCCCGTCCCCGGCGCAGACGGGCACACCCGTCCGTGCCGGGGCGCGCGCATTCTCGCCAGGGGATCCCGACACCATGTCATGGCCGCCGCCGCGCTGACCCGGCGTGAGGCGGCCCGAGAGGGAGTACGAGAAGGTGGCAGCACCTAAGAAGGGCCGGAGCGCGAGTGCCCAGAGCAAGCCAGGGCGCTCGCTGGCCCTGATCCTGATCGCCATCGTGGGGCTCACCGGAGGCATGTTCGCCTCCGGTCACACCACTCCGCGTCTCGGCATCGACCTTGCCGGCGGTACCAGCATCACGCTGGAGGCGAAGGCCGACCAGGGATCCGCGATCAACAAGGCCAACATGGACACCGCGGTGGAGATCATGAACCGCCGTGTCAACGGGCTGGGCGTCTCCGAGGCGGAGGTGCAGACCCAGGGCGACCGCAACATCATCGTGAACATCCCCAAGGGCACCGACTCGGAGAAGGCACGGGCGCAGGTCGGTACCACCGCCAAGCTGTACTTCCGTCCGGTGCTGGCCCAGGAGGCCTCCGCCTCCGCCGCCGCCACCCCCTCGCCGAGCGCGTCCACCAGCGGCTCGTCCACCGCCTCGCCGAGCGCTTCCACGAGCCCGTCGGCGAGCGCCTCCGCGACCACCGGCGAGAAGGCGACCTCCTCGACGTCCCCGTCGGCCACCGCCACCTCGCAGGGCCGGGCCGTCACCGACGCGCTGAAGGCCGACTCGACCCCGTCGGCGTCCGCGAGCACCAAGGCGAGCGCCTCCGCCAGCCCGTCGGCCTCCGCGAGCAGCAGCGCCGCCGTCACCGCCGACGACGCCGCGCTGCAGGCCAAGTACGCGGCCCTCGACTGCTCCAAGGAATCGGTCCGCATCGCGGCCGGCGAGGGCATCAAGCCCGGGGACGCGACCGTGGCCTGCGGTGAGATCGACAAGGTCTGGTACAAGTACCTGCTCGGCCCGGCCGCCGTCGACGGCACCGACGTCAAGAAGGCCCAGGCCGTCTACGACACGCAGACCGCCGCCGGCTGGCAGGTCACCATGGACTTCACGTCCAAGGGCTCCAAGAAGTTCGCCGACATCACGGGCCAGCTCGCGCAGAACACCCAGCCGCAGAACGAGTTCGGCATCGTCCTCGACGGCAACGTCGTCTCCAGCCCGTTCGTGAACTCCGCCATCACCGGCGGCCAGGCCCAGATCTCGGGCAGCTTCACGCAGGAGGAGGCCCAGAGCCTCGCCAACATGCTGTCGTACGGTGCGCTCCCGCTCTCCTTCCAGGAGCAGAGCGTGACCACGGTGACGGCCGCGCTCGGCGGTGACCAGCTGCACGCCGGTCTGCTCGCGGGCGCCATCGGCCTCGCGCTGGTCATCATCTACCTGGTGGCCTACTACCGCGGTCTGTCGCTCATCGCGATCGCCTCGCTGCTGGTCTCCGCGGCGCTCACCTACGTGCTCATGGCGCTGCTCGGCCCGGCCATCGGCTTCGCGCTGAACCTGCCGGCCGTCTGTGGAGCCATCGTCGCCATCGGTATCACCGCGGACTCGTTCATCGTCTACTTCGAACGCGTCCGGGACGAGATCCGCGAGGGCCGCACCCTGCGTCCCGCCGTCGAGCGGGCCTGGCCGCGCGCCCGGCGCACCATCCTGGTCTCCGACTTCGTGTCGTTCCTGGCCGCCGCCGTGCTGTTCATCGTCACGGTCGGCAAGGTCCAGGGCTTCGCGTTCACGCTGGGCCTGACCACCGTCCTCGACGTGGTCGTGGTCTTCTTCTTCACCAAGCCGCTGATGACGCTCATCGCGCGGCGGAAGTTCTTCGCGAGCGGCCACAAGTGGTCCGGCCTCGACCCGAAGAGCCTGGGTGCCCAGCCGCCGATCCGCCGCACCCGCCGTCCCGCCGGTTCCGCCGCCGGCCCCGTCGAGACGAAGGAGGCGTGAGCGATGTCGAAACTCGGTAACCTCGGCGCCCGACTGCACCGTGGCGAGGTCAGCTACGACTTCATCGGCCACCGCAAGCTCTGGTACGGGATCTCGATCCTGATCACCATCACGGCCATCCTCGGCCTGGCGGTGCGCGGCCTGAACATGGGCATCGACTTCCAGGGCGGCGCCGTCTTCACCACCGAGAAGACCAGCGTCTCGGTCTCCCAGGCCGAGGAGTACGCCAAGGAGGCGTCCGGCCATGACGCGGTCGTGCAGAAGCTCGGCAACGGCTCGCTGCGCATCCAGATCGCCGGCATGGACATCAAGCAGTCCAACACGATCAAGGCCGACCTCGCCGAGGACTTCAAGACCGACCCGGAGACGATCACCGCCGAGCTGGTCGGTCCCAGCTGGGGCGACCAGGTCGCCAACAAGGCCTGGCAGGGCCTGGCGATCTTCATGGTCCTGGTCGTGATCTACCTGGCGATCGCCTTCGAGTGGCGGATGGCCATCGCGGCCCTCGTCGCCCTGATCCACGACATCACCATCACGGTCGGCATCTACGCCCTCGTCGGCTTCGAGGTCACGCCCGGCACGGTGATCGGTCTGCTGACCATCCTCGGTTACTCGCTGTACGACACGGTCGTCGTCTTCGACTCCCTCAAGGAACAGACGAAGGACCTCACGAAACAGACTCGCTTCACCTACAGCGAGATCGCCAACCGCTCGATCAACGGCACCCTGGTCCGCTCCATCAACACCACGGTCGTCGCGCTGCTGCCGGTGGCGGGTCTGCTGTTCATCGGCGGCGGCGTCCTCGGCGCGGGCACGCTCAACGACATCTCGCTGTCGCTGTTCGTCGGCCTCGCGGCCGGCGCCTACTCCTCGATCTTCATCGCCACGCCGCTCGTCGCGGACCTCAAGGAGCGCGAGCCGCAGATCAAGGCGCTGAGGAAGCGCGTCCTGGCCAAGCGGGCCCAGGCCACGACCGAGGAGCAGTTCGTCGAGACCCGTGCCACCGACGGCTACGACGACGAGCCGGAGGACGCCGCGGCCGCGGTCGTCGGTCCGCGCAACCAGCCCGCCGCCCGGGGCCGGGGCCGTGGCCGTCCGTCGGGGAAGCGCCGATGACCGAGCTCACCGACCTCAACGGGCTGCTGCTCAGCCGCATCCGTGACGTGGCCGACTACCCGGAGCCGGGAGTGATGTTCAAGGACATCACCCCGCTCCTGGCGGACCCGGCGGCGTTCCACGCGCTCACCGAGGCGTTCGTGGAGATCGCCGAGCGCACCGGCGCCACCAAGGTCGTCGGCCTGGAGGCCCGGGGCTTCATCCTGGGCGCCCCGGTCGCGGTCCGGGCCGGCCTCGGCTTCATCCCCGTGCGCAAGGCGGGCAAGCTCCCCGGCGCGACCCTCGGCCAGGCCTACGACCTGGAGTACGGCTCGGCCGAGATCGAGGTGCACGCGGAGGACCTCAACCCCGGCGACCGTGTGCTGATCGTCGACGACGTCCTGGCCACCGGCGGCACCGCCGAGGCGTCGATCCAGCTCATCCATCGCGCGGGCGCCGAGGTCGCGGGCGTCGCCGTCCTGATGGAGCTGGGCTTCCTGGCCGGCCGCCCCCGGCTGGAGGCGGCTCTCGACGGGGCGCCCCTGGAGGCGCTGCTCACGATCTGAGCACGGTCTCAGGGATCTGAGCACGGTCCGAAAACCGCCGTACGCCAAGCGGGCGGGCCCGGAGGAATCCGGTGCCCGCCCCTTGCGTTTCTCCGGTAGACGGCCCTCACATCGGCCTGAAGGCGATCCTTCGGCCCAGGATCGCTACGATGGGTCCTCCGGAACCTGACCGGGGGACCCGGATCGCGCACGAGGAGCCCTCTTGCCAGACGAGGCCCAGCACCTGACAGCCGCCAAGCCCGAGTCCGCCTCGGGCCCCGCGGCCACGCCCGCGTCGCACGCGAAGGACGACAGCCGTGGGCCGGTCGAGCACGACCGCTCCGCGCCCGTGGACAAGCCGGCCGAGCAGGCACGCCCCAAGCCGGACTCGCCCGAGCGCTCCTCGACCACGCCCGCAGCCCGCCCGGCCGCCGCTCAGCAGCCTCCGCGCTCCGGCTCCTCCAACCGCGTCCGGGCCCGCCTCGCCCGCCTCGGCGTGCAGCGCCAGAACCCGTACAACCCGGTCCTGGAGCCGTTGCTGCGGATAGTGCGCAGCAACGACCCCAAGATCGAGACGGCGACGCTGCGCCAGATCGAGAAGTCCTACCAGGTGGCCGAGCGCTGGCACCGGGGCCAGAAGCGCAAGAGCGGCGACCCGTACATCACGCACCCGCTCGCGGTGACCACGATCCTCGCCGAACTGGGCATGGACCCGGCCACGCTCATGGCGGGCCTGCTGCACGACACCGTCGAGGACACCGAGTACGGCCTGGAGGACCTGCGCCGCGACTTCGGCGACCAGGTCGCCCTGCTCGTCGACGGCGTCACCAAGCTGGACAAGGTCAAGTTCGGCGAGGCCGCGCAGGCCGAGACCGTGCGCAAGATGGTCGTCGCGATGGCCAAGGACCCGCGCGTCCTGGTCATCAAGCTCGCCGACCGGCTGCACAACATGCGCACCATGCGCTACCTCAAGCGCGAGAAGCAGGAGAAGAAGGCGCGCGAGACCCTCGAGATCTACGCGCCCCTCGCCCATCGCCTGGGCATGAACACCATCAAGTGGGAGCTGGAGGACCTCGCCTTCGCGATCCTCTACCCCAAGATGTACGACGAGATCGTCCGGCTGGTGGCCGAGAGGGCACCGAAGCGTGACGAGTATCTGGCCATAGTGACCGACGAGGTCCAGGCCGATCTGCGGGCCGCCCGCATCAAGGCGACCGTCACCGGCCGCCCGAAGCACTACTACAGCGTCTACCAGAAGATGATCGTCCGCGGCCGTGACTTCGCGGAGATCTACGACCTGGTGGGCATCCGCGTCCTCGTGGACACCGTCCGCGACTGCTACGCGGCCCTCGGCACGGTGCACGCGCGCTGGAACCCGGTCCCCGGCCGGTTCAAGGACTACATCGCGATGCCCAAGTTCAACATGTACCAGTCGCTGCACACCACGGTCATCGGCCCCAACGGCAAGCCGGTCGAGCTGCAGATCCGCACCTTCGACATGCACCGCCGCGCCGAGTACGGCATCGCCGCGCACTGGAAGTACAAGCAGGAGGCCGTCGCCGGCGCCTCCAAGGTGCGCTCGGACCAGCCGCGGACCACCGGCAAGGACGACCACCTCAACGACATGGCGTGGCTGCGCCAGCTCCTCGACTGGCAGAAGGAGACCGAGGACCCCGGCGAGTTCCTGGAGTCCCTGCGCTTCGACCTGTCGCGCAACGAGGTCTTCGTCTTCACGCCGAAGGGCGACGTGATAGCGCTGCCGGCCGGCGCCACGCCCGTGGACTTCTCGTACGCGGTGCACACCGAGGTGGGCCACCGCACCATAGGAGCCCGCGTCAACGGCCGTCTCGTGCCGCTGGAGTCGACCCTGGACAACGGCGACCTGGTGGAGGTCTTCACCTCCAAGGCGGCCGGGGCCGGACCGTCCCGGGACTGGCTGAACTTCGTCAAGTCGCCGCGCGCCCGCAACAAGATCAGAGCCTGGTTCTCCAAGGAGCGCCGGGACGAGGCGATCGAGCAGGGCAAGGACGCCATCGCGCGCGCGATGCGCAAGCAGAACCTGCCGATCCAGCGCATCCTCACCGGCGACTCGCTGGTCACGCTCGCGCACGAGATGCGCTACCCGGACATCTCCTCGCTGTACGCGGCGATCGGCGAAGGCCATGTGGCCGCGCAGAACGTCGTGCAGAAGCTGGTGCAGGCCCTCGGCGGCGAGGAGGCGGCCACCGAGGAGATCGACGAGGCGGTCCCGCCGACCCACGGCCGCGGCCGCAAGCGGCGCACCAACCAGGACCCCGGGGTCGTCGTCAAGGGCGTCGACGACGTGTGGGTCAAGCTGGCCCGCTGCTGTACGCCCGTCCCCGGCGACCCGATCATCGGATTCGTCACGCGTGGTAGTGGCGTATCGGTTCACCGCAGCGACTGCGTCAACGTGGAGTCACTGTCCCGTGAGCCGGAGCGCATCCTCGAGGTCGAGTGGGCGCCGACGCAGTCCTCGGTCTTCCTGGTCGCCATCCAGGTCGAGGCCCTCGACCGCTCCCGCCTTCTCTCGGATGTCACCCGGGTCCTGTCCGACCAGCACGTCAACATCCTCTCCGCGGCGGTCCAGACCTCCCGCGACCGGGTGGCCACCTCCCGCTTCACCTTCGAGATGGGCGACCCCAAGCACCTGGGTCACGTCCTGAAGGCCGTACGCGGCGTCGAGGGCGTCTACGACGTGTACCGGGTGACGTCGGCGCGCCGGCCGTAGTCGGTACGCCGGTACGCACGCCGGAACACACGTGAGGGGCCCCGTACACGAGGTACGGGGCCCCTCACGTGACTGTGGCTCGGGTGTCAGCCGGTGTGTCAGCCGCCGAACTCCTCCAGGCCCTTCAGGGCCTGGTCCAGCAGCGCCTGACGGCCCTCGAGCTCCCGCTCCAGCTTGTCGGCCTTCGCGGAGTTGCCCTGGGCACGGGCCTGCTCGATCTGCGTCTTCAGCTTGTCCACGGCGGCCTGGAGCTGACCGGTCAGACCCGCGGCACGCGCGCGTGCCTCCGGGTTCGTCCGGCGCCACTCGGCCTCCTCGGACTCCTGGATCGCCCGCTCCACGGCGTGCATCCGGCCCTCGATCTTCGGCCGGGCGTCCCGCGGGACATGGCCGATGGCCTCCCAGCGCTCGTTGATCGAGCGGAACGCGGCACGCGCCGCCTTCAGCTCCCCGACCGGCAGGAGCTTTTCGGCCTCCTCGGCC
This sequence comes from Streptomyces sp. NPDC002623, assembly GCF_053592635.1. Classification (NCBI taxonomy): domain Bacteria; kingdom Bacillati; phylum Actinomycetota; class Actinomycetes; order Kitasatosporales; family Streptomycetaceae; genus Streptomyces; species Streptomyces sp. NPDC002623. The sequence continues at coordinate 138,583 of NZ_JBSFWB010000023.1, read as the reverse complement.
AGCTCCTCCTTGAGCTTCAGGTTCTCCGTCTGCTCCGCGTCCCGCTCGGCGAACACCGAGCTGCGGGCGGCGAAGAACACGTCCTGCGCACCGCGGAAGCGGTTCCACAGATCGTCCTCGTGCTCGCGCTGGGCGCGGCCCGCCGCCTTCCACTCCGCCATCAGCTCGCGGTAGCGCGCCGCCGTCGGACCCCAGTCCGTGGAGCCGGACAGCCCCTCGGCCTCGGAGACCAGCCGCTCCTTGACCCGGCGGGCGTCCTCGCGCTGCGCGTCCAGCTGCGCGAAGTGCGCCTTGCGGCGCTTGGAGAACGCCGAGCGGGCGTGCGAGAAGCGGTGCCACAGCTCGTCGTCCGACTTGCGGTCCAGCCGCGGCAGACCCTTCCAGGTGTCCACCAGGGAGCGCAGCCGCTCACCGGCGGCCCGCCACTGGTCGGACTGCGCCAGCTGCTCCGCCTCGGTGACGAGGTCCTCCTTGGCCTTGCGGGCCTCGTCGGACTGCTTGGCGCGCTGCTGCTTGCGCTCCTCGCGGCGCGACTCGACGGTCGCCACCAGCTTGTCCAGCCGGTCCTTCAGCGCCTGGAGATCGCCGACCGCGTGGTGCGCGTCGACCTGCTCGCGGATGTGGTCGATCGCGACCTGCGCGTCCTTGGCCGACAGATCGGTGGTCTGCACTCGCTTCTCGAGGAGGCCGATCTCGACAACCAGGCCCTCGTACTTGCGCTCGAAGTAGGCCAGTGCTTCCTCGGGGGAGCCTGCCTGCCAGGAACCGACCACCTGCTCGCCGTCGGCCGTACGCACGTACACGGTCCCCGTCTCGTCGACGCGGCCCCACGGGTCGCTGCTCACAGCGCCTCCTCCACATGATGCCTCCGAGGGGCTTCAGCGCCCCTGGGCATCGTCCACAGTTTCGTCACGGCCAACATAGGCGACCGGCGGGCCGCCTGTCCGCATCCAGCGCGACCGAAATTGCGCAGTTGACCGCCCCTTGTCGTCAGGTTGTCTTCAGGTCGTCGTCAGGATTTCGTGACCGCCGCCTTGTTGATCACGACCGTCGCGTTCGGGGCTCCGTCACCGGCGCCGGTGTTCTCGCCCGCGGCGGCGATCTTCTGCAGAACCTTCATGCCGTCGGCCGACACCGTGCCGAACGGGGTGTAGCTGGGCGGCAGCTGGCTGTCCTGGTAGACGAGGAAGAACTGGCTGCCGCCGGTGTGCGCCTGACCGGTGTTGGCCATCGCGACCGTGCCCGCCGGGTAGACGTTGTCCTTGAGGCTGGTGTCCTTCAGGTTCTCGTCCGGGATGGTGTAGCCCGGACCGCCGCTGCCCTGGCCCGTCGGGTCGCCGCACTGCAGCACATAGATGCCGTTGGTGGTGAGCCGGTGGCACTTGGTGTGGTCGAAGTAGCCCTTGCCGGCGAGGAAGCTGAACGAGTTCACCGTGTGCGGCGCGGCCTTCGCCTTCAGGGCTATGCCGATGTCACCGCAGGTGGTCGCCAGCGTCATCGTGTACTTCGCCGACGCGTCGATGGTGACCGTCGGCTCCTTCTTCCAGGTCTCCGTCTTGATCGCGCCGGCGGCGGCCTTCTCGCACGGGTCCTTCGCGGCGCTGGGCGTCGCGGACGGCGTCGTCTCCGAGCTCGCGTTCGCCTTGTCGTCGTCGTCCTTCAGGACGCCCGTCGTGTACAGCGCCAGGCTGCCGATGATGATCACGCCGAGCACCGACGCGATCACCGAGTTGCGTACACGCGCCTTGCGCCGGGCGCTGGTGCGCCGCTGCTGCTGCCGCAAGAACTTCTCCCGGGCGAGCTGACGCTTCCGCTGTTCCTGGGTGACCACCGGGTTTTCTCCTCGTGCGTCTCGTACGTCGACTGGGACGCGTGCGTCTTGTGAGCCGACAGCCTGCGTGTGTCCCGTACCGTATATGGGTTCGCTGAGGAAACGGCAGCGCCGGTAGGCTCTGACCACTGGCGCAGCCGCCAGAAGCCCACGCGTATCGACACAAACGAAGGACGATCGTGCTCATTGCCGGGTTCCCCGCCGGCGCCTGGGGGACGAACTGTTATCTCGTCGCCCCCGCCGCGGGCGAGGAGTGCGTGATCATCGACCCGGGCCACCAGGCGGCCCCCGGAGTCGAGGAAGCGATTGCGAAGCATCGGCTGAAGCCCGTCGCCGTCGTCCTCACCCACGGCCACCTCGACCATGTGGCCTCGGTCGTCCCGGTGTGCGGCGCGCACGACGTGCCCGCCTGGATCCACCCCGAGGACCGCTACATGATGAGCGACCCCGAGAAGGCGCTGGGCCGGTCCATCGGGATGCCGCTGATGGGCGAGCTGACCGTGGGGGAGCCGGACGACGTCCGGGAGCTGACCGACGGCGTCCGGCTGGACCTGGCGGGCCTGGAGTTCTCCGTCGCGCACGCGCCGGGCCATACCAGGGGGTCGGTGACCTTCCGGATGCCCGAGACGGCCGACGTCCCGTCGGTCTTCTTCTCCGGGGATCTGCTGTTCGCCGGCTCCATCGGACGCACCGACCTGCCCGGCGGCGACATGGCCGAGATGCTCGACTCGCTGGCCCGTGTGTGCCTGCCGCTCGAGGACTCGACCGTGGTGCTGTCCGGCCACGGCCCCCAGACGACCATCGGCCAGGAACGCGCCGCCAACCCGTATCTGCGGCAGGTGGCGGCCGCCGGCCAGGGAGCGGGTTCGCCCACCCCTCCCCGACGAGGAATGTGACGAGAGACCTTCCGTGAGCACCTTTCAGGCCCCCAAGGGCACGTACGACCTGATTCCGCCGGACAGCGCCAAGTTCCTGGCCGTCCGCGAGGCGATCGCCGCGCCGCTGCGCAACTCCGGCTACGGCTACGTCGAGACGCCCGGCTTCGAGAACGTCGAGCTGTTCGCGCGCGGTGTCGGCGAGTCGACCGACATCGTGACGAAGGAGATGTACGCCTTCGAGACCAAGGGCGGCGACAAGCTCGCGCTGCGCCCCGAGGGCACGGCCTCCGTGCTGCGCGCCGCCCTCGAGGCCAACCTGCACAAGACGGGCAACCTGCCGGTCAAGCTCTGGTACTCCGGCTCGTACTACCGCTACGAGCGCCCCCAGAAGGGCCGTTACCGGCACTTCTCCCAGGTCGGCGCCGAGGCGATCGGCGCGGAGGACCCGGCGCTGGACGCCGAGCTGATCATCCTGGCCGACCAGGCGTACCGCACGCTGGGCCTGAGGAACTTCCGCATCCTGCTCAACTCGCTGGGCGACAAGGAGTGCCGTCCGGTGTACCGGGAGGCGCTGCAGACCTTCCTGCGGGGCCTGGACCTCGACGAGGACACCCTGCGCCGCGCGGAGATCAACCCGCTCCGGGTGCTCGACGACAAGCGCGAGTCGGTGCAGAAGCAGCTCGGCGACGCCCCGCTGCTGCGCGACTACCTGTGCGACGCCTGCAAGGCGTACCACGAGGAGGTCCGCGAGCTGATCACCGCGGCCGGCGTCGCCTTCGAGGACGACCCGAAGCTGGTGCGCGGCCTGGACTACTACACCCGTACGACCTTCGAGTTCGTCCACGACGGACTGGGCTCCCAGTCCGCGGTGGGCGGCGGCGGCCGCTACGACGGCCTCTCCGAGATGCTCGGCGGCCCCGCGCTGCCCTCGGTGGGCTGGGCCCTGGGCGTCGACCGCACGGTGCTGGCGCTGGAGGCGGAGGGCGTGGAGCTCGAAATGCCCGCCTCGACCTCCGTGTTCGCGGTCCCGCTGGGCGAGGAGGCCCGCCGGGTGCTCTTCGCGAAGGTCACCGAGCTGCGCAAGCTCGGCGTCGCCGCCGACTTCTCCTACGGCGCCAAGGGGCTCAAGGGCGCGATGAAGAGCGCCAACCGCAGCGGCGCCCGCTACACGATCGTCGCGGGCGAACGCGACCTGGCCGAGGGCGTCGTCCAGCTCAAGGACATGCAGTCCGGGGAGCAGACGGCGATCGGCGTCAACGAGATCGTGGCAGAACTGGAGTCGAGGCTGGGCTAGGGCCCCGCCGCACGCCGGGCGTCACCGGTTTCGGCAGGTGGCCGGAACCGAACGCCCGGCGGCTGCCGCACGTACGTCCTTATGTCCACCGAACGGTGGACGGACGGCCTCGTGCGGCACAATGGCCCCAGCCCGAAGATGGTCCAACTCTCAAGTGACGGATCGGCGTGATGAGCAAGACGACAGTCAAAGACGTCTCCACGGAGTCCGAGCCCGAGCGCGTCGCCGCGTCCGAGCCCCGGACGGTGGGCGGCAGCCGTGCGTTCGCGATCCTGCTGCTGATCACCGGCGCGGCCGGTCTGCTCGCCGCGTGGGTCATCACGGTCGACAAGTTCAAGATCCTCGAAGGCAAGGTGGACGGCAAGACGTTCACCCCCAGCTGCAGCATCAACCCGATCGTGTCCTGCGGCAGCGTCATGGAGAGCAAGCAGGCCGCCGCCTTCGGCTTCCCCAACCCGATGCTCGGCCTGGTCTGCTACGGGATCGTCATCTGCGTCGGCATGAGCCTGCTGACCCGGGCCCGGTTCCCCCGCTGGTACTGGCTGACGTTCAACTTCGGCACGCTCTTCGGCGTGGTCTTCTGCACCTGGCTGCAGTACCAGTCCCTGTACAAGATCAACGCCCTGTGCCTGTGGTGCTCGCTGGCCTGGGTCGCGACGATCACCATGTTCTGGTACGTCACCTCGTTCAACGTGCGCAACGACCTCCTGCCCGCCCCGAGCTGGCTGAAGCGGTTCTTCGGCGAGTTCACCTGGGTCCTGCCGGCCACCCACGTCGGCATCATCGGCATGCTGATCCTGACCCGCTGGGGCGCCGACCTCTGGGCCTGAGCCCGGCGGCGGACCACGTGCCCGGCGGGACTGTCGGACCCCTGACGTAGGCTCCGACGTGTGGAGCCCGACCTGTTCACCGCCGCAGCCGAAGCACGCCAGGAGAAGGACCCCGCAGGGAGCCCCCTGGCGGTCCGGATGCGCCCGCGCACCCTCGACGAGGTGGTGGGCCAGCAGCACCTGCTGAAGCCGGGCTCACCCCTGCGCCGCCTGGTCGGCGACGGCGGCAAGGGCCCGGCCGGCCCCTCCTCGGTGATCCTCTGGGGCCCGCCCGGCACCGGGAAGACGACGTTGGCGTACGTCGTCTCCAAGGCCACCGACAAGCGGTTCGTGGAGCTGTCGGCGATCACCGCGGGCGTCAAGGAGGTCCGCGCGGTCATCGACGGCGCCCGCCGCGCCATCGGCGGCTTCGGCAAGGAGACCGTCCTCTTCCTCGACGAGATCCACCGCTTCAGCAAGGCCCAGCAGGACTCCCTCCTGCCGGCCGTCGAGAACCGCTGGGTGACGCTGATCGCGGCGACCACCGAGAACCCGTACTTCTCGGTCATCTCGCCGCTCCTCTCCCGCTCGCTCCTGCTCACCCTCGAACCCCTCACGGACGGCGACCTCCGCGACCTCGTCAGGCGGGCGCTGGCCGACGACCGCGGCCTGAAGCGGGCCGTCACGCTCCCCGAGGACACCGAGGCCCACCTCCTGCGCATCGCCGGCGGCGACGCCCGCCGCGCCCTGACGGCCCTGGAGGCGGCCGCCGGCGCCGCCCTCGACCAGGACGAGACCGAGATCAGCCTCAAGACGCTGGAACAGACGGTCGACCGCGCGGCGGTGAAGTACGACCGCGACGGCGACCAGCACTACGACGTCGCCAGCGCCCTCATCAAGTCCATCCGCGGTTCGGACGTCGACGCGGCCCTGCACTACCTGGCCCGCATGGTCGAGGCCGGCGAGGACCCCCGCTTCATCGCCCGCCGGCTGATGATCTCCGCCAGCGAGGACATCGGCCTCGCCGATCCGGGCGCCCTGCCCCTCGCGGTGGCCGCCGCCCAGGCCGTCGCCATGATCGGCTTCCCCGAGGCCGCGCTCACCCTCAGCCATGTCACCATCGCGCTCGCCCTGGCCCCCAAGTCCAACGCCGCGACGACGGCGATCGGCGCCGCCCTGGAAGACGTCCGCAAGGGACTGGCCGGCCCCGTCCCGCCGCATCTGCGGGACGGGCACTACAAGGGCGCCGCCAAGCTGGGGCACGCCCAGGGGTACGTGTATCCGCACGACCTGCCCGAGGGCATCGCCGCCCAGCAGTACGCGCCGGACGCGATCGACGGCCGGGAGTACTACGCGCCCACCCGGCACGGCGCCGAGGCCCGCTACGCGGACGCGGTCGAGTGGACCAGAGCGCACCTCGGTCGCAAGGGCTCCTGAGCACCCTGTAGACTCGCCCGAAGTGCTGCGTCCTGTGCCGTCAGAACAGGACAGTCAGCCGGAGCCCCGGTCCTCGGATCCCTGGTCCATGGATCGGCTCCAGGAGCGTCGCGCACCGGTCGAACGGTGTCGCGGGCAGCCCACCACCACCCGGAGCTCCGGGAACGGTCGGTGGGCAACTCGCGTGCTGCACGTATGTGCCCAGACCAAGGGGAGCGGCTGCCCGACAGGTCCCTTGCGGACCGGCGGGTTTCCCCGGCTGCGGATGCGACCTCCCTTAACCCTGACAAGCCGGAAATTCAGGAAAGAGAAGAACACAGTGGCGAATCAGTCCCGCCCCAAGGTCAAGAAGTCGCGTGCCCTCGGCATCGCGCTGACCCCGAAGGCCGTCAAGTACTTCGAGGCCCGCCCCTACCCGCCGGGCGAGCACGGTCGCGGCCGCAAGCAGAACTCGGACTACAAGGTCCGTCTGCTCGAGAAGCAGCGTCTGCGCGCGCAGTACGACGTGTCCGAGCGCCAGCTCGTGCGCGCCTACGAGCGTGCCTCCAAGGTCCAGGGCAAGACCGGTGAGGCCCTGATCATCGAGCTCGAGCGCCGTCTCGACGCGCTGGTCCTGCGTTCGGGCATCGCCCGCACGATCTACCAGGCCCGCCAGATGGTCGTCCACGGCCACATCGAGGTCAACGGCCAGAAGGTCGACAAGCCGTCCTTCCGCGTCAAGCCCGACGACGTCGTGATGGTCCGTGAGCGCAGCCGCGAGAAGACCCTCTTCTCCATCTCCCGTGAGGGCGGCTTCGCCCCCGACGGCGAGACCCCGCGCTACCTCCAGGTGAACCTCCGCGCCCTGGCCTTCCGCCTGGACCGCGAGCCGAACCGCAAGGAGATCCCGGTGATCTGCGACGAGCAGCTCGTCGTCGAGTACTACGCACGCTGATCTCCGCGAAGGCCCGCCGGCCGCCTGCCCCTCGGGGCGGGCGACGGCGGGCCTTCGCACACCCCTAATCCGGTACGGATCGCCGGGTCCGGCGCGATAGGCTCAGCGCCAGAGATAGGTGACATCACTGCAAGGAGAGTGCCAGGTGTCCGGTGGAGAAGTGGCCGGGATCCTGGTGGCCGTCTTCTGGGCGATCCTGGTCTCCTTCCTGGCCGTCGCGCTGGCGAGGCTGGCCCAGACGCTCAGGGCGACCACCAAGCTGGTCGCGGACGTGACCGAGCAGGCCGTCCCGCTGCTGGCCGACGCCTCCGCGGCGGTGCGCTCCGCACAGACCCAGATCGACCGGGTCGACTCCATCGCCTCCGACGTCCAGGAGGTCACGTCGAACGCCTCCGCGCTCTCGACGACCGTCGCCTCCACCTTCGGCGGCCCCCTGGTGAAGGTCGCCGCCTTCGGGTACGGCGTCCGCCGCGCCCTGGGCCGGAAGGACGACGCGCCCGCCAGGGAGCCCCGGCGTACCGTGATCGTGGGCCGTACGGTCTCCCGGCGGGAGAAGCGCAAGCCCCGTGGAAAGAGGGACTGAGACCAGCGATGTTCCGCCGCACCTTCTGGTTCACCACGGGCGTCGCCGCCGGTGTCTGGGCCACCACCAAGGTCAACCGCAAGCTCAGGCAGCTGACCCCCGAGAGCCTCGCCGCGACCGCGGCCAACAAGGCGCTCGAGACGGGAGCACGCCTCAAGGACCGCGCGGTCGGCTTCGCGCTCGACGTCCGCGACAACATGGCTCAGCGGGAGGCGGAACTCGAGGACGCGCTCGGCATCCACGAGGACCCCGCACTCCCCGGCCCCCGGCGGTACGCCGCCATCGAGAACAGCAAGCACACGACGTACGTCGAGACCACGACGCACCCGTACGACCGGAATGAGGACCACTGATGGAGTCGGCCGAGATTCGCCGCCGCTGGCTGAGCTTCTACGAGGAGCGCGGGCACACCGTCGTCCCTTCGGCGTCGCTCATCGCGGACGACCCGACTCTGCTCCTCGTCCCGGCCGGCATGGTCCCCTTCAAGCCGTACTTCCTCGGTGAGGTCAAGCCGCCGTGGTCGCGCGCCACCAGCGTGCAGAAGTGCGTCCGCACGCCCGACATCGAAGAGGTCGGCAAGACCACCCGTCACGGCACGTTCTTCCAGATGTGCGGCAACTTCTCCTTCGGCGACTACTTCAAGGAAGGCGCCATCACCTACGCCTGGGAGCTGCTCACCACGCCCCAGGACAAGGGTGGCTACGGGCTCGACCCCGAGCGTCTGTGGATCACGGTCTACCTCGACGACGACGAGGCCGAGACCATCTGGCGCGACAAGATCGGCGTCCCCGCCGAGCGCATCCAGCGCCTCGGCATGAAGGACAACTACTGGTCCATGGGCGTCCCCGGCCCCTGCGGACCCTGTTCCGAGATCAACTACGACCGCGGCCCCGAGTTCGGCGTCGAGGGCGGCCCCGCCGTCAACGACGAGCGGTACGTGGAGATCTGGAACCTCGTCTTCATGCAGTACGAGCGCGGCGAGGGCATCGGCAAGGACAACTTCGAGATCCTGGGCGACCTGCCGAGCAAGAACATCGACACGGGCCTCGGCATGGAGCGCCTCGCCATGATTCTGCAGGGCGTGCAGAACATGTACGAGATCGACACCTCCATGGCCGTCATCAAGAAGGCCACCGAGCTGACCGGCGTCGAGTACGGCAAGGCCCACGACTCGGACGTCTCGCTGCGCGTGGTCACCGACCACATGCGCACCTCCGTGATGCTCATCGGCGACGGCGTCACCCCCGGCAACGAGGGCCGCGGCTACGTCCTGCGCCGGATCATGCGCCGCGCCATCCGCAACATGCGCCTGCTCGGCGCGTCCGGTCCGGTCGTCCTGGACCTCGTCGACACCGTGATCGGCATGATGGGCCAGCAGTACCCGGAGCTGATCACCGAGCGCGAGCGCATCGAGAAGGTCGCCGTCGCCGAGGAGAACGCCTTCCTCAAGACGCTGAAGGCCGGCACCAACATCCTCGACACCGCCGTCACCGAGACCAAGCAGTCCGGTGGCAGTGTCCTGGCCGGCGACAAGGCGTTCCTGCTCCACGACACCTGGGGCTTCCCGATCGACCTCACCCTCGAGATGGCCGCCGAGCAGGGGCTGTCCGTGGACGAGGACGGCTTCCGCCGTCTGATGAAGGAGCAGCGGGAGCGCGCCAAGGCCGACGCCCAGGCCAAGAAGACCGGCCACGCCGGGACCGGCGCCTACCGGGAGATCGCCGACAAGGCCGGCGAGACCGAGTTCTTCGGCTACTCGGACACCGAGGGCGAGTCCACGGTCGTCGGGATCCTCGTCGACGGCGTCTCCTCCCCGGCCGCCACCGAGGGCGACGAGGTCGAGATCGTCCTCGACCGCACCCCGTTCTACGCCGAGGGCGGCGGCCAGATCGGCGACACCGGCCGTATCAAGGTGGGCTCCGGCGCCGTCGTCGAGATCCGCGACACCCAGAAGCCGGTCCCGGGCGTCTACGTCCACAAGGGCGTCGTCCAGGTCGGCGAGGTGACCGTCGGCGATTCGGTGCACGCCTCGATCGACTCCCGTCGCCGCACCGCCATCGCCCGCGCCCACTCGGCCACCCACCTCACCCACCAGGCCCTGCGCGACGCGCTCGGCCCGACGGCCGCCCAGGCCGGTTCCGAGAACCAGCCCGGCCGCTTCCGCTTCGACTTCGGCTCCCCGGCCGCCGTTCCGACGGCTGTGATGACCGACGTCGAGCAGAAGATCAACGAGGTGCTCGCCCGCGACCTGGACGTCCGCGCCGACGTCATGGGCATCGACGAGGCCAAGAAGCAGGGCGCCATCGCCGAGTTCGGCGAGAAGTACGGCGAGCGGGTCCGTGTGGTGACCATCGGCGACTTCTCCAAGGAGCTGTGCGGCGGCACCCATGTGCACAACACCTCCCAGCTGGGTCTGGTGAAGCTGCTCGGCGAGTCGTCGATCGGCTCGGGCGTGCGCCGGATCGAGGCCCTCGTCGGCGTCGACGCCTACAACTTCCTCGCCCGTGAGCACACGGTCGTCGCCCAGCTCCAGGAGTTGATCAAGGGGCGTCCGGAGGAGCTCCCGGAGCGGGTCTCCGCCATGCTCGGCAAGCTGAAGGACGCCGAGAAGGAGATCGAGAAGTTCCGCGCGGAGAAGGTGCTCCAGGCCGCCGCCGGACTTGTCGAGTCCGCCAAGGACGTCCACGGGATCGCCGTCGTCACCGGTCAGGTCCCGGACGGCACCGCCCCCGACGACCTGCGCAAGCTGGTCCTCGACGTGCGCGGTCGCATCCAGGGCGGACGGGCCGCCGTGGTCGCCCTGTTCGCGGTCAACAACGGCAAGCCGCTGACGGTCATCGCCACCAACGAGGCCGCCCGCGAGCGCGGTCTCAAGGCCGGCGAGCTGGTCCGCACGGCCGCCAAGACCCTCGGCGGCGGCGGTGGCGGCAAGCCGGACGTCGCCCAGGGCGGCGGCCAGAACCCGGCCGCCGTCGGCGAGGCCGTCGACGCGGTCGAGCGGCTCGTGGCGGAAACGGCCAAGTGAGTCACCCGATGCGCAAGGGCCGTCGGCTCGCGATCGACGTCGGGGACGCCCGGATCGGGGTCGCCTCGTGCGACCCCGACGGGATCCTCGCCACTCCGGTGGAGACGGTCCCCGGCCGGGATCTTCCGGCAGCTCATCGCCGCCTTCGGCAACTGGTCGAGGAGTACGAGCCGATCGAGGTCGTCGTGGGTCTTCCGCGTTCCCTCAAGGGGGGCGAGGGCCCGGCCGCGGTAAAGGTTCGGGGCTTCGCCCAGGAGCTCGCGAAGGGCATCGCGCCGATCGCGGTGCGGCTCGTCGACGAGCGGATGACGACCGTGACGGCCAGTCAGGGACTGCGCGCCTCGGGCGTGAAGTCGAAGAAGGGCCGTGCGGTCATCGACCAGGCAGCCGCTGTGATCATCCTTCAGCAGGCACTGGAATCCGAACGGGTGTCAGGTAAAGCACCGGGCGAGGGCGTCGAAGTGGTCATCTGATCGCGATACGGTAACGTTCCGCGCGATGCGGTGCTGTTCGAACAGTCGCCGCACAGAGAGAGGCGGAACGGTGACGGGCCCGCGAAGGCCGCGTGATCGCCGCCTCGCGGCTCTAGGGGATCGATGACTGAGTATGGCCGGGGCCCAGGCTCCGAACCGTGGCATCCGGAGGACCCGTTGTTCGGGGACGGCGGATGGGAAGGGCAGCAGGCCCCCACGGGTCATCAGCCTGCCTACGGCGGCCAGCAGCAGCACCACTACCCGCAGCAGCAGCCTCAGCAGCCGGAGTACGGCGACTGGGGCCACGGACAGGCGCAGCAGTACGACCAGCAGCAGTACCAACAGCAGTACGAGCAGCAGCAGTACGACCCGCAGTACCAGGGCTACGACCAGCAGCAGTACGGGGACCAGGGTCAGCAGCAGTACGTAGACCCGAACCAGCAGGCCTACCACGAGGGTTACCCGGAGGGCGGCTGGGACGGCACGGGCACTCATGCCCATGTCCCGTACGCGGCCGACCCCGGCGACCCCTACGGCCAGCAGGCCGCGGCCTACGGCGCGCAGCAGCCCGACTTCTACGGCACCCCGGACGCCTACCCGCCTCCGGAGCCGCCCGCCCGGCGGCGTGCCGAGCCCGAACCGGATCCCGCGCCCGAAGCGGCGCCGGATCCCGAGTCGGAGCAGAGAACTGACTGGGATCCGGGTCCGGACCAGGGCGAGCACGCCTTCTTCGCGGGCGGCGGGGCCGAGGACGACGAGGACGACGACGAGGCGGAGCCCGGGAGTCGGCGGGGCCGGGGCGGCAAAGGCGCCAAGGCCACGAAGAGCAAGAAGAGCCGCAGCGGCTGTGCCTGTCTGGTCGTCGTGCTGGTGTTCGGCGGGGGCATCGCGGGCGTCGGCTACTTCGGCTACGACTTCTACCAGAATCGTTACGGCGCGGCTCCGGACTACGCGGGCGAGGGCACGAGCGAGTCCGTGAGCGTGGAGGTTCCCAAGGGATCCGGCGGCGCCGCCATCGGCCGGCTGCTGAAGGACGCCGGGGTCGTGAAGAGCGTGGACGCGTTCGTCTCCGCGTTCACGAGCAATGCCGAAGCGGACGGCATCCAGGCGGGCGCGTACATCCTGAAGAAGGAGATGTCCGCGAAGAGCGCCGTCGCGATGATGCTCGACCCGAAGAGCCAGGCCAATGTGGTGGTCACGCCCGGCCAGCGCAACATCGCCGTCTACAAGGTCATCGACACGAAACTCGGCCTTTCCGCCGGTACCACCAAAAAGGTCGCGGAAAGCAAGTTTCAGACGCTCGGGCTGCCCAAGTGGGCGAATGACAACGATGACATCAAGGACCCGCTGGAGGGCTTCCTCCTGCCCGGCACCTACGGCGCGGCCAAGGGCATGAAGCCGGAGGCGGTCCTCAAGTCGATGGTCGCCCGCGCCAACGAGGCGTACGCCGGGTACGACCTCGAGGCCAAGGCCAAGACGCTCAAACTCGACAGTCCGCTGCAGGTGATCACGGTCGCCAGCCTTGTCCAGGCCGAGGGCAAGACCAGCGACGACTACCGCAGGATGGCCGAGGTCATCTACAACCGCCTCGATCTCGCGAACCCCCAGACATACGGCTTCCTGCAGTTCGACTCGACCTTCAATTACGCGAAGAACGAGAGCAACATCGAAATCAGCGAGTCGGAGATCAACAAGGACAAGGACCCGTACAACACCTACACCCGCAAGGGCCTGCCGCCGGGCCCGATCGGAAATCCCGGCGACGTGGCGATCAAGGCGACGCTGAATCCGACCGACGAGGGCTGGTACTACTTCGTGGCGACCGACGGCGTGAGCAAGACCGAATTCGCCAAGACGCACGAAGAATTCCTGAAACTCAAGGACAAGTTCGATGAGAGCACGGGCAACTGACGCCCGCCGGGCCGCGGTACTGGGCAGCCCCATCGCCCACTCCCTCTCACCGGCGCTGCACCGCGCCGCGTACGACGCGCTGGAACTCGGCGGCTGGACCTACGACCGCTTCGACGTCGACGAGGCGGCTCTGCCCGCCTTCGTCGACGGGCTCGGCGCCGAGTGGGCCGGTCTCTCGCTGACCATGCCGCTGAAGCGTGCCGTCATCCCGCTGCTCGACGAGATCAGCGAGACGGCGGCCTCCGTCGAGGCCGTCAACACCCTCGTCCTCACCGATGACGGCCGACGGCTCGGCGACAACACCGACATCCCCGGCATGGTCGCCGCCCTGCGCGAGCGCGGGATCGAACAGGTCGACTCGGCCGCGATCCTCGGCGCGGGCGCCACCGCGTCCTCCGCGCTGGCCGCCCTGTCCAGGGTCTGCACCGGCGAGATCGTCGCCTATGTGCGCAGCGCGGCCCGCGCCGCCGAGATGCGGCAGTGGGGCGAGCGGCTCGACGTCGAGGTCCGGATCGCGGACTGGACGGACGCCGCCGACGCCCTGCGCTTCCCGTTGGTCGTCGCGACCACCCCGGCCCAGGCCACCGACGCCCTCGCCGCCGCGGTGCCGGAACGCCCCGCCACCCTCTTCGACGTGCTCTACGACCCCTGGCCGACCGAGCTGGCCGCCCGCTGGTCCATGTTCGGCGGCGCCGTCGTCGGCGGGCTCGACCTGCTCGTGCACCAGGCGGTGCTCCAGGTGGAGCAGATGACCGGACGCGCCCCGGCCCCCGTGGAGGCCATGCGCAAGGCCGGCGAACACGCCCTCGCCGCCCGCCGGACGCACGAAGAACCATGACCACGGCGGACCGCAAGAGCGCCCCGCCAGGTGGTGCTTTCAGGTTCCTGCCGTCCGGTTGCTGGACCGGCGACCGGTTCCGGAGCCGGGACGTGGGAGGATCGGAGGCGGCGGGCCAGGGCCGCGCACCAGGTCACGCCGACGACGTACGCGAGGACGCGCGTGCGGCAGGGCATACGGGGCGCGAGTACTGAGGAGCATCGTTGAGCAGGCTGCGTTGGCTGACCGCGGGGGAATCCCACGGTCCCGCACTTGTCGCGACGCTGGAGGGCCTTCCCGCCGGCGTCCCGATCACCACGGAGATGGTGGCCGACCACCTGGCGCGACGGCGGCTCGGCTACGGGCGCGGCGCGCGCATGAAGTTCGAACGCGACGAGGTCACCTTCCTCGGCGGCGTCCGGCACGGTCTCACCATGGGTTCGCCGGTGGCGGTCATGGTGGGCAACACGGAGTGGCCGAAGTGGGAACAGGTCATGGCGGCCGACCCGGTCGACCCGGAGATCCTCGCGGGCCTCGCCCGCAACGCCCCGCTCACCCGCCCGCGCCCCGGCCACGCCGACCTCGCCGGGATGCAGAAGTACGGCTTCGACGAGGCACGGCCCGTCCTGGAGCGCGCCTCCGCGCGTGAGACGGCCGCCCGGGTCGCGCTGGGCGCGGTCGCCCGGTCGTACCTGAAGGAGACGGCCGGCATCGAGATCGTCTCCCACGTGGTGGAGCTGGCCGCCGCCAAGGCGCCCTACGGCGTCTACCCCGTCCCCGCCGACGTCGAGAAGCTGGACGAGGACCCGGTGCGCTGCCTGGACGCGGACGCGTCGAAGGCGATGGTCGCGGAGATCGACCAGGCCCACAAGGACGGCGACACCCTCGGCGGCGTCGTCGAGGTGCTCGCGTACGGCGTCCCGGTCGGCCTCGGCTCGCACGTGCACTGGGACCGCCGACTGGACGCCCGTCTCGCCGCCGCCCTGATGGGCATCCAGGCGATCAAGGGCGTCGAGGTCGGAGACGGCTTCGACCTCGCGCGCGTGCCCGGCTCGAAGGCGCACGACGAGATCGTCACCACGCCCGAGGGCATCAGGCGCACCAGCGGTCGCTCCGGCGGCACCGAGGGCGGTCTGACCACGGGCGAGCTGCTGCGCGTGCGGGCGGCCATGAAGCCGATCGCGACCGTGCCGCGCGCCCTGAAGACGGTGGACGTGGTCACGGGCGAGGCCACCCAGGCGCACCACCAGCGCTCCGACGTGTGCGCGGTCCCGGCCGCCGGGATCGTCGCCGAGGCGATGGTCGCGCTGGTGCTGGCGGACGCCGTGGCGGAGAAGTTCGGCGGCGACAGCGTCACCGAGACCCACCGCAACGTGCGCTCGTACCTCGACAACCTGCGCATCCGATGAGCGGGCCGCTGGTCGTCCTGGTCGGCCCGATGGGCGTCGGCAAGTCCACCGTCGGCGGGCTGCTGGCCGAGCGGCTCGGCGTCGGCTACCGGGACACCGACGACGACATCGTCGCCGAGCAGGGCCGCAGCATCGCGGAGATCTTCGTCGACGACGGCGAGGAAGCCTTCCGTGCGCTCGAGAAGCAGGCCGTGCACCGCGCGCTCGCCGAGCACGACGGCGTCCTGGCGCTCGGCGGCGGCTCGATCCTGGACGCGGACACGCGCGGCCTGCTGGCCGGACAGTGCGTGGTCTACCTGTCCATGGACGTCGAGGAAGCCGTCCGGCGCACCGGCCTCAACGCGGCCCGCCCGCTGCTCGCCGTCAACCCGCGCAAGCAGTGGCGCGAGCTGATGGAGGCCCGCCGCCATCTGTACGAGGGAGTCGCCACGGCCGTGGTGCCGACGGACGGCCGTACGGCCGAAGAGGTCACCCAAGTCGCCCTGGACGCTTTGGAGTTGAAGGAAGCATGAGCAGCGAGTCCGTAACGCGGATCCGGGTCGGCGGCAGCGCGGGATCCGAGCCGTACGAGGTCCTGGTCGGACGCCGGCTGCTGAGCGAACTCGGCGCTCTGATCGGCGACCGGGTCAAGCGGGTCGCCGTCATCCACCCCGAGGCGCTCGCCGAGACCGGGGACGCGCTGCGCGCCGACCTGGTCGAGCAGGGCTACGAGGCGGTCGCCATCCAGGTGCCCAACGCGGAGGAGGCCAAGACCGCAGAGGTCGCCGCCTACTGCTGGAAGGCGCTCGGCCAGTCCGGGTTCACCCGCACCGACGTCGTCGTGGGCGTCGGCGGCGGCTCGACCACCGACCTCGCCGGGTTCGTCGCGGCGACCTGGCTGCGCGGGGTGCGCTGGATCGCCGTCCCGACCACCGTGCTCGCCATGGTCGACGCGGCCGTCGGCGGCAAGACCGGCATCAACACGGCCGAGGGCAAGAACCTCGTCGGCTCCTTCCATCCGCCGGCCGGCGTGCTGTGCGATCTGGCCGCGCTGGACTCCCTCCCGGTCAACGACTACGTCTCCGGGCTCGCCGAGATCATCAAGGCGGGCTTCATCGCCGACCCGGCGATCCTCGACCTCATCGAGTCCGACCCCGAGGCCGCCCGCACCCCGGCGGGCCCGCACACCGCCGAGCTCATCGAACGCTCCATCAGGGTCAAGGCGGACGTCGTGTCCTCCGACCTGAAGGAGTCGGGCCTGCGGGAGATCCTCAACTACGGCCACACCCTGGCGCACGCCATCGAGAAGAACGAGCGCTACAAGTGGCGGCACGGCGCGGCCGTCTCGGTGGGCATGCACTTCGCCGCCGAACTGGGCCGCCTGGCGGGCCGGTTGGACGATGCCACGGCCGACCGCCACCGCACGGTACTCGAGGCCGTGGGGCTGCCGCTGCACTACCGTCACGACCAGTGGCCCAAGCTGCTGGAGAACATGAAGGTCGACAAGAAGTCCCGCGGCGACCTGCTGCGCTTCATCGTCCTGGACGGCCTGGCCAAGCCGACCGTCCTCGAGGGTCCCGACCCGGCCGTGCTGCTCGCCGCGTACGGCGAGGTGGGCGAGTAGGACACGGCCTGAGGCCGGGCAGGGCCACGGGACGGCCGGGTAAGTCCGACCGCTCCCCTTCCGCCCGATTCGCTTTCCGCACCGGGCACTTCGGACCGCCCCCGGCCGTTCACCAAACGATGGCCTGGGGCGGTACCGTTCAGTAGCGAAGACGGGGTCCGCACCCCTACAGCCAGCGCCAATTGCCTGTACGAGACGGAGTGGCACCGGATGCAGCACGCAGTGGGTTCTCCGCTGCCGCCGCCCCATCAGCCGGGGCACGGTCCGGCCGTCGGCTGGTCGCCGGCCGCACATCACCCGGGCCCGCACCAGCCGGGATACCTGGGGGCTCCCTCGGGCCCGGTCCCGCCCGCGCCCCAGCCGCCGATCCCGCCCGTGCCGCCGCCGCCCGCCCCCGGCCACGCCCCCGTCCCGCAGAGCGCCGACACCACCGGGCACGTCCCGCTGCCGCCCGGCGGTCCGGTCCCGATGCCCAGCGCGCCGCCCGCCCCGACCGTCCCCGACCCGACGGCCACGACGCTCGCGGTCCTGCTGATCGGCCCCGCGGGCGCCGGCAAGACCAGCGTCGCCAAGTTCTGGGCCGACCACCGCCGGGTGCCCACCGCCCACGTCAGCCTCGACGACGTACGCGAATGGGTCCGCTCCGGCTTCGCCGACCCGCAGTCGGGGTGGAACGACCACTCCGAGGCCCAGTACCGCCTGGCCCGCCGCACCTGCGGCTTCGCCGCGCGCAACTTCCTGGCCAACGGCATCTCGTGCATCCTGGACGACGCGATCTTCCCCGACCGCCCGGCCGTGGGCCTCGGCGGCTGGAAGCGCCATGTGGGCCCCGGTCTGCTGCCCGTCGTCCTGCTCCCCGGGCTGGAGGTCGTCCTGGAGCGCAACGCCGAACGCTCCGGCAACCGCCGCCTCGCCGACGAGGAGGTGGCCCGCATCCACGGCCGCATGGCGGGCTGGTACGGCTCCGGCCTGCCCATCATCGACAACTCCCAGCTGGACGTCCCGACCACGGCAAGGGTCCTGGACGACGTGCTGGCAAGGGCGATCGCCAGCCCCCCGAAGTGGTGACGGGCGGGACCCGGCCCCGGCATACCACCGTTCGCCCCGCCCGGTCCCCCGAACGGCACCCTTCCAGCCAGCACAATCCGGCCACCGCTCCTACGCTCGTGTCATGTCAGAGGTCTACGCGTCCCGCCGAACCCGTCTCCGGGAGCGCTGTAACGCGGCCGGCAGCACCGCGGCGCTCATCTCCCGCCCCGCCAATGTGAGGTATCTGGCGGGCGCGGCTCCGCGCGGCGCCGTCCTGCTGCTGGGCCGACGCGAGGACCTCCTCGTCTGCGCCGTCCCGCCCGAGGACCGCCCCTCCGAGGGGCGACCGGACGACGCGCTGCGCGTCCATGTCCTGCCCGGCGCCGGAGGCGATCCGGCGGTCGCCGCCGCCGGCCTTCTGCTGGGCCAGGGCGGCGACTGTCTCGCGGTCGAGGAACATCACCTCACGGTGGCCCGCCACCGTGAGCTCCGCTCGGTCGCGGCCCGGCTGCGCCTCGCCGACCTGGGCGGCGCGGTCGAACAGCTGAGGGTGGTGAAGGACGAGGAGGAGATCTCCTGTCTGCGGATCGGCGCCGAGATCGCCGACCAGGCGCTGGGGGAGCTGCTGGAGTCCATCCTGGTCGGCCGCACGGAACGGCACCTGGCCCTGGAGCTGGAGCGGCGCCTCGTCGACCACGGCGCCGACGGTCCCGCCTTCGCCACGTCGGTCGCCGCGGGCCCGAACTCCGGCCGACGCGGGCACCGGCCCACCGACCGGCGGGTGGAGGAAGGCGACTTCCTCTCGGTCTGCCTGGGGGCGACCTACCGCGGCTACCGCTGCGAGATCGGCCGCACCTTCGTGATCGGGACGTCCCCGGCCGACTGGCAGATCGAGCTGTACGACCTCGTCTTCGCCGCTCAGCGCGCCGGACGTGAGGCCCTGGCGCCCGGTGCCGCCTATCGTGACGTGGACCGCGCGGCCCGCCAGATCCTGGACTCCGCAGGGCGTACCGAGGGCCTTTCGGCACTCACCGGGCACGGCGTCGGACTCGAAATCGAAGAGGACCCGCAGCTGGCTCCCGCAGCCATGGGTAAACTGGACGCTTGCGTGCCGGTCACCGTCGAACCCGGGGTACACCTCCCGGGCCGGGGCGGGGTCCGGATCGATGACACGCTCGTCGTGCGCCCCGAGGCGGACGGCGGACCCGAGCTACTCACCATCACGACCAAGGAGCTGCTCGCCCTCTAGGCAGGTGCGTGCCCCGGGGTCGTCCACGTCAGTCCAGGAGATTCCGCAACCGTGGCTTCCACGAACGACCTCAAGAACGGCCTGGTGCTCAAGCTCGAAGGCGGCCAGCTCTGGTCCGTCGTCGAGTTCCAGCACGTCAAGCCCGGCAAGGGCCCCGCATTCGTGCGCACCAAGCTCAAGAACGTGCTTTCCGGCAAGGTCGTCGACAAGACGTTCAACGCCGGCGTCAAGGTCGAGACGGCCACTGTCGACAAGCGCGACATGCAGTTCTCCTACATGGACGGCGAGTACTTCGTCTTCATGGACATGGAGACCTACGACCAGCTCATGGTCGACCGCAAGGCTGTCGGCGACTCCGCCAACTTCCTGATCGAGGGCTTCACCGCCACGGTCGCGCAGCACGAGGGCGAGGTGCTCTTCGTCGAGCTGCCGGCCGCCGTCGAGCTCGTCGTCCAGGAGACCGAGCCGGGCCTGCAGGGCGACCGCTCCACCGGTGGCACCAAGCCCGCCACCCTGGAGACCGGTCACCAGATCCAGGTCCCGCTCTTCATCACCACCGGTGAGAAGATCAAGGTCGACACCCGCACCAGCGACTACCTCGGCCGGGTGAACAGCTAACCGTGGCTGCCCGCAACACGGCCCGCAAGCGCGCCTTCCAGATCCTCTTCGAGGGCGACCAGCGCGGAGCCGATGTCCTGACGGTCCTCGCGGACTGGATCCGGCTCTCCCGGGCCGACACCCGGCAGCCGCCGGTGAGCGAGTACACGATGCAGCTGGTCGAGGGCTACGCGCAGCACGCGCGGCGTATCGACGAGCTGATCTCCCAGTACTCGGTCGGCTGGACGCTGGACCGGATGCCCGTGGTCGACCGCAACATCCTGCGGCTCGGCGCCTACGAGCTGATCTGGGCCGACGAGACCCCGGACGCGGTCGTCCTCGACGAGATGGTGCAGCTGGCGAAGGAGTTCTCCACGGACGAGTCGCCCTCGTTCGTCAACGGCCTGCTCGGCCGGCTGAAGGAGCTCAAGCCGTCACTGCGCCGGGACGAGGCTTAGACGGCAGCGAGGCGTGACCGGCGGCGCGTCCTACGAGCCGGAGCCGGTACGACCATCACAGAAGGGGCCCGCAGCAGCACGCTGAGGGCCCCTTCGGCATTCCCGCGCCCCTGGGGCGTCGCCGGGTACCCCTGAGGCACTACAGGCCCGCAGAAAGCCGCTGGGGTGGCCGGAACCGTCAAGTTCCGGCCACCCCGGCGGCACGTTTCTGCTGAGACCTGCTGAGCCGTCGAGAGGCTCAGCCCTCCTCGTGGGAGACGGCACGACGCGCGTCCGCGTCCAGGACGCCCCAGCTGATCAGCTGCTCGGTCAGGACCGAGGGCGACTGGTCGTAGATGACGGCGAGGGTGCGCAGGTCGTCCTGGCGGATCGACAGCACCTTGCCGTTGTAGTCACCACGCTGCGACTGGATCGTGGCCGCGTAGCGCTGCAGCGGGCCCGCCTTCTCGACCGGCACATGGGCCAGTCGCTCCAGGTCCAGGACCAGCTTCGGCGGGGGCTCGGCCGCGCCGCCAGGGGTGGTGCCCGGCAGCAGCTCCTGCACGGGAACGCCGTAGAAATCCGCCAGCTCGGCCAGGCGCTGCACGGTCACGGCGCGGTCGCCGCGCTCGTACGAACCGACCACGACGGCCTTCCAGCGTCCCTGGGACTTCTCCTCGACACCGTGGAGGGAAAGGCCCTGCTGGGTGCGGATCGCTCGGAGCTTGGCCCCGAGCTGTTTGGCGTATTCGCTGGACATATAGCTCCCCGGCACTGGGTCGACGCGGCAGGAGCCGCGTGCTGGTAACTCACTGTGAGGTTACGCAGCGTGATTCTTCTGCGTCAAGCCGAATGGTCCACACCGACGCTTCCGTGGTAACGCCGGCCGATTACGCCAAGGGGGTGATCAGGGGTGTCGTCCCGGCCTGCTACCGTGGATGGCGCAAATCCGACGTCCTTTAAGGTCCGTCCCGTGAGGCGGAGAAGGAGGTCCGTTTCATATGGACACGCAGGACACCCAGCAGGACACCCAGCAGGACTCCCAGCAGGATCCCCGGCACACCGATGCGCGGCCCGTTCTCGAAGGCCCCGACATCGCGCGCGTGCTGACGCGCATCGCCCACGAGATCGTCGAACGCGCCAAGGGCGCCGACGACGTGGTGGTGCTCGGCATCCCGACCCGCGGCGTCTTCCTCGCCCGGCGGCTCGCCGAGAAACTCGAGCAGATCACCGACCGCAAGATCCCCGTCGGCTCCCTCGACATCACCATGTACCGCGACGACCTGCGCATGCACCCGCCGCGTGCGCTGGCCCGCACCGAGATCCCCGGTGACGGCCTCGACGGCAAGCTGGTCGTCCTCGTCGACGACGTGCTCTTCTCCGGCCGCACCATCCGCGCCGCCCTCGACGCCCTGAACGACCTCGGGCGCCCGCGCGCGGTGCAGCTCGCGGTCCTCGTCGACCGCGGCCACCGGGAACTGCCCATCCGCGCCGACTACGTCGGCAAGAACCTCCCCACGTCGTTGCGGGAGACGGTCAAGGTCCTGCTCGCCGAGGAGGACGGTCGCGACACCGTGCTGCTCGGTGTGAAGCAGACCCCGTAGCGGACGTCGCGCGCCCGCCGTTCCGGCGCGCCCTCGCCTGCCCGGAATCTCCCCAATATCCTGAACTGCCTTACGGAGCCTGACAGATGCAGCGTCATCTCATCTCGGCCGCCGACCTCACCCGCGACGACGCCGTCCTGATCCTCGACACCGCCGAGGAGATGGCCCGCGTCGCCGACCGGCCCATCAAGAAACTCCCGACCCTGCGCGGCCGCACGATCGTCAACCTCTTCTTCGAGGACTCCACGCGCACGCGTATCTCGTTCGAGGCCGCCGAGAAGCGCCTCTCCGCGGACGTCATCAACTTCACCGCCAAGGGATCGTCGGTGTCCAAGGGCGAGTCCCTGAAGGACACCGCACAGACGCTGGAGGCGATGGGCGTCGACGCGGTCGTCATCCGGCACGGCGCCTCCGGCGCGCCGTACCGCCTGGCCACCTCCGGCTGGATCGACGCGGCCGTGGTCAACGCCGGCGACGGCACCCACCAGCACCCCACCCAGGCGCTGCTGGACGCCTTCACCATGCGCCGCCGCCTGGTCGGCCGGGACGCCGGCCTCGGCCAGGACCTCGCGGGCAAGCGCATCACGCTCGTCGGGGACGTCCTGCACAGCCGGGTCGCCCGCTCCAACGTCGACCTGCTGCACACCCTGGGCGCCGAGGTCACCCTGGTCGCCCCGCCCACCCTGGTGCCGGTCGGCATCGAGTCCTGGCCCTGCGAGGTGTCGTACGACCTCGACAGCACGCTGCCCAAGTCCGACGCCGTGATGATGCTGCGCGTCCAGCGGGAGCGCATGAACGCCGCGTTCTTCCCGACCGAGCGCGAGTACTCGCGGCGCTACGGCCTCGACGGCGACCGGATGGCGCGGATGCCCGAGCACGCCATCGTGATGCACCCCGGCCCGATGGTCCGCGGCATGGAGATCACCGCCGAGGTCGCCGACTCCCCGCGCTGCACCGTCGTCGAACAGGTCGCCAACGGCGTGTCCATCCGGATGGCCGTCCTGTACCTGCTCCTGGGCGGCAACGAGCCCGCCGTCAGCCACGCCCGTACCACCGAGGAGAAGTAAGAACCCATGAGCAAGATCCTTATCCGTGGTGCGAAGGTGCTCGGCGGCGAGCCGCAGGACGTCCTCATCGACGGCGGCGTCATCGAGGCCGTGGGCGCGGGGCTGTCCGCCGAGGGCGCCGAGGTCGTCGAGGCCGGCGGCAAGGTGCTGCTGCCGGGCCTGGTCGACCTGCACACCCATCTGCGCGAGCCCGGCCGCGAGGACTCCGAGACCGTGCTGACGGGCACCCGCGCGGCCGCCTCCGGCGGCTACACGGCCGTCTTCGCCATGGCCAACACCTTCCCCGTCGCCGACACCGCCGGCGTGGTCGAGCAGGTCTGGCGACTGGGCCGGGAGCACGGCTACTGCGATGTGCAGCCCATCGGCGCGGTCACCGTCGGCCTGGAGGGCAGGAAGCTTGCCGAGCTCGGCGCCATGCACGAGTCGGCCGCCGGCGTCACCGTCTTCTCCGACGACGGCAAGTGCGTCGACGACGCGGTGATCATGCGCCGCGCACTGGAGTACGTGAAGGCCTTCGGCGGGGTCGTCGCCCAGCACGCCCAGGAGCCGCGGCTGACCGAGGGCGCCCAGATGAACGAGGGCGTCGTCTCCGCCGAGCTGGGGCTCGGGGGCTGGCCCGCGGTGGCCGAAGAATCGATCATCGCCCGGGATGTCCTGCTCGCCGAGCACGTCGGCTCCCGCGTCCACATCTGCCACCTCTCCACCGCCGGGTCGGTCGAGATCGTCCGCTGGGCCAAGTCGCGCGGCATCGACGTCACCGCCGAGGTCACCCCGCACCACCTGCTCCTCACCGACGAGCTGGTGCGCAGCTACAACCCGGTCTACAAGGTGAACCCGCCGCTGCGCACCGAGCGCGATGTGCTGGCGCTGCGCGAGGCGCTCGCCGACGGCACGATCGACATCGTCGCCACCGACCACGCCCCGCACCCGCACGAGGACAAGGACTGCGAGTGGGCCGCGGCCGCCATGGGCATGGTCGGCCTGGAGACCGCGTTGTCGGTGGTCCAGGAGACGATGGTGGACACGGGCCTGCTGACCTGGGCCGGGGTCGCCGACCGCATGTCCTTCGCACCCGCCCGGATCGGACGGGCGGGTGGCCATGGACGCCCCGTCTCGGCAGGTGAGCCCGCCAACCTCACGCTCGTCGACACGGAATACCGTGGGTCGGTGGACCCCGCGGGCTTCGCCTCGCGCAGCCGGAACACCCCCTACGAGGGGCGTGAGCTGCCGGGCCGTGTCACGCACACCTGGCTCCGGGGCAAGGCCACGCTCGTCGACGGGAAGCTCACGTGACATCTGCAGCACTACTGCTCGCGGCCGAGAAGGAATCGGCCGAAGTGACCGACTGGGCCGCCCGGCTCGGCTGGGTGGTCGGTCTCGGCCTCTTCGTCGCGCTCGTGTACTGGCTGATGCGCGAGGGCTGGAAGTGGCGCGGCACACTCCAGGGCGACCTGCCCGACCTCTCCACCGCGCCGGACGACCTCGGCCCGGTGAGACTGAGCATGAGCGGCCGCTACCACGGCTCCACCACCGCCGGGCAGTGGCTCGACCGCATCGTGGCGCACGGCCTGGGCACCCGCAGCCGGGTCGAGCTCACCCTGACGGACGCGGGACTGGACGTCGTACGGCCCGGCGCGACCGACTTCTTCGTCCCGGCCGGCGCACTGCGCGAGGCCCGGCTCGACAAGGGCATCGCCGGCAAGGTCCTCTCCGAGGGCGGACTGCTGGTGGTGACCTGGGCGCACGGCGACAAGCTGCTCGACTCGGGCTTCCGCTCCGACCGCGCGGCCGAGCACAACGAGTGGGTCGCCACCCTCAACTCCATGATCGACAAGACGGAAACACCGACGGAAACGGAAGGCGCACGATGACGACCTCCACCAGGGGAACCGCCAAGGTTCCCGCCGTACTCGTCCTGGAGGACGGCCGGATCTTCCGCGGCCGCGCCTACGGGGCCGTGGGGGAGACCTTCGGCGAAGCGGTGTTCTCCACCGGCATGACCGGTTACCAGGAGACCCTGACCGACCCGTCGTACGACCGCCAGATCGTGGTCGCGACCGCCCCGCAGATCGGCAACACCGGCTGGAACGACGAGGACGACGAGTCCGGGCGCATCTGGGTCTCCGGCTACGTCGTGCGCGACCCCGCGCGCGTGCCGTCCAACTGGCGCGCCAAGCGGTCCCTGGACGACGAACTGGTCAAGCAGAGCGTCGTCGGCATCTCCGGCATCGACACCCGCGCCCTCACCCGCCATCTGCGCGAGCGCGGCTCGATGCGCGCCGGCATCTTCTCCGGCGAGGCGATCGGCTCCGAGACCGATCTCCTCGCGCGCGTGCAGACCCAGCCGCAGATGAAGGGGCTGAGCCTGTACGAGGAGGTCGCCACCAAGGAGGCCTACGTCGTCCCGGCGGTCGGCGAGAAGCGGTTCACCGTCGCCGCCGTCGACCTCGGCATCAAGGGCATGACCCCGCACCGCATGGCCGAGCGCGGCATCGAGGTGCATGTGCTCCCCGCCACGGCGACCGAGGAGGACGTGTACGCCGTCGCCCCCGACGGGGTCTTCTTCTCCAACGGCCCCGGCGACCCGGCCACGGCCGACGGCCCGGTCGCCCTCATGACCGCCGTCCTGGAACGGAAGACTCCGCTCTTCGGCATCTGCTTCGGCAACCAGATCCTCGGCCGCGCCCTCGGCTTCGGCACCTACAAGCTGAAGTACGGCCACCGGGGCATCAACCAGCCGGTCCAGGACCGTACGACCGGCAAGGTCGAGGTCACCGCGCACAACCACGGCTTCGCCGTGGACGCGCCGCTCGACAAGGTCAGCGAGACGCCCTTCGGCCGCGCCGAGGTCTCGCACATCTGCCTCAACGACGACGTCGTGGAGGGGCTGCAGCTGCTCGACCAGCCGGCCTTCTCCGTCCAGTACCACCCCGAAGCGGCAGCGGGCCCGCACGACGCCGCCTACCTGTTCGACCGCTTCGTATCCCTGATGGAGGGCCAGCGTGCCTAAGCGCACCGATATCCAGTCCGTCCTGGTCATCGGCTCCGGCCCGATCGTCATCGGCCAGGCCGCCGAGTTCGACTACTCCGGCACCCAGGCGTGCCGCATCCTGCGCGCCGAGGGCCTGCGGGTGATCCTGGTCAACTCCAACCCGGCGACGATCATGACCGACCCGGAGATCGCCGACGCCACCTACGTCGAGCCGATCACCCCGGAGTTCGTCGAGAAGATCATCGCCAAGGAGCGCCCCGACGCCCTGCTGCCCACCCTGGGCGGCCAGACGGCCCTCAACACCGCGATCTCGCTGGCCGAGAACGGCGTCCTGGAGAAGTACGGCGTCGAGCTGATCGGCGCCAACGTGGAGGCCATCAACAAGGGCGAGGACCGCGACCTGTTCAAGGGCGTCGTCGAGGCCGTCAAGGCGAAGATCGGGTACGGCGAGTCCGCCCGGTCCGTGATCTGCCACACCATGGACGAGGTTCTCGCGGGCGTCGACACGCTCGGCGGCTACCCGGTCGTCGTCCGCCCCTCCTTCACCATGGGCGGCGCCGGCTCCGGCTTCGCCCACGACGAGGAGGAGCTGCGCCGCATCGCCGGGCAGGGCCTCACCCTCTCGCCGACCACCGAGGTGCTCCTGGAGGAGTCCATCCTCGGCTGGAAGGAGTACGAGCTGGAGCTGATGCGCGACAAGCACGACAACGTCGTGGTCGTCTGCTCCATCGAGAACTTCGACCCCATGGGCGTGCACACCGGCGACTCGATCACCGTCGCGCCCGCCATGACGCTCACCGACCGCGAGTACCAGATCCTGCGCGACATCGGCATCGCCGTGATCCGCGAGGTCGGCGTGGACACCGGCGGCTGCAACATCCAGTTCGCGGTGGACCCCGCGGACGGCCGGGTCATCGTCATCGAGATGAACCCGCGCGTGTCGCGTTCCTCGGCCCTCGCCTCCAAGGCGACCGGCTTCCCGATCGCCAAGATCGCGGCCAAGCTCGCCGTCGGCTACACCCTCGACGAGATCCCGAACGACATCACGCGCGAGACGCCGGCCTCCTTCGAGCCGACGCTCGACTACGTGGTCGTGAAGGCCCCGCGGTTCGCCTTCGAGAAGTTCCCCAGCGCCGACTCCACGCTGACGACGACCATGAAGTCGGTCGGCGAGGCCATGGCCATCGGCCGCAACTTCACCGAGGCCTTCCAGAAGGCCCTGCGCTCGCTGGAGAAGAAGGGCAGCCAGTTCACCTTCGTCGGCGACCCCGGCGACAAGGCCGAGCTGCTGCGCGAGTCGGTCCGCCCGACCGACGGCCGGATCAACACCGTCATGCAGGCCATCCGCGCGGGCGCCACACCGGAGGAGGTCTTCGAGTTCACGAAGATCGACCCCTGGTTCGTCGACCAGCTCTTCCTGATCAAGGAGACCGCCGACGACCTGGCCGCCGCCGACCGCCTGGACGCCGAGCTGCTCGCCGAGGCCAAGCGGCACGGCTTCTCCGACCAGCAGATCGCCGAGATCCGCGGCCTGCGCGAGGACGTCGTGCGCGAGGTCCGGCACGCGCTGGGCGTCCGCCCGGTCTACAAGACCGTCGACACCTGCGCCGCCGAGTTCGCCGCGAAGACGCCCTACTTCTACTCCTCCTACGACGAGGAGAGCGAGGTCGCGCCCCGCGAGAAGCCCGCGGTGATCATCCTGGGCTCCGGCCCCAACCGCATCGGCCAGGGCATCGAGTTCGACTACTCGTGCGTCCACGCCTCCTTCGCGCTGTCCGACGCCGGGTACGAGACCGTGATGGTCAACTGCAACCCGGAGACCGTCTCCACCGACTACGACACCTCCGACCGCCTGTACTTCGAGCCGCTGACGCTGGAGGACGTGCTGGAGGTCGTGCACGCGGAGGCGCAGGCCGGCCCGATCGCGGGCGTGATCGTCCAGCTCGGCGGCCAGACCCCGCTGGGCCTGGCGCAGGCGCTCAAGGACAACGGCGTGCCGATCGTCGGCACCCCGCCCGAGGCCATCCACGCGGCCGAGGACCGGGGCGCGTTCGGGCGGGTGCTCGACGAGGCCGGCCTGCCGGCCCCGAAGCACGGCACGGCCACCACCTTCGCCGAGGCCAAGGCCATCGCCGACGAGATCGGCTACCCGGTCCTGGTCCGGCCCTCGTACGTGCTCGGCGGCCGCGGCATGGAGATCGTCTACGACGAGACCCGGCTGTCGTCCTACATCGCCGAGTCGACCGAGATCAGCCCCACCCGGCCGGTGCTCGTCGACCGCTTCCTCGACGACGCCATCGAGATCGACGTCGACGCGCTCTACGACGGCGAGGAGCTCTACCTCGGCGGTGTCATGGAGCACATCGAGGAGGCCGGCATCCACTCCGGCGACTCGGCCTGCGCCCTGCCCCCGATCACGCTCGGCGGCTTCGACATCAAGCGGCTGCGGGCCTCCACCGAGGCCATCGCCAAGGGCGTCGGCGTCCGCGGCCTGATCAACATCCAGTTCGCGATGGCCGGCGACATCCTCTATGTCCTGGAGGCCAACCCGCGCGCGTCCCGAACGGTCCCCTTCACCTCGAAGGCGACCGCGGTGCCGCTGGCCAAGGCCGCCGCGCGGATCTCGCTGGGCGCGACCGTCGCCGAACTGCGCGCCGAGGGCCTGCTCCCGGCCACCGGCGACGGCGGCGAGCTGCCACTGGACGCGCCGATCTCCGTCAAGGAGGCCGTGATGCCGTGGACCCGCTTCCGGGACACCTCCGGCCGCGGCGTCGACACGGTCCTCGGCCCGGAGATGCGCTCCACCGGCGAGGTCATGGGCATCGACTCCGTCTTCGGCACGGCGTACGCCAAGTCGCAGGCGGGCGCGTACGGCCCGCTGCCCACCAAGGGCCGCGCGTTCATCTCGGTCGCCAACCGCGACAAGCGGTCGATGATCTTCCCGGCGCGCGAGCTGGTCGCGCACGGCTTCGAGCTGCTCGCCACCTCCGGCACCGCCGAGGTCCTCAAGCGCAACGGCATCAACGCGACGGTCGTGCGCAAGCAGTCCGAGGGCGTCGGCCCGAACGGCGAGAAGACCATCGTCCAGTGCATCCACGACGGCGAGGTCGACCTCATCGTCAACACCCCGTACGGCACCGGCGGCCGCCTCGACGGCTACGAGATCCGTACGGCGGCCGTGGCGCGGTCCGTGCCCTGTCTGACGACGGTCCAGGCGCTCGCCGCCGCCGTCCAGGGCATCGACGCCCTCAACCACGGCGACGTGGGCGTCCGCTCGCTCCAGGAACACGCGCAGCACCTGACCGCGGCCCGCGACTAGCAGCCGAAGAGGGGGACACCGGCAGACGGTGTCCCCCTCTTCGTGAGGGAACCATGTACAAGATCTTCTTCAACCTCGTGTTCAGGCGGATGGACCCGGAGCAGGCCCACCATCTGGCCTTCCGCTGGATCCGGCTCGCCGCCCGCATCCCGGTGCTGCGCACGTTCGTCGCGGCCGCCCTCGCCCCCCGTTATGAGGAGCTGCGCACGGAGGCCTTCGGGCTGCGCATGCACGGCCCGTTCGGGCTCGCCGCCGGCTTCGACAAGAACGCGGTCGCGATCGATGGGATGTCGATGCTGGGCTTCGACCATGTCGAGATCGGCACGGTCACCGGGGAGCCGCAGCCCGGCAACCCCAAGCAGCGGCTGTTCCGGCTCGTGAAGGACCGGGCACTGATCAACCGCATGGGCTTCAACAACGAGGGCTCGCTGGCCGTGGCCGCGCGTCTCGCCTCCCGTACGGCCGTCTTCAAGCCCGTGGTCGGCGTGAACATCGGCAAGACCAAGGTCGTCCCCGAGGAGGAGGCGGTCGGCGACTACGTGAAGTCGGCCGAGCGGCTCGCGCCCTACGCCGACTACCTGGTCGTGAACGTGTCCTCGCCGAACACGCCGGGGCTGCGCAACCTCCAGGCCACCGAGGCGCTGCGACCGCTGCTGAGCGCCGTCCGCGAGGCCGCCGACCGTGCGGTGACCGCGCGCCGGGTCCCGCTGCTGGTGAAGATCGCCCCGGACCTGGCGGACGACGACGTCGACGCGGTCGCCGACCTGGCCGTGGAGCTGGGCCTGGACGGGATCATCGCCACGAACACCACCATCGCGCGCGAAGGCCTCGGTCTGACATCCGAACCCTCCCTGGTGAAGGAGGCCGGCGGGCTGTCCGGAGCGCCCCTCAAGGACCGCTCCCTGGAGGTACTGCGCCGCCTCTACGCACGCGTGGGCGACCGGATCACGCTCGTGGGCGTCGGCGGCGTCGAGGACGCCGAGGACGCCTGGCAGCGCATCCTGGCCGGCGCCACGCTCGTCCAGGGGTACAGCGCCTTCATCTACGAGGGCCCCTTCTGGGGCCGCGCGATCCACAAGGGCCTGGCCGCCCGGCTGCGGACGAGCCCCTATGCCACCCTCGCCGACGCCGTCGGCGCCGACGTGAGGAAGACGGCATGACCCTGGAGCCCTTCGGCGCGCGGCTGCGTCGTGCCATGGACGAGCGCGGGCCCCTCTGCGTCGGCATCGACCCGCACGCCTCCCTGCTCGCCGAGTGGGGCCTGGACGACGACGTCGCCGGCCTGGAGCGGTTCAGCCGCACGGTCGTCGAGGCGACGGCGGACCGGGTCGCCCTGCTGAAGCCGCAGAGCGCGTTCTTCGAGCGGTTCGGCTCGCGCGGGGTCGCCGTCCTGGAGAAGTCGGTGCAGGAGGCGCGGGCGGCCGGCGCCCTGGTCGTGATGGACGCCAAGCGCGGCGACATCGGCTCGACCATGGCCGCGTACGCCGAGTCGTTCCTGCACCCGGACGCCCCGCTGTTCTCCGACGCCCTCACCGTCTCGCCGTACCTCGGCTACGGGTCCCTGTCGCCGGCGGTGGCACTGGCCCGCGAGAGCGGCGCCGGACTGTTCGTGCTGGCGCTGACCTCCAACCCGGAGGGCGGCGAGGTCCAGCACGCGGTGCGGGCGGACGGGCGCGACGTGGGCGCGACGATGCTGGCGCACCTGGCCGCCGAGAACGTGGGGGAGGAGCCGCTGGGCTCCTTCGGCGCGGTCGTCGGGGCCACGCTGGGCGACCTCTCGAGCTACGACCTCGACATCAACGGCCCGCTCCTCGCGCCGGGCGTCGGCGCCCAGGGGGCGACCCCGGCCGACCTTCCCCGGGTCTTCGGGTCCGCGGTGCGCAATGTCGTGCCGAACGTCAGTCGGGGTGTGTTGCGTCACGGCCCCGACATCGTCGCTCTGCGTGACGCCGTGGATCGGTTCGCGCAAGCGGTCAGGGTCGCGGTGGCCGCCGCCTGACGGGCGCCGACCGCCCGACCGGGGGCTCGGTCGGGCGGCCCTCGGCCGACTTGAGTCTGGATACATCCTCAAATCCGGGGCAGTATGTCTGAAATGTCTGGCCCTACGGAGGCTGACCAGGACTTTTCCTCTGTTCTCGCTGACTCTGGCGGAGTTGGCCGCTAGTCTCCGACGGAGAGTGAACGGGCAGCGTGTTGCTCGTAGCTCACCAGGTGTGGGGCGACTAGGTTCCTCACCGGTCCGTATCCGACAGTTCGACATCCGAGGTGACGTAGGCGTGGCTCTTCCGCCCCTTACCCCCGAACAGCGCGCAGCCGCGCTCGAAAAGGCCGCCGCGGCTCGCCGGGAGCGGGCCGAGGTCAAGAATCGACTGAAGCACTCCGGCGCCTCGCTTCACGAGGTCATCAAGCAGGGTCAGGAAAACGACGTCATCGGCAAGATGAAGGTCTCCGCCCTCCTGGAGTCGCTTCCGGGCGTGGGCAAAGTCCGCGCCAAGCAGATCATGGAGCGACTCGGCATCTCCGAGAGCCGCCGCGTGCGCGGCCTCGGTTCCAACCAGATCGCCTCCCTGGAGCGTGAGTTCGGCAGCACCGGCTCCTGATTCCCGGGTCCTGCGGGAAGGGAGTCCCGGGCACTCCGGGATTGCTGGAATAATCGCTGCATGGCTGCAACATTCCGGGGGACGACCCCCGAGCCCCCGGACGTACGTCCGCGGCTGACCGTGCTCTCCGGCCCCTCAGGGGTCGGCAAGAGCACGGTCGTCGCCCATATGCGCAAGGAACACCCCGAGGTCTGGCTCTCGGTGTCGGCGACGACCCGTAGGCCCCGGCCCGGTGAGAAGCACGGCGTCCACTACTTCTTCGTCTCCGACGACGAGATGGACAAGCTGATCGCCAACGGCGAACTGCTGGAGTGGGCCGAGTTCGCCGGCAACCGCTACGGGACTCCGCGCACTGCGGTGCTGGAGCGCCTGGAGTCGGGCGAGCCGGTGCTCCTGGAGATCGACCTCCAGGGCGCCCGGCAGGTCCGCGAGTCCATGCCGGAGGCCCAACTGGTGTTCCTGGCTCCGCCCTCCTGGGAGGAGCTGGTGCGCAGACTGACCGGGCGGGGCACCGAGCCGCCCGAGGTGATCGAGCGCCGGCTCGAGGCCGCGAAGATCGAACTCGCGGCCGAGCCGGAGTTCGACGTGACCCTTGTCAACACCTCCGTCGAGGACGTGGCCCGTGAGCTGCTAGCCTTGATGGATGTTGTGTGATCGCTAGTACCGAAACCATCGGTGTGGTGATCACGACCGATCTTTTCCCATCCATCGGAAGGTAGAGCGTGTCCTCTTCCATCTCCGCGCCCGAGGGCATCATCAACCCGCCGATCGACGAGCTCCTCGAGGCCACCGACTCGAAGTACAGCCTCGTGATCTACGCGGCCAAGCGGGCCCGCCAGATCAATGCGTACTACTCGCAGCTCGGCGAGGGCCTCCTCGAGTACGTCGGTCCGCTCGTGGACACCCACGTCCACGAGAAGCCGCTCTCCATCGCCCTGCGCGAGATCAACGCCGGGCTGCTGACGTCCGAGGCCGTTGAGGGCCCCGCGCAGTAGTACTTTCAGATCGCGTGTGACTTGTCCACAGGCCCGGCAGTGCTCCTGCCGGGCCTGTGGTGTGTGATGGACCCGTACGTTGCCGAGCCGGGGAGAGACGGTGGACAAGCCCAAGGTCGTCCTGGGGGTCAGTGGTGGAATCGCCGCCTACAAGGCCTGCGAGCTGCTGCGCAGACTGACGGAGTCGGGGCATGACGTCCATGTCGTCCCCACCGCCTCCGCACTGCACTTCGTCGGCGCCGCCACCTGGTCCGCCCTCTCCGGCCACCCCGTCTCCACGGAGGTCTGGGACGACGTCCACGAGGTCCCGCACGTCCGCATCGGCCAGCACGCCGACCTGGTCGTCGTCGCCCCGGCCACGGCCGACATGCTCGCCAAGGCCGCCCACGGGCTCGCCGACGACCTCCTCACCAACACCCTCCTCACGGCCCGCTGTCCGGTCGTCTTCGCCCCCGCGATGCACACGGAGATGTGGGAGCACCCGGCCACCCAGGAGAACGTGGCCACGCTGCGCCGCCGGGGCGCCGTGGTGATCGAGCCGGCCGTCGGCCGCCTCACCGGCGTCGACACCGGCAAGGGCCGGCTGCCCGACCCGGGCGAGATCTTCGAGGTCTGCCGCCGGGTGCTGGCCCGCGGAGTGCGCGAACCCGACCTGGCCGGCCGGCATGTGGTGGTCAGCGCCGGCGGCACCCGCGAGCCCCTCGACCCGGTCCGTTTCCTCGGCAACCGCTCCTCGGGCAAGCAGGGCTACGCCCTCGCCCGCACCGCCGCCGCGCGCGGCGCCCGGGTCACCCTGATCGCGGCGAACACCGGCCTGCCCGACCCGGCCGGGGTCGACGTCGTCCAGGTCGGCACGGCCGTACAACTGCGCGAGGCGGTCCTGAAGGCGGCCGCCGACGCCGACGCCGTCGTCATGGCCGCCGCAGTGGCCGACTTCCGTCCGCAGACATACGCGGCCGGAAAGATCAAGAAGAAGGACGGACAGGAACCGGACCCGATCGTTCTTGTGCGTAATCCGGACATTCTCGCGGAGATATCGGCCGACCGGGCGCGACCCAATCAGGTGGTCGTCGGCTTCGCGGCCGAGACCGACGACGTCCTCGCCAACGGCCGGGCCAAGCTGCGCCGCAAGGGGTGCGATCTGCTGGTGGTCAACGAGGTGGGGGAGCGCAAGACGTTCGGCTCCGAGGAGAACGAGGCCCTCGTGCTGGGAGCCGACGGCAGCGAAACCCCCGTGGCGCACGGCCCCAAGGAAGCCTTGGCCGAAACCGTGTGGGACCTGGTGGCGCAGCGGCTGAGCTGACTGTTTGATGCGCTTCGCCGTTGCCGGTCACCGCGCTCGATCAGGGGTGTGGTGCCCTGGCCAAGGGCGTTGGGCATTCGGCAGAATGCCCGTGCCGCAGGTCACAGCACTCCCGAGAGGCGAGACAGGTGGGCCGGTGGCAGGGCAGGACCGATAAACTGTTCTCGGACGACGCCGGGCGCAGCTCCCGTCGCGTCCGCCAATGATCAGCCAGCAGCCGCTGCAACCCCAGGGAGCGTTGTGTCCCGTCGCCTGTTCACTTCGGAGTCTGTGACCGAAGGTCACCCCGACAAGATCGCTGACCAGATCAGCGACACCATCCTCGATGCCCTGCTGCGCGAGGACCCGACCTCCCGGGTCGCCGTGGAGACCCTGATCACGACCGGTCTGGTGCATGTGGCCGGCGAGGTCACCACCAAGACCTACGCGCCGATCCCCCAGCTCGTGCGCGACAAGATCCTCGAGATCGGCTACGACTCCTCCAAGAAGGGCTTCGACGGCGCCTCCTGCGGCGTCTCGGTGTCCATCGGCGCGCAGTCCCCGGACATCGCCCAGGGCGTCGACACCGCGTACGAGTCCCGGGTCGAGGGCGACGAGGACGAGCTGGACCGCCAGGGCGCCGGCGACCAGGGCCTGATGTTCGGCTACGCCTCCGACGAGACGCCGACCCTGATGCCGCTGCCGATCTTCCTCGCGCACCGGCTGTCGAAGCGTCTGTCGGACGTCCGCAAGAACGGGACCATCCCCTACCTGCGCCCCGACGGCAAGACCCAGGTCACCATCGAGTACGACGGCGACAAGGCGGTCCGCCTGGACACCGTCGTCGTCTCCTCGCAGCACGCGTCCGACATCGACCTGGACTCGCTGCTGGCCCCCGACATCCGCGAGTTCGTCGTGGAGGTGGAGCTGAAGGCTCTCCTGGACGACGGCATCAAGCTCGACACCGAGAACTACCGCCTGCTGGTCAACCCGACCGGCCGCTTCGAGATCGGCGGCCCGATGGGTGACGCCGGCCTCACCGGTCGCAAGATCATCATCGACACCTACGGCGGCATGGCCCGGCACGGCGGCGGCGCCTTCTCGGGCAAGGACCCGTCCAAGGTCGACCGCTCGGCCGCGTACGCGATGCGCTGGGTGGCGAAGAACGTGGTGGCGGCCGGTCTCGCGGCCCGCTGCGAGGTCCAGGTCGCCTACGCGATCGGCAAGGCCGAGCCGGTCGGTCTCTTCGTCGAGACCTTCGGCACCGCGAAGGTCGACGCCGAGAAGATCGAGAAGGCCATCGACGAGGTCTTCGACCTCCGCCCGGCCGCGATCATCCGTGACCTCGACCTGCTGCGTCCGATCTACGCCCAGACCGCCGCGTACGGCCACTTCGGCCGTGAGCTGCCCGACTTCACCTGGGAGCGCACGGACCGCGTGGACGCGCTGCGCAAGGCCGCGGGGCTGTAGGACCACACGCCCACGGTGTTCTGCCTGCATCGACGCAGGGGCCCGGCCTCCTTGGGGAGGCCGGGCTTCGGCGTCTGTCAGTGGTGTTTGGTAGGAATGCAGGTGTGAGCAGCGAGAACGGGCAGGGGGGCGGTGGCGCGGCCGGGGAGGGCGCGCCGCCGGAGCAGCTCGCGCTGATCCGGGAGAGCGTGCGGCAGGCCAAGGTGCCCCGGGCCAAGCCCCGGACCTGGCGGGGGGCCGCGCTGGCCGGGGAGCTGCCGGTCGCGCGGGTGCTCGTCGACAAGGGCGTGCTGCATCTGGACCGGTACTTCGACTACGCGGTGCCGGCCGAGTTGGACGCCGACGCGCAGCCGGGCGTGCGGGTGCGGGTGCGCTTCGGCGCCGGGCGCGGGCGGGTCCGGGAAGGGCGGCGCGAGGGCGGCGGACTCATCGACGGGTTCCTCGTCGAGCGGCTCGCCGCCTCGGACTACCCCGGGCCGCTCGCCGCGCTCGCCCAGGTGGTGTCGCCCGAGCCGGTGCTCGGCGCGGAGCTGCTGGGGCTGGCGCGGGCCGTGGCCGACCGGTACGCGGGAAGCCTGGCCGATGTGCTGCAACTGGCCGTGCCGCCGCGCAACGCCCGCGCCGAGCAGAAGCCCTCGCCCGCGCTGCTGCCGCCGCCGAAGGCGCCGGAGCCCGGCACCTGGGAGCGGTACGAGCGGGGAGGCGCGTTTGTGGAGTCGCTGGCGTCCGGGGGCGCGCCCCGGGCGGTGTGGAACGCGCTGCCCGGGCCCGAGTGGAGCGAGGGGCTCGCCCGGGCCGTCGCCGCGACCCTCGCCTCCGGTCGCGGGGCGCTGGTCGTCGTCCCGGACGGGCGGGTCGCCGCGCGGGTCGACGCGGCGCTGACCGCGTTGCTGGGCGCGGGCCGTCATGCGCACCTCACCGCGGAAGCCGGGCCGGAGAAGCGGTACCGGGAGTGGCTCGCCGTGCGGCGCGGGTCGGTGCGGGCGGTCGTCGGGACGCGTGCCGCGATGTTCGCACCGGTGCAGAACCTCGGGCTGGTCGCGCTCTGGGACGACGGGGACGACAGCCACAGCGAGCTGCACGCGCCGCAGCCCCATGCCCGGGAGGTACTGCTGCTGCGGGCGGCGCAGGACAAGTGCGGTTTCCTGCTGGGGGGTTGGAGCTGCACCGTGGAGGCCGCCCAACTCGTCGAGAGCGGGTGGGCGCGGCCGCTGGTCGCCGCACGGGAGGAGGTGCGGCGCAGCGCTCCGCTGGTGCGGACCGTGGGCGACCAGGACCTCGCCCGCGACGAGGCCGCCCGCGCCGCCCGGCTGCCCACCCTCGCCTGGCAGGCGGTGCGGGAGGGGCTGCGGCACGGCCCGGTGCTCGTGCAGGTGCCCCGGCGGGGGTACGTGCCGCGGATGGCGTGCGCGCAGTGCCGCGCCGCCGCCCGGTGCCGGCACTGCTCCGGACCGCTGGAGGCGCGGGACGGCGGCCGCGACGGGGGCGCACTGTGGTGCGGGTGGTGCGGGCGGGAGGAGAACGCCTGGCACTGTCCCGACTGCGGGTCGTTCCGGCTGCGCGCTCAGATCGTGGGGGCGCGGCGGACGGCCGAGGAGCTGGGCCGGGCGTTTCCCGCCGTCCCGGTGCGGACGTCGGGGCGCGAACAGGTGCTGGACACCGTGCCCGGGACGCCCGCGCTCGTCGTGTCCACGCCCGGGGCGGAGCCCGTCGCCGAGGGCGGTTACGCGGCCGCGCTGCTGCTGGACGGCTGGGCCATGCTGGGGCGGCCCGACCTGCGGGCCGGGGAGGACGCGCTGCGCCGCTGGATCGCGGCCGCCGCGCTCGTCCGGCCGCAGGGGGACGGCGGAACCGTGGTCGTCGTCGCCGAGCCGACCCTGCGGCCCGTGCAGGCGCTGGTGCGATGGGACCCGGTGGGGCATGCGGTGCGCGAGCTCGCGGAGCGGGCCGAGCTGGGCTTCCCGCCGGTGTCGCGGATGGCGGCGGTGTCGGGGACGGCGGAGGCGGTGGCCGGGTTCCTGGGCGCCGTCGAACTGCCGCGGGAGGCGGAGGTGCTGGGGCCGGTTCCGGTGCCGGCCGGCCCTGCGGGGCGGCCTCGGCGGCCGGGGGCGCCGCCCCCCGGGGAGGAGTGGGAGCGGGCGTTGGTCCGGGTGCCGCCGGGGCGGGGGGCCGCGCTGGCCGCCGCCCTGAAGGCGGCGCAGGCGGCCCGGATGGCTCGGGGCGGGGAGGAGACCGCGCGGGTGCGGGTGCGGATCGATCCGCCGGACATCGGGTGAGGGCGGGCGTATTCGGCGGCGGGTGTGCGGCTGCCCTCCCGGGCAGGGCCGAGAGGGCAGGGGCGGTGTGGGGGTGGGCCGGTGTGGGGTGCGTCAGCCGTTGCGCGGCCCGGGGAAGGCGGTCGGCCGCACCTCGTCGCGCAGGGACGGGCTGAGGGACGGGCTGCCGGCCGTCGGCTGGGTCGGCATCGAGCGGGCGGCGGGGACCGTGGGAACCGTCGGGATGCCCGTGCCCACGCTGACCGTGCGGGCGCCGGACGGCTCCGTCGGCCGCTCGGCCTCGGTCGCGGTCGCCGTCGCGGTGCCGGAGGCGGTGGCGGTGGCGGTGGCGCGGCGGGCGCCGTAGCGGCGGTGGACCGCCTGCTTGGTGACCCCGAGCGCGGAGCCCACCGCGTCCCACGAGAAGCCGAGCGAACGGTCGAAGTCCACCGCGGCGGTGACCAGCGTCTCGACGCTGTCCCGCAGTTCCTGGGCGAGGCGGACCGTCGGGGCGGGGGCGCGTCCGTAGACGACGAAGCCCGTGGAGGGGCCGGAGCGGCGGGGGCGGTAGACGTTGCCCAGCTGGGCGGTGAGGGTGCGCAGTGCGTCCACCTGCCGGCGGACCCGCTCGATGTCCCGCACCAGCAAGTGCAGGCTGGCCCGGGCCTGGGCGTCGTGGGTTGCATGGTCGGCCATGAACAAGCCTCTCGAACCGGCGTTGAAGAAGGTGTGGTCAACTCTTTCTTGACCAACGCGGGTTCGCTCCGCTGGTCACGGTGTGGGGGCGTATGGGCATATGCGTACGCCCCCTGGGGCGGGATGCACGCGGCTCCCGTGGGGGTTCTCGCCGACAGGGGCCGTTCCGCTCGTCCGTCCTAAACTTGTGCGTTGCCCGTCGTCCGTTTTCCCGAGAGGTCCCGCCCACTCATGAAGCTCGTCTTCGCCGGCACCCCCGAGGTCGCCGTTCCCGCTCTGGACGCTCTCATCGCCTCCGGGCGGCACGAGGTGGCCGCCGTCGTCACGCGGCCCGACGCGCCGGCCGGGCGGGGGCGGCGGCTGGTCGCCTCTCCTGTCGCCCAGCGGGCCGAGGAGGCCGGGATCGAGGTGCTGAAGCCGGTCAGGCCCCGGGATCCGGAGTTCCTGGAGCGGCTGAGGGAGATCGCGCCGGACTGCTGTCCCGTGGTGGCCTACGGCGCGCTGCTGCCCAGGGTGGCGCTGGACGTCCCGGCCCATGGCTGGGTCAACCTGCACTTCTCGCTGCTGCCCGCCTGGCGTGGGGCGGCCCCCGTGCAGCACTCCATCATGGCCGGGGACGAGATCACCGGCGCCTCCACCTTCCTCATCGAGGAGGGGCTCGACTCCGGGCCGGTGTACGGGACGGTCACCGAGGAGATCCGGCCCACCGACACCAGCGGTGACCTGCTCACCAGGCTCGCCTTCGCCGGCAGCGGTCTGCTCGCCGCGACCATGGACGGGATCGAGGACGGC
Organism: Streptomyces sp. NPDC002623; assembly: GCF_053592635.1. Classification (NCBI taxonomy): domain Bacteria; kingdom Bacillati; phylum Actinomycetota; class Actinomycetes; order Kitasatosporales; family Streptomycetaceae; genus Streptomyces; species Streptomyces sp. NPDC002623. Next base: position 99,195 of record NZ_JBSFWB010000023.1, on the reverse strand, counting down.
ACCCTGAAGGCCGTCCCGCAGCCGGCCGAGGGGATCACCCTCGCGCCGAAGATCAACGTCGAGGACGCCCAGGTCGACTGGGCCGCCCCGGCTCTCCGCGTCGACCGCGTCGTGCGCGGTTGCACCCCCGCTCCCGGCGCCTGGACGGTCTTCCGCGGCGAGCGGCTCAAGCTCATCCACGTTCAGCCGGTGCCCGAGCGGACCGATCTCGCCGCGGGCGCGCTCTCCGTGGGCAAGAACAGCGTGCACGTCGGCACGGGCTCGTACGCCGTCGAGCTGTTGTGGGTGCAGGCGCAGGGCAAGAAGCCGATGCGCGCCGCGGACTGGGCGCGGGGCGTCCGCATCGGGGACGACGAGGTCGTCGGCGCGTAGCACCGGCGAACCCGCGAACCCCCTCCGCGTCGCCGCCGACGTACGCTGGACGCATCTTTCATCCTGCAATCCGGAGCACCTTTTCGTGAGCGATCAGCCCCACCGTTCCCGCACGCCGGGCAAGCCCTACCGCCGGCCCCAGAAGGACCCCGTCCGACTGCTCGCCTTCGAGGCGTTGCGGGCGGTGGACGAGCGGGACGCGTACGCCAACCTCGTGCTTCCGCCGCTGCTGCGCAAAGCGCGCGAGAAGGAGGGGCCCGAGAAGTTCGACGCGCGGGACGCGGCCCTCGCCACCGAGCTGGTCTACGGGACGCTGCGCCGGCAGGGGACGTACGACGCCGTCATCTCCGCCTGTGTCGACCGGCCGCTGCGCGAGGTCGACCCGCCGGTCCTCGACGTGCTGAGCCTCGGCGTGCATCAGCTGCTCGGGACGCGCATCCCGACCCATGCCGCCGTCTCCGCCTCCGTCGACCTCGCCCGGATCGTGCTCGGCGACGGACGGGCCAAGTTCGTCAACGCCGTGCTGCGCAAGGTCGCGGCGCACGATCTCGACGAATGGATCGAGAAGGTCGCTCCGCCCTACGACGACGACCCCGAGGACCACCTCGCCGTCGTGCACTCGCACCCGCGGTGGGTCGTCTCCGCGCTGTGGGACTCCCTCGGCGGCGGGCGGGCCGGTATCGAGGACCTGCTGGAGGCCGACAACGAGCGGCCCGAGGTGACGCTCGTCGCCCGGCCCGGGCGCGCCACGACCGATGAACTGCTCCGGGAGGAGGCCGCGGTCGCCGGGCGCTGGTCGCCCTACGCGGTGCGGCTCACCGAGGGCGGTGAGCCCGGCGCGATCGACGCCGTCCGGGACGGGCGGGCCGGCGTGCAGGACGAGGGCAGTCAGCTGGTGGCGCTCGCGCTGGCCAACGCACCGCTCGACGGCCGTGACGAGAAGTGGCTCGACGGATGCGCCGGGCCCGGCGGCAAGGCGGCGCTGCTCGCCGCCCTCGCCGCCCAGCGCGGGGCCGCCCTCCTCGCCTCCGAGAAGCAGCCGCACCGGGCGGGGCTCGTCGCCAAGGCGCTGGCCGGTAACCCGGGGCCGTATCAGGTCATCGCCGCCGACGGGACGCGGCCGCCGTGGCGGCCCGGGTCGTTCGACCGGGTGCTGATGGACGTGCCGTGCACCGGGCTGGGCGCGCTGCGCAGGCGGCCCGAGGCGCGCTGGCGGCGTCGGCCGGAGGACCTCGACGGGTTCGGTCCGTTGCAGCGCGGGCTGCTGCGGACCGCGCTGGACTCCGTCCGGGTCGGGGGCGTCGTCGGGTACGCGACCTGCTCGCCGCATCTCGCCGAGACCCGGGCCGTCGTCTCCGATGTGCTCAAGCAGTACCCGGAGGCCGAGCTGATCGACGCGCGGCCCCTGCTGCCCGGCGTGCCGGCGTTGGGGGAGGGGCCCGACATCCAGCTGTGGCCGCATGTGCACGGCACCGACGCCATGTACCTGGCACTGATCAGGAAGACCGGCTGAGGGCCGGGCACCACAACGGCGGAGGCCGGCTCGAACGCCCTGGGCGTTCGAGCCGGCCTCTGCCGTCGTGGTCCGTCCCCTCGGGGGTCAGTCCGTGCCGAACTCCATCGCCGCGCGGTCCAGCAGCGCGTCGTCCTCGGAGACCTCGCCGCGGGAGGCGATGGCCTCGGCGCCGCCCTCCGGCAGTTCCGGCATGGTGCCGATCAGCCCGGTCGCGGCCGCCTGGGAGGCGCCGACGGTGGGGCTGCCGGTGCCGATCAGGCCGAGGCCCACGTACTGCTCCAGCTTGGCGCGCGAGTCGGCGATGTCGAGGTTGCGCATGGTGAGCTGGCCGATCCGGTCCACCGGGCCGAACGCCGAGTCCTCGGTGCGCTCCATCGACAGCTTGTCCGGGTGGTAGCTGAACGCGGGGCCGGTCGTGTCGAGGAGCGAGTAGTCCTCGCCGCGGCGCAGGCGCAGGGTGACCTCGCCGGTGACGGCCGCGCCGACCCAGCGCTGCAGCGACTCCCGGATCATCAGCGCCTGCGGGTCCAGCCAGCGGCCCTCGTACATGAGGCGGCCCAGGCGCCGGCCCTCGTTGTGGTACTGGGCGAGGGTGTCCTCGTTGTGGATCGCGTTGACGAGACGCTCGTAGGCGGCGTGCAGCAGGGCCATGCCCGGGGCCTCGTAGATGCCGCGGCTCTTGGCCTCGATGATGCGGTTCTCGATCTGGTCCGACATGCCCAGGCCGTGCCGGCCGCCGATGGCGTTGGCCTCCATCACCAGGTCGACGGGGGAGGCGAACTCCTTGCCGTTGATCGTGACCGGGCGGCCCTGGTCGAAGCCGATCGTCACGTCCTCGGGGGCGATCTCGACCAGCGGGTCCCAGAACCGCACGCCCATGATGGGCTCGACGGTCTCGACGCCGGTGTTCAGGTGCTCCAGGGTCTTGGCCTCGTGGGTGGCGCCCCAGATGTTGGCGTCGGTGGAGTACGCCTTCTCCGTGCTGTCGCGGTAGGGCAGGTCATGGGCGACCAGCCACTCCGACATCTCCTTGCGCCCGCCCAGCTCGGTCACGAAGTCCGCGTCCAGCCAGGGCTTGTAGATCCGCAGGTGCGGGTTGGCGAGCAGGCCGTAGCGGTAGAACCGCTCGATGTCGTTGCCCTTGAAGGTCGAGCCGTCGCCCCAGATCTGGACGTTGTCCTCGAGCATCGCCCGGACCAGGAGGGTGCCCGTGACGGCACGGCCGAGTGGCGTGGTGTTGAAGTAGGCGCGCCCGCCCGAGCGGATGTGGAACGCCCCGCAGGTGAGCGCGGCAAGGCCCTCCTCGACCAGCGCGGCGCGGCAGTCGACCAGGCGCGCAATCTCGGCGCCGTAGCTCATCGCGCGGCCGGGCACCGAGGCGATGTCGGGCTCGTCGTACTGGCCGATGTCGGCGGTGTAGGTGCACGGGACGGCGCCCTTGTCGCGCATCCACGCGACCGCGACCGAGGTGTCGAGCCCGCCGGAGAAGGCGATGCCGACGCGCTCGCCGGCGGGAAGGGAGGTGAGGACCTTGGACATAGGAAGATTATGCATCAACTCGCATGGTCATGCAAAGAGTCTCGGGATCCTCGGGATTCCTCGGATTCCGACAGCCGGCGGTTCGGCCACCACACCTTTGCTCCGATGTCCAGGAACAGCGCGGTGACCAGCACCGATCGCACGATGAAGGTGTCCAGGAGGACGCCCAGGGCCACCGCGAAGCCGATCTCCGCGAAGGCGACCATGGGCAGTGTGCCGAGGGCCGCGAACGTGCCGGCCAGCACCAGACCCGCCGAGGTGATCACCGCGCCGGTCGCCGCCAGGCCCGTCACCACGCCCTGCCGGGTGCCCTGGTGGCCGGCCTCCTCGCGGATACGGGTGGTCAGGAAGATGTTGTAGTCGATGCCCAGGGCCACCAGGAAGACGAAGACGAAGAGCGGGAAGTCCGTGGACTCGCCCGCGTAGTCGAAGACATGACGGAACGCGAGCGCGCTGATGCCCAGGGCCGCCGCGAAGGACAGGATCACCGTCCCGACCAGCAGCAGCGGGGCGATCAGGGCGCGCAGCAGACCGCAGAGGATGAGCAGGACCACGACCAGGACCAGCGGGATGATCAGCAGGTTGTCGTGCGTGGTCGCCTTGTCCATGTCCAGCAGGGCCGCCGTGCCGCCGCCCACCTGCGCGTCGGCGTCGGGCACCGCGTGCACGGCGTCCCGGACCCGCTCCACGGTCTGTTTCGCGGCCTCGCTGTCGGCCGGGTCGGTCATCGTCGCCTCGAACAGCACCTGGCCGTCGTGGACCGGTTTCGTGCCCGGCGGCAGCCCGAGCGAGGTCGGCACGACGCCTTCCGTGGCGGCCACCGCCTGGCCCACCTGCCGGGCCTGGGCCTGGTTGGAGACGATGACGAGCGGATCGCCGCTGCCCGCCGGGAAGTACTTCTCGGACACCTCCTGGCCGGTGACCGAGTCGGGTGTGCCGGTGAAGGCGTCCGCGTTGCTGATGCCCTCCGCGCGCAGCTGGATGAGACCGAGCGAACAGATCGCCAGGACGAGCGCCGTCACGGCCCAGATCATGCGCGGGCGGCGGGCGATGCCCTGGCCCGTGCGGGCCCAGACGCCGCGCTCGGTGGGGTCGGCGGAGCCGAAGTGCGGGATCACCGGCCAGAAGATCCAGCGGCCGCAGATCACCAGCAGGGCGGGGAAGAGCGTCATCATCGCCAGCAGCGCCACCGCCACCCCGATGGCCGCGACGGGGCCGAGACCGCGGGTGGAGTTCATCTCGGCGGCCAGCAGCACCAGCATGCTCAGGACGACCGTGGCCCCCGAGGCCAGCACGGCGGGGCCCGCCCGGTGCAGCGCCAGGGCCATCGCCTCGTGCCGGTCCTCGTGACGGCGCAGCTCCTCCCGGTAACGGGCCACCAGCAGCAGGGCGTAGTCCGTCCCCGCGCCGAACACGAGCACGGTCAGGATCCCGGCGCTCTGGCCGTTCACCGTCAGGCCCGCGTGTTCGGCCAGGAAATAGATGAGGGCCTGCGCGGTGAACAGCGCGGCGACCACCGCCAGCACCGGGACGATGAGCAGGGTCGGGCTGCGGTAGGTGATCAGGAGCATGACGACGACGACCGCCATCGCCGACAGCAGCAGGGTCGAGTCGATGCCCTCGAAGGCCTCGGAGAAGTCGGCGGAGGTGCCGCCGGGTCCGGTGATGTGCACCGCCAGTCCGGCCCCGCCGTCGCCGACGACGTCCCGGATCGAGTCGACGGCCGGGGCGATCCGCTCCCAGCCCTTCTCGTCCATGGTGATCGGCACCTGGATCTGGGCGGCGCGCGGGTCGGCCGGGCGGTCGTAGACCGGGCCGCGGGTCTCGGCGCCCCGGATGCCGTGGTCGGTGAGCTGCCTGAGCTGGACGACGGCCCTGTCGATCTGCGCCCGGTCCTGTGCCGTCAGACCGGCATCACGGGCATAGACGACGACCGCGGGGATCTGCTCGGGCCGGAAGTCCTCCGAGATCTCCAGCACCTGGGTCGACTCGGCCGATCCCGGCAGCCAGGAGGCCGCGTCGTTGTCCTGGGCGTCGGTGAGCTTCGAGGCGAACGGCGCCGTCAGAAACAGCAGCACCACCCACAACCCCAGCACCACCCACTTCGCCCGCCGCCCACAGACAAGATGCCCGACCCCACGGTTCCCAGTCATGGCCACCTCGGCACGAGTGCCCCGTAAGGGGCGCGGGGCTGAGACATCTGCGGCTCCGCCGCGCGGGCGCGACCAGCCACGGACGGCCGTGTGCCGACAACTGACCGCAACCATCCAGGACCGATGCCGCCGACCCCCGGAGGGCATGGCAGGCTTGGGGCATGGCCGTGCAGATCAACCCCAGCATCCTGTCCGCCGACTTCGCCCGCCTTGCGGACGAGGCGAAGGCGGTCGAAGGAGCCGACTGGCTCCACGTCGACGTCATGGACAACCATTTCGTCCCGAACCTCACGCTAGGTGTGCCGGTCGTAGAGTCGCTGGCCCGTGCGACGGACACTCCGCTGGACTGCCATCTGATGATCGAGGCCCCCGATCGCTGGGCCCCGCAGTACGTCGAGGCGGGTGCCTCGTCCGTCACGTTCCACGTCGAGGCGGCTGCCGCGCCCGTGCGACTCGCCCGCGAGATCCGGGCGAAGGGCGCCCGTGCCTCCATGGCGCTCAGGCCCGCGACGCCGATCGAGCCGTACGAAGACCTGCTGCCCGAACTCGACATGCTGCTGATCATGACGGTCGAACCGGGCTTCGGGGGCCAGGCGTTCCTCGACATCATGCTGCCGAAGATCCGCCGCACCCGCGAGTTGATCAGCAAGCACGGCCTCGACCTGTGGCTCCAGATCGACGGCGGGGTCTCGGCCGCGACGATCGAGCGCTGCGCCGAGGCGGGCGCGGATGTGTTCGTGGCCGGTTCCGCCGTATACGGGGCCGATGACCCGGCCGCGGCGGTCCGTGGCCTGCGGGCTCAGGCGGAGGCGGCGACCGCCGGGGCCTCCTGGGCTTGTGAACACTGAACCAACCACTTACCGACAGGAATGTGAACGGCTCCCATCAGAGCTGATCAACTGCGCCGGATCTGCGAGGATGAACGGCGTATCCAGAGTGTGAACAGCAGTGAGGAGAACGCCGTGTCGGGTATGTCGGCGGGCCGGTCAGCCATGCGGATGGGGCCCGCTGAGCTGGTGCAGGCGGCGGCCATGGCCCGCCGCTTCTACCTCGAGGGCAAGTCCAAGATCCAGATCGCGGAGGAGTTCGGCGTCAGCCGCTTCAAGGTGGCCCGGGTCCTGGAGACCGCCCTCGAACGGGATCTCGTACGGATCGAGATCCGCGTGCCGGCCGAACTGGACGCGGAGCGCTCGGACGCGCTCCGCGCCCGCTACGGCCTCAGGCACGCCGTCGTGGTCGAGTCCCCGGCCGAGGCCGAGGAGACCACGGACCCCGAGAACCTCGGGGAAGTGGCCGCCGACCTGCTCGGCGAACTGGTCAACGAGGGGGATGTACTGGGGCTGGCCTGGGGCCGGTCCACGATTCACATGGCGGCGGCGCTGGACCGGCTGCCGCCCTGCACGGTCGTGCAGCTGACGGGTGTGTACGACGCCGGCACCGCCGAGCGCGGCTCGGTCGAGGCCGTCCGCCGCGCCGCCCAGGTGTCCGGCGGCGACGCGCACCCCATCTACGCGCCGATGCTGCTGCCGGACGCGGCCACCGCGATCGCGCTGCGCCACCAGACGGGGATCGCCCGGGCCTTCGAGTACTTCGACAAGGTCACGGTCGCCTGTGTCTCCATCGGCTCCTGGGAGGCGGGCATCTCGACGGTGCACGACATGCTCAGCGACGAGGAACGGGGCCACTACGCCTCGCTCGGGGTCGCTGCCGAGATGTCCGCGCACCTGTTCGACTCCGAGGGCCGCAGGGTCGGACGCGACCTGGGCGAGCGGTGCATCACGGTCAAGGCCGACCAGCTGCGCAGGGTCCCCGAGGTCGTCGCGATCGCGGGCGGTCAGCGCAAGGCGGCCGCGATCGACGCGGTGCTGCGGTCCGGGCTCGTCACCAGCCTGGTGACGGACACGTCCGCGGCCGACTATCTGATGACGGCGGGCCCGACGCCCAAGCCCGCCCTCAACCGGACGGACCCGGACGGGGTCTGACCGGCCCTTGCCGCAGGTCATGAGGGGGCGGTCGCCACGGCCGTCCCCTCGTTCGTCCCCCCACATGGTTCGTCCCCCCCACATGGTTCGTTCCCCCGCATGGTTCGTTCCCCACATCGCTCGTTTCCCCCCCCCACAACCACGATCGCTTCAGGACGGTGCCGGATGACGGAGCACGTGCTCACGCTGGACCTCGACGGGGTCACTGACAAGGCGGCCCTGATGGACCGCTGCGCCAAGCATCTGGAGCTGCCCGACTGGTTCGGGCGCAACTGGGACGCCCTCGCCGACAGCCTCACCGACCTTCCGGACGGACCCGAGTCCGGGCCGGTGCTGGTCGTCGTACGGAACTGGCGGCCGTACGCGAAGGCGCGGCCGGAGGAGTGGGAGATCGCGCAGGAGGTGTTCTCCTCGGCGGTGAACCAGGTGGCCGCCCTGTCGATCGTGCTCGCTCTCGGAGGAACCTCCTAGGACCCCGGTGAGCTGCTTGGACGTTCGGTCCGGGCAGCGCAGCACGGTCGGCGTGGGACAATCAAGTACGTGCTTCTCCCCCTGGCTGACCTGTCCGGGGGTCACCTCTGAACGACTGGGATGTGCAGCACGTGCGTTTCCTCAACGACATCCAGCCCGCGTACGACCTCACCTACGACGACGTCTTCATGGTGCCGAGCCGCAGCGCCGTCGGGTCGCGTCAGGGCGTGGACCTGGGCGCCCCGGACGGCACGGGCACCACGATTCCGCTGGTCGTCGCGAACATGACCGCCGTGGCCGGACGCCGGATGGCCGAGACCCTGGCCCGGCGCGGCGGGCTCGTGGTGATCCCGCAGGACATTCCGATCGACGTGGTCGCCGACGTGGTCGCCTGGGTCAAGAGCCGGCACCTGGTGCTGGACACCCCGATCGTGCTCGCCCCGCACCAGACGGTGGCCGACGCGCTCGCGCTGCTGCCCAAGCGCGCGCACAACGCGGGCGTCGTCGTCGACGAGGACTCCCGTCCGGTCGGCGTCGTCACCGACGCGGACCTGAGCGGGGTCGACCGCTTCACGCAGCTCGAGGTCGTCATGTCCCGGGACCTGCTGCTCCTCGACGCCGACATCGACCCGCGCGAGGCCTTCAACACGCTCGACGCGGCCAACCGGCGCTACGCCCCCGCCGTCGACAGCGGCGGCAGGCTCGCCGGCATCCTCACCCGCAAGGGCGCCCTGCGCGCCACGCTGTACACGCCGGCCGTCGACCGGGACGGCAGGCTGCGCATCGCCGCGGCCGTCGGCATCAACGGCGATGTCGCGGGCAAGGCCAAGCAGCTGCTCGACGCGGGCGTGGACACGCTCGTCATCGACACGGCGCACGGCCACCAGGAGTCGATGATCAGCGCGGTCCGCACCGTGCGCGCGCTCGACCCGCAGGTGCCGATCGTCGCCGGCAACATCGTCTCGGCCGAGGGCGTCAAGGACCTGATCGACGCGGGCGCCGACATCATCAAGGTCGGCGTCGGCCCCGGCGCGATGTGCACCACCCGCATGATGACCGGCGTGGGCCGGCCGCAGTTCTCGGCCGTCCTGGAGTGCGCGGCCGAGGCGAGGAAGCACGGCAAGCACGTCTGGGCCGACGGCGGTGTCCGCCACCCCCGCGATGTCGCCATGGCGCTGGCCGCGGGCGCGTCCAACGTGATGGTCGGCTCCTGGTTCGCGGGCACCTACGAGTCGCCGGGCGACCTTCAGCACGACGCGAACGGCCGCCCCTACAAGGAGTCGTTCGGCATGGCGTCCGCGCGCGCGGTCCGCAACCGCACGTCGGAGGAGTCGGCCTACGACCGCGCCCGCAAGGCGCTGTTCGAGGAGGGCATCTCCACCTCCCGCATGTTCCTCGACCCGGCCCGGCCGGGCGTCGAGGACCTGATCGACTCGATCATCGCGGGCGTCCGTTCCTCCTGCACGTACGCCGGCGCGGCCTCCTTGGAGGAGTTCGCCGAGAAGGCCGTCGTGGGCATCCAGAGCGCGGCCGGCTACGCCGAGGGCAAGCCGCTGCACTCGAGCTGGTAAGCCGTGCTGAACGATCTCGACGAACGCATCGTCCACGCCCTCGCCGAGGACGCCCGCCGCTCCTTCGCGGACATCGGGCAACTGGTCGGCCTGTCCGCGCCCGCCGTCAAGCGGCGCGTGGACCGGCTACGGGCCACCGGAGCCATCACCGGCTTCACCGTACGGGTCGACCCGGCGGCCCTCGGCTGGGAGACCGAGGGGTTCGTCGAGATCTACTGTCGGCGCAACACCTCCCCGGAGACCATCCAGCGGGGCCTGGAGCGCTACCAGGAGGTCGTGGCCGCCTCCACCGTCACCGGCGAGGCGGACGCGGTCGCCCAGGTCTTCGCCGCCGACATGCGCCACTTCGAGAGAGTCCTGGAGCGGATCGCCGGGGAACCCTTCGTGGAGCGCACGAAGTCGGTGCTGGTCCTCTCCCCGCTGCTCCGTCGCTTCTCGCCGACGTAAGCGCTCCGCTGAGAGCGCCGGGATGTGTCGTCGTTCTGCTGCGGCGCCGTCGTGGCCGGTCGCGCAGTTCCCCGCGCCCCTTCGGGTCGCGGGCTCAGGTCGCAGGCTTGCGGGCCAGGGCGTTGTTGTCGATCGAGTTGTGCACGCTGAAGCTCACCGCGTCCGAGCGGTAGCGGTCGTCCGACCATTCGACCGGGCGGCCCTCGTACGTCGTGGTGACCCGGCGGACCCGCAGCAGCGGGCTGGTGCGGCGGATGCCGAGCAGTTCGGCGTCCTGCGCGCCCGCCGCCACGGCGTCGATCACATGCTCGCCGTAGGCGAAGACCAGCCCGGTGTCGTCCAGCAGCCGCTGGGTGACGGACGGGCAGTCCGGCTCGATCGGCTCGACGGCGGGGGCGATCCAGTCGGCGTACACGGTCCGTTCGAGCAGCACCGGCTCGCCGTCCAGACCGCGTACCCGCAGCACCTGCAACACCTGTGCGCCCGGGGCGAGTTGGAGCCGTACCGTGTCCTCCGTGCTCGCCGGGCGGTACTCCTGCGCGACCACCAGGCCCGTCGCCTCGCGGCCCATCGCGCGCGCCCACTGGGCGAAGCTGCGCAGTTCGGCGAAGCTCTGGCTGCGGCGGCTGGCCAGGACCACGCGGCGGGCGCCCTGGCGTGAGCCGATGAGGCCTTCGGCGGTGAGGGCGGCGACCGCCTGGCGGACCGTGCCGCGGGAGACGCCGTAGTGGGCCGCGAGGTCGGTCTCGGCGGGCAGCAGCGCGCCCACGGTGTACTCCTCGCGGTCGATCGCCCGACGCAGCTCGTCGGCGATCTCCTCATGTCGCGCAGCCATGCTTCCCCTCTGATCAAGCCCCTGTGCACAGCGTGACCAGCCTAGACGACTCCGGTACGGGGCGGCCGCCGACTCGGATTGTGCGAGAAATCAGGGCTCAGGGTTTCGCCAGAGTTTACGGAGGGGACACCAGCGGCAGGCGTACTGAGGCCAACTTGTTCAGACAAGTTGCCTCTCCTCCCGCACTCTCACGCGTCCCCTGGAGTAGCCGTGACCGTGTCCCTGCCGAGAACCGCCGCCCTCGGCGTCATCGCCGCCCTCGCCCTGAGTGCGTGCGGCGCCGCTCCCGACAACACCTCCACCACCGCCGACGGCAAGAACGCCGCCACGGCCGCCTCCGCCGCCGACTTCGGCGGCCTCGACGCCCTCGTCGAGGCCGCGAAGAAGGAGGGCAAGCTCAACGCCATCGCACTGCCCCGCGACTGGGCCAACTACGGCGCCCTCATCGACGGCTTCGAGAAGAAGTACGGCATCAAGATCACCGTCGAGAACCCGGACGGCTCCAGCCAGGACGAGATCAACGCCGTCACGTCGAGGAAGGGCCAGGACCGGGCCCCCGACGTCCTCGACCTGGGCAGCTCGTTCGCGATCAGCGCCGCCCAGCAGGGGCTGCTCGCGCCGTACAAGGTCGCCGCGTACGCCGACCTCCCCGAGGGGCAGAAGGACGCGCAGGCCCGCTGGTACAACGACTACGGCGGCTACATCTCCATCGGCTGCGACGCCAAGCGGGTCAAGACCTGTCCGACCACCTTCGCCGACCTGCTCAAGCCGCAGTACAAGGGCCAGGTCGCCCTCAACGGCAACCCCACCAAGTCGGGTTCCGCCTTCGGCGGCGTCTACGCGGCCTCCCTCGCCGGCGGCGGCTCCTTCGACGACATCCAGCCCGGCCTCGACTTCTTCGCCAAGCTGAAGAAGAACGGCAACTACACGCCCGTCGAGTCGACCCCGGCCACCGTCGAGAAGGGCGAGACGCCGATCAGCATCGACTGGGACTACCTCAACGCCGGGTACGCCGACGAGTTCAAGTCCAAGGGCGTGGACTGGAAGGTCGCGGTCCCCAGCGACGGCCAGTTCTCGCAGTTCTACTCCCAGGCGATCAACAAGGACGCCCCGCACCCGGCGGCCGCCCGGCTCTGGCAGGAGTACCTCTACAGCGCCGAGGGCCAGAACCTGTGGCTCAAGGGCTACGCCCGACCGGCACTGATGACCGCCATGGAGAAGGCCGGCACCCTCGACAAGACGGCCGCCGCCAAGCTGCCCGAGGTCTCCGGGACCCCCGCCTTCCCGACCGAGGCCCAGCAGAGCAAGGCCAAGACGGTCCTCGGGCAGGGCTGGGCGAAGGCCGTCTCCGGATGACCTCCACCGCCGTACCGGTCGACCGGGGAGCCGCCGCCGAGGTGAAGCGGCGGCGGCTCCCCGGCTGGCTGGCCGTCGTCCCGCTGCTCGCCTTCACCGCGCTCGCCTTCGGGCTGCCCGCCCTGGCCATGCTGGACGGCGCGTTCACCGTCAAGGACCCGGCGACCGGCGCCACGTCGTACACGGCCGACAACCTGACGGCCTCCCTGCGCGGCGCGTATCTGACCGCCCTGCTCGGCAGCGTGAAGCTGTCCGCCGTGTCGGCGGCGCTCGGCGCGCTGCTCGGACTGCCGCTCGCCCAGGCCGTCGTGACCTCCCGCTTCCGTACGCTGCGCGAGGCCGTGCTCACCGCGTCCGGGGTGCTCGCCAACTTCGGCGGCGTCCCGCTGGCCTTCGCCTTCGTCGCCACGCTCGGCAACGCCGGTGTGCTGACCCGGCACTTCGGCCTGAAGGACAAGGGCTGGGACCTCTACAGCTTCTGGGGCCTGGTCATCGTCTACCTGTACTTCCTGATCCCGCTGATGGTCCTCACCATCACCCCCGCCCTGGACGGCCTGCGCGTCCAGTGGCGCGAGGCCGCGCAGAACAACGGCGCGACTCCCGTGCAGTACTGGCGGCACGTCGCCCTCCCCGTCCTGCTGCCCTCGCTCCTCGGCGGGCTGGTGCTGCTCTTCGGCAGCGCCTTCGCCGCGTACGCCACCGCCGCCGCCATGGTGGGCAGCTCCATCCCGCTGGTCACGCTGCAGATCGCCGACGCCATCTCCGGCAACGTGCTCGTCGGCCAGGAGAACGTGGCGCTCGCCCTCAGCCTCGACATGGTCCTGGTGGCGGGCCTGGTCATGGCCGTGTACCTGCCCCTGCAACGGAGGAGCGCGCGATGGCTCGCCTGACCCTGTGGCGGTGGGGCGTCCTCGGCCTCGCCGGGCTGTACTTCCTGGTGCCGCTGGCCGCGTCGGTCGTCTTCACGGTCGACGTGCCCGGACAGGGGATCACCTTCGACGCCTACCGCCAGATCCTCGCCACCGACGGGTTCGCCTCCAGCCTGCTGCTCTCGCTGGAACTGGCGCTCGCCACCATCGTCGTCGTCCTGCTGCTGATGGTGCCCGCGACGGTCGCGCTGCGGCTGGGCGCGCCCCGGCTGCGGCCGGTCGTCGAGGTGGTGTGCTCGCTGCCGCTGGTCGTGCCGCCGATCGCGTTCGTCGCCGGCCTCGGCACCGTGCTCAAGTGGGGGCCCGAGCACCTGTCCCGCACCCCGCTGTTCCAGACGTTCGTCGCGATCCAGAACCCCGACTTCCCCGTCGTCCTCGTCCTGGCCTACGTCGTGATGGCGCTGCCGTTCGTGTACCGGGCGCTGGACGCCGGGCTGCGCTCCGTCGACGTGCGCACCCTCGTCGAGGCCGCCCGCAGCTGTGGGGCCGGCTGGCCGCAGGCGCTCCTCCGGGTCGTCCTGCCCAATCTGCGCGGCGCGCTGCTCAACGCGTCCTTCCTCACGCTGGCCCTGGTCCTCGGCGAATTCACCGTCGCCCAGCTGCTGGGCTTCCAGCCGTTCGCCGTGTGGATCGTGAACGTCAGCGGCTCGCAGGCCCAGCTCTCCGTCGCCGTGTCCGTGCTCAGCCTGCTCGTGACATGGGTCCTGCTCCTCGCGCTCGCCGGCTTCGGCGGACGCGCCCGTACCGCATCCCGGGGATGACTGCCATGACCGTGCTTGAGAAGACCGCGACGAGGACCGGTGCCGCCACCGTCGAATTCCGGGGCCTGCGGCGGCAGTTCGGGTCGACCGTGGCCCTCGACGGCCTCGACCTCGCCGTCCGGCCCGGGGAGCTGCTCGCGCTGCTCGGCCCGTCCGGCTGCGGCAAGACCACCGCGCTGCGGATGCTCGCCGGGTTCGAACACCCCGACTCCGGCGAGGTGTTGGTGGACGGCGAGGACGTCACCCGGGTCCCGGCGCACCGCCGCGACGCCGGGATGGTCTTCCAGTCGTACAGCCTCTTCCCCCATCTCGACGCGCTCGACAACGTGGCCTTCGGGCTGCGGATGCGCAAGGTCCGCACCCCCGAACGCCGGGCGCGGGCCGCCGAGTTGCTGGAGCTGGTCGGCCTCGCCGACAAGGGCGGGCAGTTCCCGCACCAGCTCTCCGGCGGCCAGCAGCAGCGCGTCGCCCTGGCCCGCGCCCTCGCCCTGCGCCCCCGCGTCCTGCTCCTGGACGAGCCGCTCTCCGCGCTCGACGCCAAGGTGCGGCTCACGCTCCGCGAGGAGATCCGGCGGCTCCAGCAGGAGCTCGGCATCACCGCCCTGTTCGTCACCCACGACCAGGAGGAGGCCCTGTCCATGGCGGACCGGGTCGCCGTCATGCACGCCGGACGGCTCGAACAGTGCGCCGCCCCGGCCGAGTTGTACGGCCGGCCCGCCACCGCCTTCGTCGCCGAGTTCGTCGGCACGATGAGCCGGATCCCGGGACGGCTCGACGGCGACACCGTCGAGGTGCTCGGGCGCCGGCTGCCGGTCGACGGCCGGGCGCCGGCCGTCGCCGAGGTGGATGTGCTGGTGCGCCCGGAGGCCATGGGCGTGCGGCCCGAGGAGGACGGCGACGCGCGTGTGGTCGGCACGTCCTTCCTGGGCGCGGCCGTCCGCGTCACCGTCCGGCTCGCCGACGGCACCGAGGTCAAGGCCGACCTGCCCGCCCACGAGGCCGCCGCCCTCACCGCGGGCGCCCCGGTGCGCGTCTCGCTGCCGGACCGTCCGGTGCTCGTCGCCGCCCGCACTTCCTGATCCCACGATCCCGCAACTCCCGTGTCGAAAGAGGCAACCGTGACCCGACTCCCGCTCCAGGCCGTCCTGTTCGACATGGACGGCACGCTCGTCGACACCGAGCGACTGTGGTGGGAGGCGGTGCAGCAGGTGGCCGGCCGGGCGTTGACCGAGGCGGACCAGCCGGAGGTGCTCGGCCGGCCCGTCGAGCACACCGCCGGCTGGCTGGCCGCCGCCACGGGCCGGGCCGCCCCGGCGCTCGCCGACGCGCTCCACCGCGAGTTCGCCGACCGCGTCCACGCCGGGATCGAGCCCCGCCCCGGCGCCCTCGACCTGCTCGACGCCCTCGCCCGCGACGGCGTGCCGACGGCCCTGGTGACCGCCTCCCCCCGATCGGTCGCCGACACCGTGCTCCGGGCCCTCGGCGCGAGCCGCTTCGCCGTCACCGTCACCGCCGACGACACCGAGCACACCAAGCCCGCCCCCGACCCCTACCTCGCCGCCTGCCGTGCCCTCGGCGTCGACCCGGCGGCCTGTGTGGCCGTCGAGGACACCGAGACCGGAGTGACCTCCGCCGAGGCGGCCGGCTGCACGGTGCTCGCGGTGCCGTCCCTCGCGCCCATCGGCGCGGCCCCCGGCCGGACCGTCCTGGCCGGTCTGGCGGGCGTCACCCCCGAGCGGCTGCGCGCCCTGCTGCCGCACCGGCTCCGCGTCATGACCTGGAACCTCTGGTACGGCGGCACGAAGGTCCGCGACCACCGGGCCAAGCAGCTCAAGGCCATCGCGGAGACCGACGTGGACGTGATCGGCCTCCAGGAGACCCACGGCACCGCCGCGGAGGAGCTCGCCGCGGCCCTCGGCTGGCACTGCCACCGGGCCGGGGAGAACCTCGGGATCATCAGCCGCCACCCGATCACGGCCGCCCTCGGCGACCCCGACGTGGGCTTCTACGGGGCGGCCGGCGCCCGCATCGAGGTCGGCGGCACAGGCGGCACAGGCGGCACCGACGGCATCGGCGCCATCGAGGTCGACGTCTGGACGGCGCACCTCGACTACACGCCGTACGGCCCCTACGAGGAGGCCTTCGACGGGCTGCCGGCCGTCGACCTGATCGCCCACGAGGAGGTCCGGCTCGCCCAGCTCCGGGACGTCCTGGACCGGATCGGCGAGGACACCGGCGTGCCCGTCGTCCTCGTCGGCGACTTCAACAGCCCCTCCCACCTGGACCGGCCGGACGTCGAATGGCCGGTGACGAAGGCGGCCGAGGACGCGGGCTTCACCGACTCCTACCGCGCGGCCCACCCCGACCCGGTACGGGACCCCGGCCACACCTGGTCCCCGGTGCACACCGAGCACGAGGACGGCAGCGGCCGCCCGGAACCGCAGGACCGGATCGACTTCGTGCTCCACCGGGGCGGGCAGCAGGGTGCTCTGAAAGTGCTCGACTCCCGGACGTACGTCAGCGGCGTCCCCCGGACCTGGCCGGACGTCGAGGACAACGACTGGCCGTCCGACCACGCGGCCGTGATCACCACATATGCCCTGGGCGGCGCGGCCGGAGTTGTCTAACATCGGTGGCATGACCTGGCGACATTGATCCACGACCGGCCCCGACGTCCGTCGACTGACCGCGACGCTGTACGCGTACGCGTTCCTCGACGAGTTCGTGCTGCTCTACCCGGTGTACGCGCTGCTGTTCGCGGACACCGGGCTGTCGGTGGGGCAGATCTCCTCCCTCTTCGTGCTGTGGTCGCTGACCGGCGTCCTCTTCGAGATCCCCTCCGGCGCCTGGGCCGACGCGGTCTCCCGGCGGCTGCTGCTGTGGCTGGGCCCGCTCCTGGGCGGGGCCGGCTTCGCGCTGTGGGTGCTCTTCCCGTCGTACGGGGCGTTCGCGGCCGGATTCGTGCTGTGGGGCATCCGCGGAGCGCTCGGCTCCGGTGCGCTGGAGGCCCTCGTCTACGAGGAACTGGAGCTGCTCGGCGCCGCCGACCGGTACGCCCGCGTCATGGGCCGCGCCCACGCGGTGGGCCAGTCGGCCGCGATGGCGGCGATGGGGCTGGCCGGGCCGGTCTTCGCGGCCGGCGGCTACCGGGCCGTCGGCGCGGCCAGCGTGCTGGCCTGCGTCCTGTGCGCCGCGCTCGCGACCCGCTTCCCCGAGCACCGGCCGCCCCCGGGCGACGGCGACGGCTGGGCCGCGACCCTGCGGACCGGACTCGCCGACGCCCACCGGGACCGCTCGGTGCGCGGCGCCCTGCTGCTCGTCCCGGCCGTGACGGCGGTGTGGGGCGCCCTCGACGAGTACACGCCCCTGCTGGTCCGGGACACGGGGGTGCCCGAGCCGGCCGTCCCCTACTGGCTGATGCTGATCTGGGCCGGCGTCACGGCCGGCAGCCTGCTGTCCGGGCCCGCCGAGCGGCTGGGCCGCACCGGATTCGCCGCCGTGCTCACCGGCTCCGCGCTCGCCCTGGCCCTCGGCGCGCTGACCGGCGCCCCCGCCGGCATCGCCCTGGTCGCTCTCGCCTTCGGCGGCTTCCAGCTGGCGACCGTCCTGGCCGACGTCCGGCTCCAGCACCGTATCGAGGGCACCGGCCGGGCCACGCTGACCTCGGTCGCGAGCCTGGGCACCGAGGTGCTCACCATCGCCGTGTACGGCGCGTACGGCGGCCTCGGCTCGGCGTTCGGGCACGGCACGGTCTTCGCGCTGTGCGCCGTGCCGTACCTGGTGACGGCGGCGGTGATGGCCCGGGGGAGGGGCCGAGGCGCGAGTACGCAATGAATCGCCGCGATAGGGCCCACGCGCGCAACGAATCGTTCACCACTGCGCAACGGGTGCCGCTTGTTGGCCCGTCGGGCGCGCCCGTACCGTTGGGTGGCCCCCGCAACCACTCTGCCAATCGGCTTCCGCCCGGTGAGGATCACGCATGCGCACCGCCCTGCTCCAGAGCTCCGGCCGCCCCGGATCGGTCGTCGAGAACCTCGAGGTCCTCGACGAGGCCGCGGGCCGGGCCGCCGCCACGGGCGCCGGGCTGCTCGTCGCGCCGGAGATGTTCCTCACCGGCTACGCGATCGGCGACGACGTGCCCCGCCTCGCCGAGCCCGCCGACGGGGACTCGGCGGACACGGTCGCGGAGATCGCCGGACGGCACGGGCTCGCGATCGCGTACGGCTACCCGGAGCGCTCCGGCGAGACCGTCTTCAACGCCGCCCAGCTGATCTCCGCCGACGGCGTCCGCCTCGCGAACTACCGCAAGACCCACCTCTTCGGCTGCTTCGAGCGCGACCACTTCACGCCGGGGGAGCAGCCGGTCGTCCAGGCCGAGCTGAACGGTCTCACCGTCGGCCTCATGATCTGCTACGACGTCGAGTTCCCGGAGAACGTCCGCGCCCACGCCCTCGCCGGCACGGACCTGCTGGTCGTGCCGACGGCACAGATGCACCCGTTCCAGTTCGTCGCCGAGTCGATGATCCCGGTGCGCGCCTTCGAGAACCAGATGTACGTCGCGTACGTCAACCGGGTCGGCCGGGAAGGGGAGTTCGAGTTCGTCGGGCTCTCCACGCTGGCCGGTCCCGACGGGGTCGCCCGGGCCCGTGCGGGGCGGGGCGAGGAACTGGTGTTCGCCGATGCCGACCCGGTCGCCCTGGCCGCCTCCCGCCAGGCGAACCCGTATCTGACGGATCGCCGCCCCGGCCTCTACGCGTCCCTCGTCTGACCTCCCTCGTCTGCCCCGTGTCTTCTCCCGTCTTCCCTCGCAGCTTTCGCAAGGAGTCCCCACCCCATGACGTCCACCGTGCCCAACGCCGTCGAGCACGCAGACGCGCAGCAGCCGCCCATCACCATGTTCGGTCCGGACTTCCCGTACGCGTACGACGACTTCCTCGCGCACCCGGCGGGCCTCGGCCAGATCCCCGCGACCGAGCACGGCGCCGAGGTGGCCGTCATCGGCGGCGGGCTGTCCGGCATCGTGGCCGCGTACGAGCTGATGAAGATGGGCCTGAAGCCGGTCGTGTACGAGGCCGACCGGATCGGCGGCCGGCTGCGGACGGTGGGCTTCGAGGGCTGCGACCCGTCGTTGACCGCCGAGATGGGCGCGATGCGCTTCCCGCCCTCCTCGACGGCACTCCAGCACTACATCGACCTGGTGGATCTGCGGACCGAGCCGTTCCCCAACCCCCTCGCGGAGGCGACCCCCTCGACGGTCGTCGACCTCAAGGGCGAGTCGCACTACGCCGAGACGGCCGAGGACCTCCCGCAGGTCTACCGTGACGTCGCCGAGGCCTGGAGCAGGTGCCTCGAGGACGGCGCCGACTTCTCCGACATGAACCGCGCCCTGCGCCGACGCGACGTCCCGCGCATCCGCGAGATCTGGTCGAAGCTCGTCGAGAGGCTCGACAACCAGACCTTCTACGGCTTCCTCTGCGACTCGGAGGCCTTCAAGTCCTTCCGGCACCGCGAGATCTTCGGCCAGGTCGGCTTCGGCACCGGCGGCTGGGACACGGACTTCCCGAACTCCATCCTGGAGATCCTCCGCGTCGTCTACACCGAGGCCGACGACCACCACCGCGGCATCGTCGGCGGCAGCCAGCAGCTTCCGCTCCGGCTGTGGGAGCGCGAGCCGGAGAAGATCGTCCACTGGGCCCAGGGGACCTCGCTCGCGAGCCTGCACGAGGACCGGCAGCCCCGCCCGGCCGTGACCCGGCTGCACCGCACCGCGGGCGACCGGATCACCGTGACGGACGCGAACGGCGACATCCGCACCTACCGTGCGGCCGTCTTCACCGCCCAGTCCTGGATGCTGCTGTCGAAGATCGACTGCGACGACTCGCTCTTCCCGATCGACCACTGGACGGCGATCGAGCGCACCCACTACATGGAGTCCAGCAAGCTCTTCGTGCCCGTCGACCGGCCGTTCTGGCTGGACAAGGCCGTCGACGACAGGGGGAACCCGACGGGCCGCGACGTCATGTCGATGACGCTCACCGACCGGATGACGCGCGGCACTTACCTCCTCGACGACGGCCCGGACAAGCCCGCCGTCATCTGCCTCTCCTACACCTGGTGCGACGACAGCCTGAAGTGGCTGCCGTTGTCGGCGAACGAGCGGATGGAGGTCATGCTGAAGTCGCTCGGCGAGATCTATCCGAAGGTCGACATCAGGAAGCACGTCATCGGCAACCCGGTGACCGTCTCCTGGGAGAACGAGCCCTACTTCATGGGCGCGTTCAAGGCGAACCTGCCCGGCCACTACCGCTACCAGCGGCGCCTGTTCACCCACTTCATGCAGGACCGGCTGCCCGCGGACAAGCGGGGCGTCTTCCTCGCAGGCGACGACATCTCCTGGACGGCGGGCTGGGCCGAGGGCGCCGTGCAGACCGCGCTGAACGCGGTCTGGGGCGTCATGCACCACTTCGGCGGGACGACCGACGCGACCAACCCGGGCCCGGGCGACGTGTACGACGAGATCGCGCCGGTCGAACTCCCGGAGGACTGACCGACGGGCCTCACAGCGGCGTGAGCATCATGCGGCCGGCGAACCCGACGGCCGTGTCGAGCCGGTCGGTGAACTCCTCGGCGACGTCCGGCAGTCGGCGCAGCGCCCACAGCGCGCGGGCCGCCGTCCAGGTGGCGTCCCGGGCCCGCTCCAGGCTCCAGGAGCCCAGCAGATGGGTGAGCGGATCGGCGATCTGCAGCAGATCGGGCCCCGGCATCAGCTCTTCGCGGATGCGCTCCTCCAGCGAGACGAGGAGATCGCCCACGCGGTCGAACTCGTCCTCCAGCTCGACCGGTTCGCAGCCGAGGCTACGACAGGCGTCCACGACGGCGAGCGCGAGATCGTGCCCGATGTGCGCGTTGATGCCCGAGAGCGCGAACTGCAGCGGACGTACGCCGGGATGGCGGCGGAACTGCAGCAGCGGGCGCCAGCAGGCCGGTGCGCGCCGGTCGGCCGACGCCGGGTCCACCGCGTCCAGGTAGCGCTCCGCGAACCGTACGTCCAGCGTGATCGCGGCCTGCGGGTCCTTGAACCGGCCTCTGTCGATGCGCCGGTCGACCTCCTGGGTGACCGCGAGGTAGACGCGGTTGAAGACCGCGACCCCGTCGAACGGAGGCAGGGCCGCGTCGAGGGCGCGCATCCGGGCGAGCACGTCGTCGACGCTCGTGGCGACGGCGCCGAACGCGTCGACGCCCGTCTCGACGGGAGCGGTGAACTGTTCCGATTGCGGCATGGGGGCAGATTCGCAGCCCTAGGCTGGCCCGCGTGTCGGCGGGCCCGACGCTTCCCCGGAACGGGGGAACGAGCCCGCCCGCGCGAGAGGGGGAACAGCACGGTGCAAGGCTTACGTGTGCGGCGGGCCGGCCGACGGAGTGTCATGGTCGCCGTCGCCTCGGCCGTGGTCGCCCTGGGCGCCGCGACCGGGACGATGACCGCGCTCGGCGACGACGCCGACGACGGCGGACACGACACCGAGCGGGCCCGCCCGAAGACGGGTGCGACGCTTCTGTCCCCCTCGCCGCCGCCCTCCCCGCCCCCGTCCGCGTCCCCCTCGGTCTCCGCCTCGACGGCGAAGCCGACGCCCTCGGCCGCCCGCACCACGAGCCGACCCCGGGCGGCCGCCGCGCCCGTGAGCCTCTACCGCCACTCCGAGTCCCAGATCCTCGACTGGGTGCGCGCCCACCCGGCCGATCCGCGCGCCGACGTCATCGAGTCGCGGATCGCGAGCCGGCCGGCGGCCGTGTGGATCGCCGACTACGTCCCCGACACGGTCACCGCACGGGTCCGCGCGGTCACCGCGGGCGCCGCCGCCCAGGGCCGGGTGCCCGTCCTGGTGGCGTACGCGATCCCGGAGCGCGACTGCGGCGGCGCCTCCGAGGGCGGGGCGCCCGACGTCGACTCCTACGCCGACTGGATCGACCGGTTCGCCGCCGGGCTCGGCTCCGGCGAGGTCGTGGTCGTCCTGGAACCGGACTCGATCGCCCAGGCCGGCTGTCTCGACGAGGGCGGACGGGCCGACCGCTTCGCCGCCCTGGCCCGCGCCGGGCGCGTGCTCAAGACGGCGAACCCGAAGGCGCGCGTCTACTACGACGCGGGCCACTCCGGCTGGAACGCCCCGGCCGAGCAGGCCGCGCTGCTGAAACAGGCCGGCGCGGCCTCGGCGGCGTCCTCCGACGGGATCTTCAGCAACGTCTCAAACTTCCACGACACCGCCGACGAGGCCGCCTACGACCGGCGGGTCCTGGACGCCCTCGGCGGCCCGCCCGGCCTGGGCGCGGTCATCGACACCAGCCGCAACGGCAACGGCGCGCCCGCCGACGGCGAGTGGTGCGACCCCGACGGCCGGAAGATCGGCCGCGCCCCCACGTTCGCCACCGGGGAGGACCGGATCGACGCCTACCTGTGGGTGAAGCTGCCGGGGGAGTCGGACGGCTGCAAGGGGGCTGCGGGCGAGTTCAGCCCGTCGTACGCCTACGAGCTGGCCTCGTCGTAGCTGCTCGTGCCCTCGTCCAACAGCGGCCGTTGCGACCTGAGATGGGCGGGCGCGAAGGCGCGCAGCGCGTGGTAGCCGGTGATGACGACGCCCGCCGCGGCCGGCACCAGATTCAACGGGTTGCGCAGGTCGACCCCGGCGTTGAGCCAGATCTGGGCGCCGAGCAGACCGATCATGCCGTACAGGATGACGGTGATGCCGCCGAGGACGCCCCCGGGGATCGCGGCGACGACCGCGCCGAACTTCGGGCACAGGCCGAACAGGAGCGCGAACCCGGCGGCGGCCCAGTAGGCGGCCGTCGAATAGACCCGGGTCGCGATGGTGCGAGGTCGCTTTCGTGAGGATGCGGATGTCCGGATCATTCTCACGTGCAACCGGAGACGGAACGACCGCTCAGCCGCGCGCTACCGTCTCGGCCTGCGGAGCGACCTTCGTACCGGCAGTCCGCTCGGCGCCCCGCAGCACACCCGCGAACGCCACCAGCCCGCACGACAGCACCGTCACCACGCCGAACGACACCACCAGGCTGGTCGCCTGCGCCACCCCGCCGATCAGGCTGGGGGCGATCAGACCGGAGGTGTACGTGATCGTCGCGACGCCCGCGATGGCCTGGCTGGGATTCGGCCCGCTGCGCCCCGCCGCGGCGAAGCAGAGCGGTACGACGACCGCGATGCCGAGCCCCATCAGCCCGAACCCGCCGATCGCCACCGCCGGGTCGTCCGCGACGACGATCAGCAGCCCGCCCAGCACGGCGAGGACACCGCCCGCCCGGACGGTGCGCACCGCGCCGAACCGGTTCACCGCCGCGTCGCCCGCGATCCGGGCCACCGCCATCGTGAACATGAAGCCGGTCGTACAGGCCGCCGCGAGCCCGGCGGACGACCCGATCTCGTCGCGCAGATACACGGCCGACCAGTCCAGACTCGCGCCCTCCGCGAACAC
Organism: Streptomyces sp. NPDC002623; assembly: GCF_053592635.1. Classification (NCBI taxonomy): domain Bacteria; kingdom Bacillati; phylum Actinomycetota; class Actinomycetes; order Kitasatosporales; family Streptomycetaceae; genus Streptomyces; species Streptomyces sp. NPDC002623. The sequence goes on along the minus strand of NZ_JBSFWB010000023.1, from coordinate 75,781 downwards.
CGCGCAGAACCCGACCGCGCCGATCAGCAGCGCCGAGCGGGGCGGCAGCGTGAACCGCGGCGGCGGCTCCTCGTCGTCGGCGGGACGCAGATCCAGCACCCAGCGACAGGCCAGCAGACCGAGGGCGGTGAGCACGGCCGCCGCCAGCACATGGTGCAGCCGCGCGTCCGAGCCCAGGTGCGCGGCGAGCGTCCCGCCGGCCGAGCCGATCAGGGCGCCCGCGCTCCACATGCCGTGCAGCCCCGACATGATCGACCGGTCGAGCAGCCGCTCCACCTCGACGCCGAGGGCGTTCATCGCGACGTCGGCCATGCCCGAGCTGGCCCCGTACGTGAACATGGCCAGGCACAGGGTGAGCAGGTTCGGCGCGAGGGCGGGCAGGGTCAGCGACAGCGTCCACATCGCGAGCAGTGCGCGCAGGGTCGCCCGGCTGCCGAAGCGGTGGGTGAACGAGCCCGCCAGCGGCATCGCGCAGGCCGCCCCGAACGCCGTGAAGGCCAGGGCGAACCCCAATTGGCCGGTGGAGACGCCGGCGTGGTCCTGGATCCACGGCACCCGGGTGGCGAACGAACCGGTGACCGCGCCGTGCACGGTGAACACGGCCGCCACGGCGTACCGGGCGTGCCGTGCCTCCGACGGTGCGCAGACCACTCCACTCATTCTGCTGGCCCTCCTGACTCCCTGCTCGGTACCGCCCGGCCGCGGTGCCGTCGTAAACTATCAGGAACCCTGCCTGATAAATAGAGGCCGTCCGGAGCCCCGACCGGCCGGCCGTGGGAGGATTCCGCGCATGCCCGCATCCCCGAGCACCGCCCGGGCCATCAACGACCGGCTCGCCCTACGGCTGCTGCAGCGGGAAGGCCCGTTGACGGCAGGGCAGTTGAAGCAGCTCACCGGCCTGTCCCGGCCCACCGTCGCCGACCTCGTCGAACGCCTCGCCGCCACCGGCCTGATCGAGGTCGCGGGGGAGACGGGCGAGCAGCGCCGCGGACCGAACGCGAAGCTCTACGGCATCGTCGCGGACCGCGCCCACCTCGCCGCGCTGGACGTGCGCACCGAGGGCGTCGCGGTGCTCGTCAGCGACCTCGTCGGCCGGGTGCTCGCCGAGGCGTCCGTGCCGATCGGCGGCGACACGGGCACCGGGACGGCCGTGGAGCAGGCGGTCACGCTCGTCGAGCGGGCGGTGAAGGAGGCAGGCGCCGACCGGCTGCACACGCTCGGCATCGGCGCGCCCGGCCTGATCGACCCCGCGAGCGGCGAACTGCGCGACTCCAGCGGGCTGCCCGAGTGGCACCGCCGCCTGGTGGCCGCCCTCCAGGAGCGACTGCCCCACGCGCGCGTGAACGTCGAGAACGAGACCAACCTCGCCGCCCTGGCCGAACAGCGCGAGGGCGCCGCCCGGGACCGCGACACCTTCGTCCTGCTGTGGCTGGGACACGGCACCGGCGCGGCGGTCGTCCTGGACGGCTCCCTGCGCCGCGGGGCCTCCGGCGGCACCGGCGAGATCGGCTTCCTGCCGGTCCCCGGCACGAGCGGCCTGCCCTCGGCGACGGACTGCGAGGGCGGCTTCCACTCCCTGGCCGGCTCGGCGGCGATCGCCGCACTGGCGGCGGAGCACGGCCTGACGGCGGACGCGCACGCCGACGAGCCGGTGGCGGCGGCGCTGGTCCGGCAGGCGCTGGCCCAGGAAGCGGAGCCTGCGAACCACACTGCCCCCGCCGCCCGCTTCCTCGACGCTCTCGCCGACCGACTCGCCCTCGGGGCCGCCTCCGTCGTCGCCGTCCTCGACCCGGGCTGTGTGGTCCTCGGCGGGGAGGTCGGGCAGGCCGGCGGCGAGGTGCTCGCGGGCCGGGTGGCGCGGCGGCTCCGCCAGATGGCGCCGCTGCCCACGGAGGTGCGCCCCAGCGCCCTGGGCGGCGGCGCGGTGCTGCGCGGCGCGCTGCTCACCGCCCGCGAGTCCGCCCAGGAGGAGTTGTTCGGGTCGGCGCCCGAGCGGCTTCCCCAGGACCTGTCCTGAGCCGGTCGGGCGAAGTCGGCTGCGGCTGGGCAGCGCCCTGAAGGGGCGCGGGGAACTGCGCGACCAGCCACGATGGCGCCGCACCGGAACGACGGCACATCGCGGCCCCGCGGCGGAGCCGCATATCGACACGGTCAGCGGAGCGCTCAGCGCCGGATGCGGGTCGCCAGGTAGTCCTCGAACGTGCCCTTGCCCACCGCCCGCTCCGGCGCCAGGTGGCCGCCCTCGCGAAAGGCCCGGTAGGCCGTGCCCCACAGGGGTACGTTCGCCACCGCGCACCGTCTGCCGCTCGCCTTCAGGAACGCGCGGGCCAGCGACTCGAACGTGCGGACCTCGGGCCCGGCCATGTCGTCGACCCGGCCGGCCGGTGCGCCCGCCGCCAGCTCCGCGAGCCGGTCGGCGACCTCCGCGACCTCCACCGGCTGGTCACCGACCCCGGCCGGCAGGACCATCACCGGCACCTTGGCCAGGATCTGGAAGAGCTGGACGAGCAGGTCGTGGAACTGGGTCGTGCGCAGCACGGTCCAGCCCAGCCCCGACTCCGCCACCAGCTGCTCCACCGCGAGCTTCGTCCGGTAGTAGGGGAGCGGCACCCGGTCCACGCCGATGATCGAGATGTAGAGCAGATGCCCCACCCCGGCCCGCTGCGCCGCGGCGATCAGGTTCGCGGCGGCCTGTTCGTCGCCCCCGCGCGGGGTGGTCGCGCAGTGCACGATCGTGTCCGCGCCCGTGACGGCCGCGTCCAGACCGGCCCCGCCCTCGCGCAGGTCCACGGCGTACGGCCGGCTGTGCCGGCTCAGCGCGCGCACCTCGTGCCCGTCGGCCCGCAGCCGGGGGGCGACGAGCCGGCCGAGGGTTCCGGTGGCTCCGGTCACCAGGATCGTGGTCATGCCGTTCAGCCCCTTCGGACTCCGCGCCGACGCTCTACGAGGTCCAGCCTGCCCGGGTTCGCCGCGGCCCGCACCCGAAAGAGCCCGGCGGCGGGCAAGGGCCGTCGTCACCGCCACCGGGCCGCACCCGTCGACCCTAGAAAGGACTAGACCAACACGTCAATAGGTGCGGACCGGGCCCGGGTTGACGCTCTGTGAGGCAACCCACACGGTTCACCTGTATGGACCCCTATCGGGCGTGGCACACTGGCCCTGTACCTAAAGCAGCGCACTCCGGGGTCGGTGAAAGTCCGAACCGGCGGTTATAGTCCGCGACCCGGTCGCTTCCAGCGACCGGTTGACCAGGTGAAATTCCTGGACCGACGGTTAAAGTCCGGATGGGAGGCAGTGCGCGGCGGGCGGGCATTCGTGCGCGCCGCCGTATGTGCTCGTCCGTAGGGGCGGGTCTGTCCGGCGTCGCTCCCGGTGTCGTCGCTCGTACATTCTGTCGTCCTCGACAGGCCCCGGAGTCCGTGCCCCTATGTGGCAGGAGGACCCGGGAAGTGTTCACCGGAATCGTCGAAGAGCTGGGTGAAGTCACCGCCGTCGAGAACCTCGGCGATGCCTCCCGCTTCCGGCTGCGCGGCCCCGTCGTGACCGACGGTGCGAAGCACGGCGACTCCATCGCCGTGAACGGCGTGTGTCTCACCGTCGTCGAGCACGAGGGCGATGAATTCACCGCCGACGTCATGGCGGAGACCCTGAACCGCTCCAGCCTCGGCGCCCTCGGCGTCGGCTCCCGCGTCAACCTCGAACGCCCCACCGCCGTCGGCGACCGCCTCGGCGGGCACATCGTGCAGGGCCATGTCGACGGCACCGGCGCGGTGTTGGAGCGCAAGCCCTCCGAGAACTGGGAGATCATCAAGATCTCCCTCCCCGCCGACCTCACCCGGTACGTCGTGGAGAAGGGCTCCATCACCGTCGACGGCATCAGCCTCACCGTCGTCGACGCGGGTCTCGACCACTTCACGGTCAGCCTCATCCCCACCACCCTCGCCCTGACCACGCTCGGCCTCAAGCAGCCCGGCGACCCGGTCAACCTCGAGGTGGACATCGTCGCCAAGTACGTCGAGCGGCTGCTGGCCACCACTCAGGGGGCAGGGCAGTGAACTCGCTGAACTCCGAGGCGTTCACCCTTCTCGACCAGCACATCCTCTGGTCGGACATGATCGGCAACCTCCTCGGCCTGATCACCCTCGCCCTCGGCTGGCGCCGCTCCCTGTGGACCTGGCCGGTGCAGTTCCTCTCCGGGCTCGTCCTGTTCGGCGCCTTCTACGGCCATCTGACCGGCAGCGCCGGCAAGCAGGTCGTCGTCATGGTCGTCGCCCTGTACGGCTGGTGGCAGTGGAACCGGAGCAAGGGGCGGTCCGCGGACGGCCAGATCACGCCCCGGTTCGCCAGCTGGCCCGAACGCGGGAGCATGGTCGGCGCCGCCGCCGTCGGCACGGTCGCCGTCGCCCTGCTCTTCAAGGCCTATCCGACCCTGTCCTGGGACCCCTGGCCGGACGCCTACATCTTCGTCGGCACCGTCGTCGCCATGTACGCCCAGGCTCGCGGAATGGTCGAGTTCTGGATCGCCTGGCTCCTCGTCGACGTCGTCGGCGTCCCCCTCAACTTCGCCAACGGCTACGCCTTCTCCGGCTTCGTCTACGTCATCTACGGCGCGCTCGTCCTGTGGGGCATGCGCGACTGGTGGCTGCGCTCCCGCAAGGCTTCGCACCCCGCTCTGGAAGGAGCGCCGGCATGAGCACCGCACCGATCCTCTACAGCACGGACGGCATCGAGGACTTCGCGCTGGACCCCGTCGAGCAGGCCATCGCCGACATCGCCGCCGGCCGCCCCATCGTGGTCGTCGACGACGAGGACCGCGAGAACGAGGGCGATCTCGTGGTCGCCGCCGAGAAGGCCACCCCCGAGATCATCGCCTTCATGATGAGCGAGTGCCGCGGTCTGATCTGCGCCCCCATGGAGAGCGAAGAGCTGGAGCGCCTGGAGCTCCCGCAGATGGTCGCGGACAACACCGAGTCGATGCAGACGGCGTTCACGGTCTCCGTCGACGCCTCCAGTGCCCATGGCGTCACCACCGGCATCTCGGCCGCCGACCGCGCCACCACGCTCCGGCTGCTGGCCGGCGGCCAGGCGCAGGCCACGGACTTCGTCCGGCCCGGGCACATCTTCCCGCTGCGCGCCAAGCCCGGCGGCGTCCTGACCCGCAACGGCCACACCGAGGCCGCCGTCGACCTCGCCCGGCTCGCGGGGCTGCGCCCGGCCGGCGCGATCGTCGAGATCGCCGGCGAGGACGGCCGGATGCTCCGGCTGCCCGAACTGATCCCCTTCGCCCGCAAGCACGGCCTGACGATCATCTCCATCGAGGACCTGATCGCCTACCGCCGCAGCGCCGAGCCCACCGTGCGGCGCGAGGCCGAGACCCGACTGCCCACCGTCCACGGCACGTTCACCGCGTACGGCTACCGCTCCACCGTCGACGGCGTCGAGCATGTCGCCCTGGTCCACGGCGAGATCGGCGACGGCAAGGACGTCCTGGTCCGCGTCCACTCCGAGTGCCTCACCGGCGATGTCTTCGCCTCCCTGCGCTGCGACTGCGGCCCCCAGCTCGACGCGTCCCTGGAGCGCATCCAGAGCGAGGGCCGGGGCGTGGTGGTCTACCTGCGCGGACACGAGGGCCGCGGCATCGGCCTGCTGTCCAAGCTGCGGGCGTACGAGCTCCAGGAACAGGGCCACGACACCCTGGACGCCAACCTGGAACTGGGCCTGCCTGCCGACGCCCGCGACTACGGGGCGGGCGCGCAGATCCTCGAGGATCTCGGCGTGCACAGCGTCCGGCTGATGACGAACAACCCCGAGAAGACCGACGCCCTCGTCCGGCACGGTCTCGAGATCACCGCACGCGAGCCGATGCCCGTACAGGCCGGCGAGCACAACATCCGCTACCTGCGCACCAAGCGGGACCGGATGGGACACGACCTGCCCTGGCTGGACACGGCTCCCGTGTCCCCCTGCGGCAACCAGTAAGAACAGCACTGAGGAGAGACGTGAGCGGCAAGGGTGCACCGGAACTGTCCGTACGCAATGTGGGTGACCTGCGGGTCGCCGTCATCGCGGCACAGTGGCACGAGAAGGTGATGGATGGTCTGGTCGACGGCGCGCTGCGCGCCCTGCACGACCTCGGCATCGACGAGCCGACCCTCCTGCGGGTCCCCGGCAGCTGGGAGCTCCCGGTCGTCGCCAAGGTGCTGGCGGGGCGCGGCTACGACGCGATCGTCGCCCTCGGAGTCGTCATCCGCGGCGGCACCCCGCACTTCGAGTACGTGTGCCAGGGCGTCACCCAGGGCCTCACCCAGGTCTCCGTGGAGACCGGCGTCCCTATCGGCATGGGCGTCCTCACCTGCGACACCGAGGAGCAGGCCCTGGACCGGGCCGGCATCGAGGGCTCGAACGAGGACAAGGGACACGAGGCGGTGACGGCGGCCGTGGCGACCGCGGCCACCCTCCGCTCAGTATCTGAACCCTGGCGCTAGGCCGGCCGACACAACGGCTAGGGTGGGATCACCATGTCCAAGAAGACGTTCGAGGAGCTCTTCGTCGAGCTCCAGCAGAAGGCCGCCACCGGCGACCCCGCCACTTCCCGCACCGCTGAGCTCGTCGGGAAGGGCGTCCATGCCATCGGCAAGAAGGTCGTCGAAGAGGCCGCCGAGGTCTGGATGGCGGCCGAGTACGAGGGCAAGGAGGCAGCCGCCGAGGAGATCTCGCAGCTGCTCTACCACGTCCAGGTGATGATGGTCGCCCGCGGAATCTCGCTGGACGACGTGTACGCCCACCTGTAAAACCGCTTTCAGACAAACCCCCTTTCAAGCGAAGGAAGCCGACCTCATGCTGCGCATCGCCGTCCCCAACAAGGGTTCCCTGTCAGGCCCTGCGGCGGAGATGCTGCATGAGGCCGGCTACCAGCAGCGCCGGGAGTCCAAGGAACTGCGGATCGTCGACCCGGTCAACGAGGTCGAGTTCTTCTACCTCCGCCCCCGCGACATCGCGATCTACGTCTCCTCCGGCCGCCTCGACATCGGCGTCACCGGCCGCGATCTGCTGATCGACTCCGGCGCCAACGCCGAGGAGATCCTGCCGCTCGGCTTCGCCCGCTCCACCTTCCGCTTCGCCTCCAAGCCGGGCGCGGCGGCCGGCGTCGAGGACCTCAAGGGCAAGACGGTCGCCACCTCGTACGAGGGGATCGTCGCCAAGCACCTCGCCGACAACGGCATCGATGCCGCTGTCGTCCACCTGGACGGCGCCGTCGAGACCGCCATCGAGCTGGGCGTCGCCGAGGTCATCGCGGACGTCGTCGAGACCGGCACCTCGCTGCGCAACGCGGGTCTCGAGGTCTTCGGCGACCCGATCATGAAGTCCGAGGCCGTCGTGATCCGCCGCACCGGCGCGGACGTCGAGGAGCCCAAGGTCCAGCAGTTCCTGCGCCGCCTGCAGGGCGTCCTGGTCGCCCGGACGTACGTGATGATGGACTACGACTGCCGGGTCGAGCAGCTCGAGAAGGCCGTCGCGCTGACCCCGGGCCTGGAGTCGCCGACCGTCTCCCCGCTGCACAACGAGGGCTGGGTCGCCGTCCGTGCCATGGTCCCCGCCAAGGAGGCCCAGCGGATCATGGACGACCTGTACGACATCGGCGCCCGCGCCATCCTGACCACGGCCATCCACGCCTGCCGCCTCTGAGGCCCCGAGAGACCTACGCGAAGATGCCCGATACCCCGGGTGGCGACCTGCCCACCCTCCCCGTCACGTTCCGGCCGGGCCGCACCCGTGTGGTGCTGCTCACGGCCGGAGTCGCGATCCTGCTCGTCATCTCCGCCGTGGCGATGCTGCTGGAGCAGCTCGGCCCGGGGGAGCGGCTCAGCTTCATCCTCACCGGCGCCCTCGTCTTCTGGGTGCTGGCCCAGCTCGCCCGGGTGCGGGTCGCCGCCGACGACTCCGGTGTCACGGTCGTGAACATCGCCTCCAAACGACGCCTGGCCTGGGCGGAAATCCTCCGGGTGAACCTCCGGCCGGGCGATCCCTGGGTGTTCCTCGACCTCAGCGACGGCACCAGCCTGCCGGCGCTCGGCATTCAGCCGGGCATCGACAAGCAGCAGGCCATCGCCGACGCGCGGGCCCTGCGCGCGCTCGCCGAAGCCAGGTCGATCCGGGACCCCGAGAAGGACTCCGAGCAAGATCAGGGCTGACTCGGGGCCGTCCACCCTGCCGCAGAAGCCCCTGTCTTGATTAATCTGGTGACGGAGGCGTTCCCCTTGCGCCTCCGCCCCTGTTGTGCCCTGCCGGGCGCACGGGGGTTCCTGCTACCCGAGGAGTGACCCTCTCCGGCGATGGACGGTTCGTCCTGTAGTACCTGCGCCGCCCCCATCCGACATAGCTCGGAGGCGGCGGCAACATGACCACCCCCTTGCTGCTCCTGGCAGCCGCGTTCCTGCTCATCCTCGCCAACGGCTTCTTCGTCGCCGCCGAGTTCGGCCTCGTCACGGTCGAGCGCCCGGAGGCCGAGAAGGCCGCCGCCGAGGGCGACAAACGAGCCCGTACGGTCGTCGAGTCGCTGAAGGAACTGTCCTTCCAGCTCTCCGGCACCCAGCTCGGCATCACCATCACCTCCCTCGTCGTCGGCATGCTGGCCGAACCGGCGCTCGCGGAGCTGCTGCACGGCCCGTTCACCGCGATCGGCATCCCCGAGGGCGCCGTCTCCGGTGTCGCCGTGGTCGTCGGCATGCTGCTGGCGTCCGCCGTGCAGATGGTGATCGGCGAGCTCGTGCCCAAGAACTGGGCGGTGTCCAAGCCCCTGCAGGTCGCGCGGTTCGTCGCGGGCCCGCAGGCCGCCTTCTCACGCCTGTTCCGGCCGGTGATCTCGGCTCTCAACACCGTCGCCAACCGTCTGGTGCGCGCGCTGGGCGTCGAGCCCACCGAGGAGCTGGCCTCCGCCCGGACCCCGGGCGAACTGGTGTCCCTGGCCCGTCACTCGGCCCAGGCCGGCGCCCTCGAACAGGACACGGCCGACCTGTTCGTGCGGACCCTGTCGCTGGCCGAGCTGACCGCGCAGCACGTCATGACCCCGCGGGTGAAGGTCAGCGCCCTGCAGTCGTCGGCCACCGCCGAGGACGTGGTCAACCTGACCAGGGCCACCGGCCTGTCCCGGTTCCCGGTCTACCGCGAGAAGATCGACGAGATCGTCGGCATGGTCCACCTCAAGGACGCCCTGGCGATCCCCGTCCACGACCGGCTGCGCACCCCGCTCGGCCGGATCGCCCGCCCGGCGCTGCTGGTCCCCGAGACCCTGCCCGTCCAGCCCCTGCTGGCCCGGCTGCGCAGCGAGCAGCCCATCGCCGTCGTCGTCGACGAGTACGGCGGCACGGCCGGCGTGGTCACCCTGGAGGACATCGTCGAGGAGATCGTCGGCGAGGTCCGCGACGAGCACGACGGCCAGGACACCCCCGAACTCGCCGCGGCCCCGCCCGAGGAGGGCAGGCCCGCCTGGGACGTGGACGGCAGCTGCCGCGTCGACACCCTCCAGCGCATAGGCCTGGAGGTCCCCGAGGGACCGTACGAGACGGTGGCCGGGCTCGTCGCCGACCTGCTCGGGCGCATCCCGGCCGTCGGCGACCGGGCCGAGCTGCCCGGCTGGCGGCTCTCGGTGCGCAGGGTCGGCCACTACCGGGCCGAACGGGTCCGGCTGGTGCGGACCGGCCAGGTCGTGGAGGTCTCCCGATGAGCGCCCTCCAACTCGTCTTCGCCGCACTGCTCGTGCTCACCAACGGCTTCTTCGTCGGCGCCGAGTTCGCGCTCGTCTCCGTCCGGCGCAGCCAGATCGAGCCATTGGGCACCGCGCGGGCCCGCCAGGTCCTGCACGGCCTGGAGCGCCTGCCCCAGATGATGGCGGCGGCCCAGTTCGGCATCACCGTCTGCTCCCTCACCCTGGGCGCGGTCGCCGAACCGACGGTCGCCCAGCTGCTGGAGCCGCTGTTCGAGTGGATCCACCTCCCGCACGGGATGATCCATCCGCTGGGCTATGTCATAGCCCTCGCGGCCGTGGTCTTCTTCCACCTCGTCATCGGCGAGATGGTCCCGAAGAACCTCGCCATGGCGGCCCCCGAGAAGGCCGCGCTGTGGCTCGGCCCCGGTCTGGTCGCCTTCGCCCGGCTGTGCCGGCCGATCACCGTGGCCCTCGGCGCCTGCGCCCAGGGCATCCTGCGGCTCTTCCACGTGGAGCCCCGGGACGAGGTGGAGGCCGTCGTCACGAGCGAGCAGCTGAACCGGCTGCTGGAGGACTCCGGCCAGGCCGGTCTGCTCGCCCCCGAGGAGCAGGAGCGGCTGGAGGACGCGCTGGAGCTGGGCTCCCGTCCGGTGACGGACGTGCTGTTGAAGCGTGAGTCCCTGGTCACGGTCGGCCCGGCGGTCACCCCGGGCCAGATCGTCGAGCTGACCGCCCGCACCGGCTACTCGCGCTTCCCGGTCGCCGCGGAGAACGGCGCCTACATGGGCTACCTGCATGTGAAGGACGTCCTCGACGTGGAGGACTCCGAGCGGGCGGTGCCGCAGCAGGTGTGGCGTCCGATGACGACACTCCGCTCCGACCTGCCGCTGGACGACGCCCTGACGGTCATGCGCCGGGCGGCGACCCATCTGGCGCAGGTCGCCGACGCGTCCGGCAAGGTCCTCGGCCTGGTCACGCTGGAGGACGTGCTGGAGCTGCTGGTCGGCGAGGTCACCGACCCCGCCCACCGGGAGATTCGGGAGGTCCGACTGACCGAGCCGAGGGCGAGCGACGATCCGGAGGAGGCGCTGGCGAGCTGACGCTCCGCGGGCCGTCACGTCGGGGAGGGATCCTGTGGGCCCCTCCCCGAGAGGACCTCGCCGTACGCCTGCATCAGATCCGGAAGCCGCAGTGTCGACAAGTCGTCCCGGGTCAGTGCGCCCGGGTAGGTCGACAGACGCAGATCCCGGTAGGCGCAGCTCTTCTCGTACAGGGTCCGAAGGAACCGTCCGTTGCCCAGCTCGTCGATCCACCCCTGGTCGACCACGTGCCCGGCGATCGAGCGCAGCTCGTCCAGGGCCTCCTCGTCCCACACGTCACCGTTCTCCGCGGCCAGCACCTCGCCGATGGAGGTGAGCTCGAGAGGGCGGTAGGAGGGGAAGTCGACGCGGGTCGTGAAGCGGGAGGACAGCCCGGGGTTCGCGGCCAGCAGCCGGTCCATGCCCTCCGGGTAGCCGGCCAGGATCACCACCAGGTGGTCCCGGTTGTCCTCGGCCCGCTTCAGCAGCACCTGCAACGCCTCGTCGCCGTACGCGTCGCCCTTGCCGTAGCCGGAGTTGGAGAGCGAGTACGCCTCGTCCACGAAGAGCACCCCGCCCAGCGCGGAGTCGATCAGCTCGTTGGCCTTCACGGCCGTCTGGCCGAGGTACTCGCCCACCAGGTCGGCCCGCTGGGCCTCCACGAGATGGTCGCCGCCCAGCAGCCCGAGGGCGTAGAAGACGCGGCCGAGGATGCGGGCTACCGTGGTCTTGCCGGTGCCGGAGGGCCCGGAGAAGACGAAGTGCCGCTTCGGCGGCTGGACCGGAAGGCCCTGCCCGGTCCGCAGCCGGGCCATGTTGAGCTGTGCCGACAGGGCCTTGACCTGGCGTTTCACCGGCTCCAGGCCCACCATGCGTTCCAGTTCGGCGAGCGCCTCCTCGAGTAACACGGGGTCGGTGGGCCCGGCCGGCAGCGGGGAGGCGACGAGGTTCTTCTCGCGCACCGCGGGGTCGGTCACCGACGGCAGCGGGACGACCGGAGGCAGGTCGGCCGGCTCGGTGAGCCGCAGGTCCCGGCCTTCCGTGCCGAACAGCGGGTCGAAGCCGTCCGGCCCGTCCACCATGTCCTGCCCGACCCCGGTGAGCGTGATCGCCGCGAAGTCGGCCGTGTCGTCGTACCCGTCGCCCTCGGCGATCGCGGCGAGCCGGGCCGTGGTGTCCATGAAGGCGGCGTCGACGCGGTGCACCGCCCGGTACAGCGGGAGCGCGGCCGCCGAACGGCCGGTGCCCTCGTGCGCCCGGGCCAGCCAGTACCGCAGCTCCTTGCGCTGCGGCTGTTCGCTGCGGCAGCGCATCAGGGCCGCCGAGAGCAGCGGCTCGGCCTGTCCGTACATCTCCAGCCGCACCCGGGCCATCCCGCCGAACAGCCCGGCCTCGATGCCCAGCAGCGGATCGTCGAGCAGCGGGTCGGTGTGCCGGACCAGCTGTTCCCAGTCCTTGACCAGGTAGGCGCGGCAGGCGTGCAGGAAGCGGACCTGGTGGTCGGTGTCGACGGGCGGGAGCCCGGCGAGCGCCCGGTCCAGCTCGGGCACATGACGGCCGTCCAGCCAGTGCGAGGCGTGCGCGAGGAGCAGATCGCGCGGACTCTCCAGCACCGGCTGGACCCACCAGCCCAGCCAGTACCAGGAGTTGAGGGTGCGGCGGTGCCGGGTCCGCTGCTCGCCGAAGCGCTCGCGGTGCCGGAACATCCGCAGCAGCGCGGTCGTCGTGTCGACGCGCAGCGCGTGCAGCCCGAGCCAGCCGTCGGCCATCCCCGGGTCGATCCGCACCGCGGTGCGGAACTCCTCCTCCGCCTGCGGATACGCGCCCATGGTGTAGGCGTCCACGCCGCGTAGCCAGGCGAGGTCGGCCGGGGCCTCCAGACCCTGCGTTCCGAAGTCCATCACGTCCCCCACGAACCGTGCCCCCGTCGGTAGACAGCCGGGCCGTCTCTCGCCGGCTGCCTTGGTCGAACCGCTGTGCCGCGGACCGGAGTTGCCAGGTGCGCGTAAGCCCTGTCCAGGTCGCACCGAGGGCATCGTACCTGCGTCGGCACGGCCCGCCGTAGGGTGCCGCACAGGCCGTTTGGCGAGGTGGGAGCAGGACGGGGCGCATACCGGGCGGTGACCCAGGGTGAGCGAAACATGCCGCGTCGCGTCCGGAAAAGGGGCGGCGAACGGGCTGAGGGCAGAACGAAGCCCCCGATCACGGGGGAACAACCGGGGGCTTCGCGTCTGAGGGCGGCTTCGAATGCCGCACATTCAGAACGTAAGTCCTGTACGGGCCACCGGTCAAGCGGAGTTGGAGCACTTGGCGAACTTCGAATGTGGGAGCCTTCACAGGTTCACCACATCGCGGGTGGCCCCTCACGGTGGGTGACATCCTGGTGCGGACCAATGCCTCCCACGGGCCCCGGCAGCACCTCGTACCCCTGCTGCAACTGCCGCACCAGCAGATCCGCATACGGTCGCGAGGGATCCTCGGCGAAGTGGCCGACTTCGGCCGGAACCCACCCGTCCCAGAACTCCCGCTGCTCCTCCCCGTCCCGCGACCGTCCACGCGCCCAGGCCTCCTCGGCCGGCACATCCATCCACAGCAGACACGCCAGGAACGGCCGCAGGGCGCGGCGGCCCGCGCCGACCCCCTCGACCAGGACGACGGGCGCGGCGGGCAGTGCCCCGGCCGGGCCGAAGCGGCGGGCGCGCCAGTCGTAGGAGGCGTAGCGCGCGCTCTCGCCGCGGCCGAAGGGCTCGATCACCTGGGCGAGCAGGCGGTCGGTCCAGGCGAAGAGCTCGTCGTGGCTGGCGATGTCGTCGAGGCGCAGCACCGGCGCACCGCCCAGCGCCTCGGCCAGCCGCCGGGCGAAGGTCGACTTCCCCGAGCCGGCGTGTCCGTCGACGGCGATCAGCCGCACCGGCCCGCAGGACGGGGGCAGGCGGCGGAGCCGGGCGGCGAGCTGGTCGATGACGGGTCCTGGGGTGGGGGAGCGGGGGAGCGGGGAGCGGGCGGGCCCTGGAGGGGGCGGGGGAGCGGGAAGGCGTCGGTACGGCGCGAAAGTCTACGGCCGCCGGCCCACACGACTGGCTCAGGCCCGCTGCCTTCGCGGGCGTGGCACCGGCAAAAGTGCCGGTGAGCGAGTCCATAGTGGGCGCACAGCCGTGCAGACACCTTGGGGGTCCCCGCCCATGAGCAGAGTCGAACAGCCGTCCCGTAGATCGGTCCTCGCCACCGTGGTCGCCGCCGCACTGGCAGGGGGCTCGACACCGTCCGCGACGGCCGCCGACGCGGTGGACACGGGGAGCTCCGCAGGCGCCGGGGACGCGGAAACGGCCCCGGCCCGTTCCGTCGACCACCACGCCTGGACCACCTACGCCGACTGGAGCGCCGGCACCGCCCGGGGCGCCCGTGCCGTCGCGGGCGACCGTCCGGGCGTCGCCGTCGCCACCCCGCTCGGCGTCGTCGACTACACCGACCCGCACACCAGGACCACCGCCGCCTGGGAACACGCGACCTGGACCTCCCCGCTCCACACGCTCGCCGTCCCCTCGACGGAGGTGATCGCCTCCTGGAACGCGAGCACCCCGGCCGGGACCTGGCTCCAGGTCGAGCTGAAGGGCTCCTACTCCGACGGCACGGACACCCCCTGGTACGTGATGGGCCGCTGGGCCTCCGGCGACCAGGACGTCAAACGGACCTCTGTCGACGGCCAGAAGGACGGCAGAAGCACCGTCTGGACCGACACGCTCTCGATCGACGACGCCTCGACAGGCCTGCGCGTCGTCTCGTACCGCCTGCGGCTCACCCTGTACCGCCGGCCCGGCACCCGGCTCACCCCGACCGTGTGGCGGCTGGGCGCGATGGGCTCCGATGTACCGGACCGCTTCACCGTGCCGGCCTCCGTGCCCGGCCTCGCGCACGAGCTGGACGTCCCGCGCTATTCGCAGGAGATCCACCAGGGCCAGTACCCCGAGTACGACAGCGGCGGCGAGGCCTGGTGCAGCCCGACCTCCTCGCAGATGATCGTCGAGTACTGGGGCGGCCGGCTCAGCGCCCAGCAGCTGGCGTGGGTCGACCCCGCCTACGCCGACCCGCAGGTGTGCCACGCGGCCCGCTTCACCTACGACCACCAGTACGGCGGCTGCGGCAACTGGCCGTTCAACGCCGCCTACGCGGCCACCTTCGCCGGCCTGCAGGGCGTGGTCACCCGGCTCGGCTCGCTCACCGACCTCGAGACGCTGATCGCCGCCGGGATCCCGGCCATGACGTCCCAGTCCTTCCTCAAGGAGGAGCTCACCGGAGCGGGCTACGGCACCGCCGGGCATCTGATGGCCGTGATCGGCTTCACGGCCGCGGGCGATGTGATCGCCAACGATCCGTTCTCGGCCGACGACTTGGCGGTACGGCGCGTGTACCGGCGGCGGGAGTTCGAGAACATCTGGCTCAGGACCAGGCGCCACAACGCGAGCGGCAACGTCGTCTCCGGCACCGGAGGCGTCTGCTACCTCTACTTCCCGGCGCGTCCGACCGCGCGCCAGCGCCAGGCCCTCACCGCGGTGGGCGTCCCCGTGTGAGCCCGTGTGAGTAAGGTCTCTGCCGCAAATGCCTCGTCAGGTGGCAAGGTGGACGTATGACCGCACAGACAGCCACCGCCGCCCGCACCCGCACCGGCGGTCCCGAGACCGACGGCCCGAAGCTCCTGGAACACGTCCTGGGCTGGGTACTCGTCGCGGTCGTCGCGATGCTGATCACCCAGCTCGGACTGCTGTGACGGGTGGGACCTGACGCACGGTTGACCTGACATACTGCGGATGTCCCGCAGACTGCCCGAGACCAGGGTCGAAATTGAATATCAGTGAACAGCGCGAAGTCGCCCGTCCCCGGGCACGCGGCACCGAGCGCTCACTGGCGCGTCGCGCCGAACTCATCTCCATCGGGCGGAAGTTGTTCGCCGACACGTCCTACGACGCGCTCTCGATGGACGACATCGCCCGGCAGGCGCATGTCGCCAAAGGGCTGATCTACTACTACTTCCAGTCCAAGCGCGGCTACTACCTGGCGATCATCCAGGACTCCGTCGCCGACCTGGTCACCTTCGCGGCGAGCGGTCATGAACTGCCCCAGGTGGACCGGGTGCACCGCACCATCGACAGCTACCTGCGCTACGCCGAGCACAACCAGGCCGCCTACCGGACGATCGTCAGCGGCGGCGTCGGCTTCGACACCGAGGTGCACGCCATCCGGGACGGGGTGCGCGCGGCCATCGTCTCGACCATCGCCGAGGGCGCGTACGGCAGTGCCGACATCCCGCCGCTGCCCCGTATGGGCCTGCTGGCCTGGGTGTGCAGCGTCGAGGGCGCCACCCTGGCATGGATCGACCGCCCCGAACTCTCCCGCGAGGTCATGGGCGACCTGCTGGTGAAGACCCTGGGCGGCTCCATGCGCGCCATCGAGGAGATCGACCCCGCCTTCCCCGCGCCGAAGCCGGCCCAGCGCGAGGACTGACCCGCCGGGCAAAGAGGACTGACCCACCGGGCAAAGGGACTTGGGGCGAAGGCTCGTGGTCCCTCGCCCCAAGTGGCCTACCCGGTGGGCTACTTGATCGCTCTGATCAGCTCACCGTTCGCGGTGTCCCCGCTCAGCTCCCAGAAGAACGTGCCGCCCAGGCCCGCTTGCGACTTGTATTTCATCTTCGTGGCGATGGTCGCCGGGGTGTCGTAACTCCACCAGTCGTTCCCGCACTTGGCGTAGGCGGTGCCGCCGACCGTGCCGGTCGCCGGGCACTTGGTCTTGAGCACCTTGTAGTCCTCGTTGCCGGCCTCGTACGTGCCCGCCGCCGGCCCGGTGGCCGTGCCGCCCGGCTTCGCCTGGGTGACACCGGTCCAGCCGCGCCCGTAGAAGCCGATGCCGAGCAGCAGTTTGCGGGCCGGGATGCCCAGGCTCTTCAGCTTGGCGATCGTGGCGGCGGAGTCGTAGCCCTGCTGCGGAATGCCGGGGTACGAGGTCAGCGGCGAGTGCGGCGCCGTCGGACCGGTGGCCGCCCAGGCGCCGAAGTAGTCGTACGTCATCGGGTTGTACCAGTCGACGTACCGTGCCGCGCCGCCGTAGTCCGCCGCGTCGATCTTGCCGCCGCCGGTGGCGTCCGCGGTGATCGCCGCGGTGATCAGCTCCCGCTTGCCGAATTTGGCGCGCAGCGCCTTCATGACGTCCCGGAACGCCTCGCGACCGCTGGTGTCGCAGGTGAGGCCGCAGGCGTTCGGGTACTCCCAGTCGATGTCGATGCCGTCGAAGACGTCGGCCCACTTGGGGTTCTCGACGAGGTCGTGGCAGGACTTGGCGAAGGCCGCCGGGTCCTTGGCCGCCTCGCCGAAGCCGCCCGACCAGCTCCAGCCGCCGAACGACCAGATGACCTTGAGGTTCGGGTGCAGCTTCTTCAGCTTGCGCAGCTGGTTGAAGTTGCCGCTGAGCGGCTGGTCCGCGGTGTCGGCCACGCCGTCCACGGACTCCGCGGCGGTGAACGGCTTGTCGGTGTCCGCCCAGGAGTCGCCGAGGGCGCACTTGCCGTCGGTGACGTTGCCGAAGGCGTAGTTGATGTGGGTCAGCTTCTTCGCGGAGCCGGACGTCTCGATGTTCTTGACGTAGTACTGGCGGTCGTAGATGCCCCAGTCGGTGAAGTAGCCGACCACGTTCGAGCCGGTCGCGCCGGTGGTGTGCCCCTTGGCGGGGCCGGGCTCGCCGGCGCTGGCGGTGCTCGCGCCGACGAGCAGGGCGGCGCCGAGAGCGGCGCAACAGGCGGCTGACAGGAGCGTCCGGAACCGGGCGCGGGGGCGGAGCGGGTTGTGCATCGGGTGTCTCCTCGCAGGGGACAGGGAGGGGATCGCACGCCGATTGGCATGAACGCGGGGAAGCGTTGGACCGAAACGGTAGGTGGACTAGACCAGTTAGGTCAATGGTTCGGACCAATCAGTCGTGCAGTGGCGGCGCTCCGCGCGCATACTCACAGCGCGAAGCCGCGAGTCGGTCAGGGAGGAGGAAGCCGCCATGCCCGACCGCCCGCCGACGCCGGTGGACCGCGTCCTGCCCACGGCCGAGGCCCGGCACCTCATGACGTTGGTCCGCGACATCGCCCGCCGCGAGATCGCGCCGGCCGCCGCCGCGGAGGAGGACGCCGGACGCTTCCCGCGCGAGTTGTTCACCCTCCTGTCCGAATCGGGGCTGCTCGGTCTCCCGTACGACTCCGCGCACGGCGGCGGCGACCAGCCCTACGAGGTCTATCTCCAGGTCCTCGAAGAGCTGGCCGCGGCCCGGCTCACCGTCGGACTCGGGGTGAGCGTGCACACCCTGGCCGCCTATCCGCTGGCCGCCCACGGCACGCGGGAGCAGCGGGCCGCGCAGCTGCCGGCCGTGCTCGGCGGCGGGCTGCTCGGCGCGTACTGCCTGTCGGAGCCGTCCGCCGGCTCGGACGCGGCCTCGCTGCGGACCCGGGCCGTGCGGGAGGGCCGGGGAGACTGGGTGATCACCGGCACCAAGGCCTGGATCACCCACGGCGGGATCGCCGACTTCTACACCGTCATGGCCCGCACCGGCGGCGAGGGCGCGCGGGGGATCACGGCGTTCCTGGTGCCCGCCGACGCCGAGGGCCTGAGCGCCGCGGCCCCCGAGCGGAAGATGGGGCTGAAGGGCTCACCCACCGCCCAGGTCCACTTCGACGGCGTGCGTGTCCCGGACGCCCGGCGCATCGGCGACGAGGGCCAGGGCTTCGCGATCGCCCTGGCCGCGCTGGACTCCGGACGGCTCGGCATCGCCGCCTGCGCGGTCGGCCTCGCCCAGGCCGCCCTCGACGAGGCCGTCGCCTACGCGGGGCGGCGGCGGCAGTTCGGGCGGCCGATCGCCGACTTCCAGGGGCTGCGCTTCCTGCTCGCCGACATGGCGACCCGGATCGAGGCGGGCCGGGCGCTGTATCTGGCGGCCGCGCGGCTGCGGGACGCCGGCCGGCCGTTCGCCCGGCAGGCCGCCATGGCCAAACTCCACTGCACGGACGCCGCCATGCAGATCACCGTCGACGCCGTCCAGGTGCTGGGCGGGTACGGCTACTCCGCCGACTTCCCCGTCGAGCGCTACCTGCGCGAGGCCAAGGTCCTGCAGATCGTCGAGGGGACGAACCAGATCCAGCGGATGGTCATCGCCCGTCACCTGCTGGGTCCGGAGACCCGCTGAACTGCCCCGGCCGCACCTGCGGGGCCGCCAGCCGCGCCCACTCCGGGTCGTGGCGTCCCGGCAGGGTGCGCCCCCGGTCGGCCCAGAGACGCAGCAGGGCGCGGTAGATGGGCGGGTCCTGAGGGGCCGGCGGAGCCGGCGGAACCGATCCTGCACGGCCGGCCTCGGCGCGACCGGACTCCGTGCGACCGGACTCCGCGCGGACGGCTTCCGCGCGGAGGGCCTCTGCGCGGACGGGTTCCGGGCGAAGGGGGACGAGGAGCTGGCGGTGACGCCCGGGCGCAGCCGAATAGGTGGGGGTCATACCAGGGCAACGCGCGGCCGCGAGGCAGGTCACCGCCAGGCGTGGTCGAGCGTGAGTTCGGGCAGTGCCCCGGTTCCGGGCCGACTTTCATCTGGTCGCGGAACAACGTCTGACGTACCGTCAAATCCCTTGCCTTCAGGGAGGTGCGCTCATGGGCGACGACCGCCCCGTGCCGCTCGACGAGTACCCCGTCCACCAGGTGCCCCTGTCGATGAAACACGTCGCGACCGGGGACCGGAACGCCTACGACCGCTGCATCTTCCACGTCCTCGACCACCAGGGCCGGGCCCTGCTCATCGTCGGCCTCGGGGTCTACCCCAACCTGGGCGTGACCGACGCCTACGCCACCCTGCGCCTCGGCGATCGCCTCTTCGCCGTCCGCGCCTCCGACGCCCTCGGCGAGGACCGGATGCGGCTGGAGGTCGGCCCGCTGCGCATCCGGGTCGAGCGCCCGCTGCGGGACTTCGTGCTGAGCTGCGCGGCGGACCCGGACGACCCCGAAGGGCTGTCGTTCGAGATCCACTGGTCGGCGGACTTCCCGGCCCTGTGGGAGCCGCACCACCAGCAGCGGCGCGGTGGACGGCTCACGCTGGAGGGGAAGCGGTTCGTACAGGCGGGACGGTGCGTGGGGTGGCTGCGCGCGGGCGGCGCCCTGACCCGGCTGACGGCCGGCGCGTGGACCGGCACCCGCGACCGCAGCTGGGGCGTCCGGCCGGTGCCGGGCGAGGAGGGCGGGCGGCTCGCCCAGGACCATCCGACCGAGGGATTCCACTGGATCTGGTGCCCGGTCCGCTTCGACGACCGCTTCCTGATGGTCATCACGCAGGAGGACGCCGACGGCTACCGCTCCCTGAACGACGCCACGCTCGTCCGCCCCGGCCGCCGTGACCGCCAACTCGGCTGGCCCCAGGCGGAGATCACCTACCGGCCCGGCACCCGGCGGCCGGAGCGCGCCCTCATCCACCTGGGGGACCGCCGCAAACCGCTGGAACTGGAGGCGGAGATCCTCACCTCCTCCCCGCTCGCCGTCGGCGCCGGCTATCCGCCCGCCGACGACTGGCAGCACGGCACCTGGCGCGGCCCCCGCTGGACCGACCGCCGCACCTACGATCTGGCCGGCCCGCACCCCCTGGCCGGGTACGGGGTGACCGACCACGCCGCCCGGTTCCGTCTCGACGGGCGGGAGGGCCACGGGATCTTCGAACACGGTTCGTTCGGCCGCCACGACCCGAGCGGCTTCACCGGCTTCGACTCCGTCGCTCCGCAGGGGAGTTGAGAGCATGCCCGCGGCATCGCGGCCCCGCACCACGACCCGGGATCCGGAGGAACTGGCCCGTCGGCTGACCGCCTGGCTCGCCACCCGGCTGCCGGGCGCCGAGGCGGTCGGCGTGACCGTCCCCGCCGCCAACGGCATGTCCAGCGACACCTTGCTCTTCGACGTCGAACACCCTCGACCGCCCGTCCGCGCCTGTGTGTTGAGGCTCGCGGCGGATCCGGCGGCGTACACCGTCTTCCCCGTGTACGACATGGCCCGGCAGTACCGCACGATGCGAGTCGTCGCCGAGTGCACGGACGTGCCCGTGCCTCGTGTGCTGTGGCTCGAGGAGGACCCCGGCCCGCTCGGCGCGCCCTTCCTCGTCATGGAACGCGTCGAGGGGCGGGTCCCGCCCGACGTGATGCCCTACACCTACGAGGGCAACTGGCTGCACGCGGCGAGCGACACGCAGCGGGAGCGCCTGGAGGCCGCGACGATCGGCCTGCTGGCCCGGCTGCACGACCAAGTGCCCCTGGAGAAGGCCGAGTTCCTCGCTCTTCCCGGCGAAGGCGACGCGCTGCGCCGGCATGTCGCCGCCCAACGCGCCTACTACGACTGGGTCGTCGACGGCCTGCCCCGCTCACCGCTCATCGAGGACGCCTTCGACCGGCTCACGGAGCTCTGGCCGCGGGATCCGGGCGCACCGGTGCTGAACTGGGGCGACGCCCGCATCGGGAACGTGATCCACGACGGCTTCGAGCCCGTGGCCGTCCTCGACTGGGAGATGGCGGCGCTCGCCCCGCGCGAGGTGGACCTCGGCTGGACGCTCTACCTGCACCGCTTCTTCCAGGACCTCACGGTCGCCTCCGGCGGGCGCGGACTGCCCGACTTCCTGCGCCGGGAACGCGTCGAGGACCGCTATGCGCGCCTGACCGGCCACACCCCGCGGGACATGGACTTCTACACGCTGTACGCCGCGCTGCGGCAGGCGATCGTGATGCTGCGGGTGGCCTACCGGCAGGTGTACTTCGGCGAGGTCGCCGTCCCGGCCGATCCGGACACACTGATCCTGCACCACGGCAGCCTGCGGGCCATGGTGCAGGGCAGCTACTGGGATTGAGCCGGTGCGCTGAGCGCGGGAGCCGTGCTCAGGCGGCCGCGCGGCGCATCGCCGGCACGCGCATCGGGCGCGAGGCCGGGCCGCCGACGTGCGAGAACGGCTGGGTGCGCCAGTCCAGCCCCTGAGGGAGCGTCAGCAGGAGCGCGGTGTCCTGCTCCTGGAGCTCCACGGACTCGTCCGCGGGCCGGGCCTCGGAGGCCCCGCGCCCGGTCCCGGCGCAGACCGTGAGCCCGAACGGGTTCCACGGCGAGGCGCACAGGGCGTGCTCCGGCAGCACCTCCTCGTCCGCCAGCAGCGCGATGGGCTGCGCGCAGTCCGGGCAGATCACCCGGTACATCTCGAAGGTGTCGTACGCGTCGAAGTGGTCGGCGTCATCGCCGTCGAAGCCGTCGGCGTCGAAAGGTTCGACGCCCTCCGGCTCGGGCTCGACGACCGACTGGAGCCGCTTGGGCGCGGTGCGACCAGGGCGCTTAAGACTCTGCATGGGATTCTCCCCCTCGGGCTGGGCCGTTAGGCACTGCGGCCTCGACCACAGCAAGCACTTCCCAGCCCGTCTCGGAGGTAATCACGAGGGCATCACGAAGCCTTGACGAGCGCTGTGGCATTCGTCACATGCCACTTGCAGGTGCCCAGGACGCGGCCGAGTGCGTCAGGTGACTCACAAGTGACCCACAGCGGGCTCGTGGTCGACCTTCGGACACATCACAAACCGGCTATGACCTGGGCTGTATAGGTATACGTGGAGATCGCACGCACGGTAAGTTCTTGCGTCATGGAGGAGCTGGACCGACAAATCGTGCAGCTGCTCGTCAAGGACGGGCGGATGAGTTACACCGATCTGGGCAAGGCCACGGGCCTGTCCACCTCGGCCGTGCATCAGCGGGTGCGCCGGCTGGAACAGCGGGGCGTGATCCGGGGGTATGCGGCCGTCGTCGACTCCGACGCCGTCGGGCTGCCCCTGACCGCCTTCATCTCGGTGAAACCGTTCGACCCCAGCGCCCCCGACGACATCGCCGAACGGCTGGCCGGCGTGCCGGAGATCGAGGCCTGCCACAGCGTGGCCGGCGACGAGAACTACATCCTCAAGGTCCGCGTGGCCACCCCGCACGAGCTGGAGGAACTGCTGGGACGGCTCCGGGCGCTCGCCGGGGTGTCGACGCGCACGACGGTCGTGCTGTCCACCCCCTACGAGGCCCGGCCGCCGCGGATCTGAGGGGTCCCCGTGCCCGGGCGGCCCGGGCGAGGCGCGAGACTGTTCCCCATGAGTGAGCGCACCCCCGAGCCGAACACCGTCCTGCTCCGCCGAGGAGAGGTCCACAGCCCCGCCGACCCGTTCGCGACCGCGATGGTCGTCGAGCGCGGCCAGGTCGCCTGGGTCGGTTCCGAGGGCGCCGCCGACGCCTTCGCGGACGGCGTCGACGAAGTGGTCGACCTGGACGGCGCCCTCGTCACCCCGGCGTTCACCGACGCCCATGTGCACACCACCTCCACCGGCCTCGCGCTGACCGGACTCGACCTGTCCGCCGCCCCCTCGCTGGCGGCCGCCCTCGCCCTCGTCAGGGACTTCGCGGCGGCCCGTCCGCAGGACAAGGTGCTGCTCGGGCACGGCTGGGACGCCTCCCGCTGGCCGGAGGGCCGCCCGCCCCGGCGGGCCGAACTGGACGAGGCCACCGGCGGCCGTGCGCTCTACCTCAGCCGGATCGACGTCCACTCCGCCGTGGTCGGCACCGCCCTGCTCGATCTCGCGCCCGGGGCCCGCACGGCGGCCGGCTGGGCCGAGGGCGAGCCGCTCACCCGCGACGCCCACCACGCAGTCCGCGCCGCCGCGTTCGCAGCTGTGACGCCCGCTCAGCGCGCCGAGGCCCAGCGGACCGCCCTCGCGCACGCCGCCGCCCTCGGCATCGGCTCCGTCCACGAGTGCGCCGGGCCGGAGATCTCCTCCGAGGACGACTTCACCGGTCTGCTGCGGCTCGCCGCCGAGGAACCCGGCCCGCGGGTCGTCGGCTACTGGGCCGAGCAGGATGTCGACAAGGCCCGGCGGCTGGGCGCGCTCGGCGCCGCCGGGGACCTGTTCGTCGACGGCGCCCTCGGCTCGCACACCGCCTGTCTGCACGCCGCGTACACCGACGCCGCCCACACCGGCACCGCCTACCTGGGCGCCGCCGAGGTCGCCGCGCATGTGACGGCCTGCACCGAGGCCGGTCTCCAGGCAGGCTTCCACGCCATCGGCGACGCCGCCGTGACCGCCGTCGTCGAGGGCGTGCGCGCCGCAGCGGAGAAGGTCGGCCTCACCCGGATCCGCGCCGCCCGCCACCGCGTGGAGCACGCGGAGATGCTCACGCCCGAGACGATCGCCGCCTTCGCCGAACTCGGCCTCACCGCCTCGGTCCAGCCCGCCTTCGACGCCCTGTGGGGCGGCGAGGAAGGCATGTACGCCCAGCGGCTGGGCGCCGAGCGGGCCCGCACCCTGAACCCCTTCGCGGCCCTGCTGCGGGCCGGTGTCCCGCTCGCCTTCGGCTCCGACAGCCCGGTCACCCCCCTCGACCCGTGGGGCACGGTCCGCGCAGCCGCCTTCCACCGCACGCCCGAGCACCGTGTCTCCGTACGCGCCGCCTTCACGGCCCACACCCGCGGCGGCTGGCGGGCGATCGGCCGCGACGACGCGGGCGTCCTGGTCCCGGGCGCGCCCGCGGACTACGCGGTCTGGCGTACGGAGGAACTGGTGGTCCAGGCCCCCGACGACCGGGTCGCCCGCTGGTCCACCGACCCTCGATCCGGCACCCCCGGGCTGCCCGATCTGACCCCCGGCGTCGACCTGCCGGTGTGCCTGCGCACGGTGGTGGGCGGCCGCACGGTGTTCGTGCGGCCGAGCGAGTGATCTCCCGGGGCCGCGCGGCGAAGATCACCCGTCCGCCCGCCGCAGTGCGACCTGCGTCTCCTCCCCGCTGACCAGCGCATTGACCGAAGAACCGCAGGTCGAACAGCTGTTGACAGCCGACTGCGGCGGGCCGGTAGGTTCGGCGGAGTCCACCACCGGACGCCCCGCCGGGGAACATCCGCGCACTCGCCGCGGCGCCGCTGGGTCAGGGACGGTGTGCCGCACCGGCGCACCGCCACTGGCAGCCAGGCTCAGCGCCCGTGCCGCAGCGAGGGAACGTTCCGGCCGGTCGGGGAGGTGTGACCCGGGTGGGGCCCGGGCGCTCAGTAGACAACGGCATTCGGTCGACCCGCAGCCAGCGGGTCCCGGGCCGGCCCGAAGGGCGCCGGGCCCCCATCCGCAGCAGGCTTGCCGGCACCTGTGCGGGGTATGTGTGCACATAGGAGCCCAAAAGCAGATTCTTACCCCGCCCTTGCGGATACGACACCACCATTCGAACGTCCAGTCACGTCCGCTTAAGCAGCGGCCACTATGGTGGTCCCCTGCGTACGGACATGAAGGGGCAGTAGTGAACGACGGCGACGGGACCCTCGCGGCACAGGACCGAGGGAGGCGGTTGGGCCCGCTCGGCACGGCCTTGGTGATCATCCCCACCTACAACGAGGCGGAGAACATCAAGAGCATCGTCGGCCGGGTGCGCCAGGCCGTCCCCGAGGCCCATGTCCTCGTGGCCGACGACAACAGCCCCGACGGCACCGGCAAGCTCGCCGACGAACTGGCCGTCGGGGACGACCAGGTTCAGGTCCTGCACCGCAAGGGCAAGGAAGGCCTCGGCGCCGCCTATCTCGCGGGCTTCCGCTGGGGCCTGGAGAACGGCTACGGCGTGCTGATCGAGATGGACGCCGACGGCTCCCACCAGCCCGAGGAACTCCCGCGCCTGCTCACCGCGCTCAAGGGCGCCGACCTGGTCCTCGGGTCGCGCTGGGTGCCGGGCGGCCGGGTGGTGAACTGGCCCAAGTCCCGCGAGGTCATCTCCCGCGGCGGCAGCCTGTACTCCCGCCTCGCCCTCGACCTCCCGCTGCGCGACATCACCGGCGGCTACCGCGCCTTCCGCCGCGAGACCCTGGAGGGCCTCGGGCTCGACGAGGTCTCCTCCCAGGGCTACTGCTTCCAGGTCGACCTCGCCCGCCGCGCGGTCAGGGCCGGCTTCCACGTCGTCGAGGTGCCCATCACCTTCGTCGAGCGCGAGCACGGCGACTCTAAGATGAGCCGCGACATCCTCGTCGAGGCGCTCTGGCGGGTCACGGCCTGGGGCGTGGGGGAGCGGGTCGGCAAGATCACGGGCCGCACCGCCGACCAGCCGGAGCGCTCGGAGACCTCCGCGAAGTCTCACAGCGACGGCTGACCGTCCCCTTATCCCGCTCTGAGCCGGGTCCGGGCACACTGGAAGCATGACGACAGGCGCCCCGACCCCCGCGTACCCGACGACTTCCACTCCGCAGCCCCGCCGCTCCCGCCTGCGGACGTTCCTGCCGCTGGGCCTCGCCGGGTGGCTGGTGCTGGAGATCTGGCTGCTGACCGTGGTCGCGGGCGCGGCCGGCGGCTTCACGGTCTTCCTGCTGCTGCTCGCCGGGTTCCTGCTCGGCGCGGTGGTCATCAAGCGGGCGGGCCGACGGGCCTTCAGGAACCTGAACGAGGCACTGCAGCGCGGCACTGCCCCCAGCCGGGGCGGCGGCAACGGCCTCATGATGCTCGGCGGCCTCCTGCTGATGATCCCGGGCCTGACCTCCGACGCCCTGGGCCTGCTCCTGCTGCTCCCGCCGGTCCAGAAGGCCATCGGCGCCTACGCCGAACGCAAACTCCGCCAGGCGGCCCCCGGCACCCTGGGCGACGCCTTCCAGCAGGCCCGGATCCACCGCCCGGACGCCAAGGTGGTCCCGGGCGAGGTCATCAGGGACGAGCAGTGAAGGTCAGCCCGTCCGGCGTTTGAGGACGAGGCCCTTTCGGGGCCGAAGGGGGGTCTGGGGGGGTCTGGGGGCACAGCCCCCAGGGCCGGTCGCCAGACTCACCGCATGCCGTCGCCAGACTCACCGCATGCCAATGACCGCGGGCGCCGTACGTAACCTCACGTACGGCGCCCGCGGTCATTCGGCGTGCGCTGTATGGCCGCCCCAGCCCCGCAGGGCTACGCGGACTTGCGGCTGTCCCGGGGATGTACCGCAAGGTTCATCGCCCCGGACCGCAGAACGGCCAGCCGCTCCTCGAGGACCTCTTCAAGTTCCTCGCGCGTCCGCCGCTCCATCAGCATGTCCCAATGCGTACGCGCGGGCTTGGCCTTCTTTTCCTCAGGGCCGTCGCCGTCGACGAGGAGTGCAGGGGCTCCGCAGACCTTGCACTCCCACTCCGGCGGAATCTCCGCCTCGACCGAGAAGGGCATCTCAAAGCGATGTCCCTTCTCGCATGCGTACTCCACGGCCTGGCGCGGGGCCAGGTCGATACCGCGGTCCGTCTCGTAGCTGGTCACCACGAGGCGCGTGCCGCGAAGAGCTCGCTCACTCATGAATCGTGCCTCCCGGGCTTGTCGCCCACAGGACAGGTGTCGCTGTCGTCGTCATCCGGTCAACGTCCGGTCGGCGGTAAAGATTCCCGTTCCGAGTCCCGTTCCGGGTCATGCGTCGCCGTCGTAGCCGCAGCCTTGTCAACCAGTGCAGTACCCACCGGCGCCCGGTTTGTCACATCTGAAAGGAGATGTCACCCAGCGTTTCGGCATCTTTGACGCGCAGTAACGGTACGCCTGGCAGGCCAAACGCGTACACTACCGCCCTTTCGCCCTGAGTGCTAAATCCTCTCGGGCACCGGATTCCCCACGCCCTCGATCGCCCGCCGCACGGGGACCCGCGCGAGCAGCAGGAACCCGATGACGAAGAAGACCACCAGGGAGATGATCGCGTCCCGGTAGCTTCCGGTGAGCTGGTAGGTGAGGCCGAACAGCAGCGGGCCGAGCCAGCTCATGCCGCGGTCGCTCATCTCGTAGGCGGAGAAGTACTCGGCCTCCTTGCCGGGCGGGACGAGATGGGAGAAGAGGGAGCGCGAGAGGGCCTGGCTGCCGCCGAGGACCAGTCCGATCGCGGCCGCCAGCAGGAAGAAGCCCACCGGCGCCCCGGCCGGCAGGAAGTACCCGGCGCCCAGCGTCAGCGTCCAGGCCACCAGGGACCCGAGGATCGTCCGCTTCGCGCCGTACGTCCTGGCCAGGCGTCCCATGCCCAGCGCGCCCGCGACGGCGAGTACCTGCACCAGCAGGACGGCGCCGATCAGCGTGGACTGGCTGAGGCCGAGTTCCTCGGAGCCGTAGACCGAGGCCTGGGAGATCACGGTCTGGATGCCGTCGTTGTAGACGAGGTACGCGAGGAGGAAGGCGAGGGTCAGTGGATGGCGGCGCATGTCGCGGACCGTCGCCGCGAGCTGGCGCAGCCCCGGAGCTGTCGCCCCCTCCTTGCGTTCGGTCCGGGCGGCGGTCGGCCGGTCGCGCAGCCGCAGCAGCGGGACGAGCGTGAAGCCGCCCCACCACAGCCCGGCGGAGGCCAGGCAGATGCGCACGGCCGTCGACTCGGAGACGCCGAAGGAGTCGTGGGCGAGATAGAGCACCAGATTGACGACCAGCACCAGCGAGCCCGCCGCATACCCGAACGCCCAGCCCCGGGAGGAGACCGCGTCGCGCTCCTCGGGCGGGGCGATCTGCGGCAGGTAGGAGTTGTAGAGCATCATCGACACCGACTGGGCCGCGTTCGCCACGATCAGCAGCGCGCCGCCGAGCAGATAGCGGTCGCCGCCCAGGAAGAACATGCCGGTGGTGGCCGCGGCGCCCACATAGGCGGCGGCGCCCAGCAGGGGCTTCTTGCGGCCGGTGCGGTCGGCGGCAGCGCCCACCAGGGGCATCACCAGGACGGCCACGATCACCGACAGGGACACCGAGTACGCGAAGAACGAGCCCGCGCGGACCGGGATGCCCAAGGGGTGCACATATCCGTCGGCGTCCGCCGCGTGCTTGGCGACCGACGTCAGATAAGGGCCGAGGAACACGGTGAGCACGCTCGTCGAGTAGACGGAGCACGCCCAGTCGTAGAAGTACCAGCCGCGCTGCTCGCGCCGCCGCCCGGCGGCCTCGTCGGACGCCGCCGTCCGCACGGTGTCGATGCCCACCCGCGCCCTCGCTTCCCGCTTCCCGCAACCGCGCGCGGGGGCGGGCCCGAGGTCAGACCCAGACGCCCCGGTCCTCCATGACCTTGCGCAACGTGTCGATGTGATCGGTCATGATGCCATCGACTCCCAGGTCCAGGAGCCGGTGCATCCGATCCGCGTCGTTGATCGTCCACACGTGCACGTGCAGCCCGCGCGCGTGGGCGGTGCGGACGAAGCGCCGGTCCACGACCTGGATTCCCGACTGGGCCTCGGGCACCTGCGCGGCGACCGCCGAGCCGCGCAGCGCCGCGGGCACGCCCCAGGACCGCAGCCGCAGGTTGAGCACGCCCCGGGTGCCGTACGACGTCGCCAGGCGCGGCCCGGCCAGCCGCTGGGCGCGCACGACACGGGCCTCCGAGAACGAGCCGACGCAGACGCGGTCCCACGCGTCCATGGACGCGATCAGCTTCAGCAGAGGGTGCAGAGCGGGCTCGGCCTTGAGGTCGACGTTCCACCGTGCCTCGGGGAAGGTCTCCAGCAGCTCCTCGAAGAGCGGCACCGGCTCCTTCCCCGACACGCGCGCGTGGCGCACGTCCGACCACGGGAGGTCGGCGATGCGGCCCGCGCCGTCGGTCAGCCGGTCCAGCGTCGCGTCGTGGAAGGCGACGAGCTTGCCGTCCCGCGTGGCGTGGACGTCGGTCTCCAGGTAGCGGTAGCCCGCCTCGACCGCGTGCCGGAACTGCGCCACGGTGTTCTCCAGACCGTCCGCGGCCCCGCCGCGGTGCGCGAACGGAATGGGCCCGGGATGGTCGAGGTACGGGTGGCGTATCAGGGTGGTCACGGACGAAGTATTGCTCCCTGGGGTGTCCCGGTGGCAACGACCGTGCTGCCGCCGGATGCCGCGGGAACGGCGAACACTCGAAGGAAGACCTGGGCCAGCGGGCCGATCGCCACCGCGTAGAGCAGCGTGCCGACTCCGATGGTGCCGCCGAGGGCGAACCCGGTCACCACGACCGCCACCTCCACCGCGGTCCGCATCAGCCGGATCGAACGCCCGGTGCGCCGGTGCAGCCCCGTCATCAGCCCGTCGCGCGGGCCCGGACCGAAACTGGCCGCGATGTAGAGGCCGGTGGCCACCCCGTTGAGGACGATCCCGGCCAGCAGCAGGGGCACCTGAACGGCCAGGGTGCGGGCCTCCGGGATCCACGCGAGCGTGCCGTCCATCGCGAGGCCGACGACGAAGACGTTGGAGACGGTCCCCAGGCCCGGGCGCTGGCGCAACGGGATCCACAGCAGCAGCACCGCCGCGCCGACGACGATCGACACCACGCCGATGGTCAGTCCGGTCAGCTCGGCGAGCCCCTGGTGCAGTACGCCCCAGGGCTCCAGGCCCAGCCCCGCCTGCACGAAGAGGGCGGCGCTGGCGCCGTACAGGACGAGGCCGACGTAGAGCTGGATCAGCCGACGGGCGAGGCGGCCGCCCGGATCCCGCAGCGGTGAATCCTGCAGAGGCGGTTTCTGCGGCGGTGATTCCTGCGGCCGTGATTCCTGCGGCGGCGACTCGGACACTGGGTCCCCCTGGTAGCGGTCGTGGTGGTGATAGTGGCCTGACTCGTGACACTCTGTGGCTTGGAAGCGAACGTCATCCATGGCCAATTCGGGGAAGGTGGACTGATCACCATGGCGCAGTGGACCTCAGCGGTGGGGGCCGCGCAGCTCGCGCGACTGCTCAAGTCCCAACAGGACCGCCCGGCGGGCCCGGGAACGCGCCGTCCGCCCGCCTATCGCGCGCTCGCCGACGGAGTCCGGCTGCTGGTGTTGGAAGGCCGCGTTCCGGTCGCCGCCCGGCTGCCCGCCGAACGCGAACTGGCCCTCGCCCTGTCCGTGAGTCGTACGACCGTCGCCGCCGCCTATGAGGCCCTGCGCGCGGAGGGGTTCCTGGAGTCCCGGCGCGGCGCGGGCAGCTGGACGGCCGTCCCGGCGGGCAACCCGGTGCCGGCGCGCGGCCTGGAGCCGCTGCCGCCCGAGGCCCTCGGCTCGATGATCGACCTGGGCTGCGCGGCCCTGCCCGCGCCGGAGCCCTGGCTCACCCGTGCCGTGCAGGGCGCGCTGGAGGAGCTGCCGCCGTACGCCCACACGCACGGCGACTATCCGGCGGGGCTGCCCGCGCTGCGGGCGATGATCGCCGAGCGGTACACCGCGCGCGGGATCGCGACGATGCCCGAGCAGATCATGGTCACGACCGGCGCGATGGGGGCCATCGACGCCATCTGCCATCTGTTCGGCGGGCGCGGCGAGCGCATCGCCGTCGAGTCGCCCTCCTACGCCAACATCCTTCAGCTGATGCGTGAGGCGGGCGCCCGCCTGGTGCCCGTCGCGATGGCCGACGGGCTCGCCGGCTGGGACATGGACCGCTGGCGCCAGGTCCTGCGCGACGCCGCGCCGCGCATCGCCTACGTCGTCGCCGACTTCCACAACCCGACCGGCGCGCTCGCCGACGAGGACCAGCGGCGCCGGCTCGTGGAGGCGGCCCGCTCCGCGGGGACCGTGCTGGTCGCCGACGAGACCATGAGCGAGCTGTGGCTCGACGACGACGTCGAGATGCCGCGGCCCGTGTGCGGCTTCGATCCCGCGGGGTCGACGGTGATCACGGTCGGCTCGGCCAGCAAGGCCTTCTGGGCCGGGATGCGCATCGGCTGGGTGCGGGCGGCCCCGGACGTCATCCGCAGCCTGGTCGCGGCGCGCGCCTACGCCGACATGGGCACGCCCGTGCTGGAGCAGCTGGCGGTGAACTGGCTGTTCAGCACCGGAGGCTGGGAGCAGGCCGTCGAACTGCGGCGGAGCCAGGCCCGAGGGAACCGGGACGACCTCGTCGCGGCGGTGCGCCGGGAGCTGCCGGAGTGGGAGTACTCCGTGCCCAAGGGCGGGCTGACCCTCTGGGTCCGGGCCGGAGGCCTCTCCGGGTCTCGGCTCGCCGAGGCGGGGGAGCGGGTGGGCCTGCGGGTGCCGTCCGGACCCCGGTTCGGGGTCGACGGCGCTTTCGAGGGGTATGTGCGGCTGCCGTTCACCGTGGGAGGCGCGGTCGCGGAGGAGGCGGCCGCGCGACTGGCCGCCGCCGCCCGGATCGTCGAGAGCGGCGGCACGGCGGGCGGCGAGGGCCCGCGCACGTTCGTCGCGTAGAGACGCAGACCGCCCGCCGGCATGGCAGGCGGGCGTGATCAGGCTCGCCTGCCCTGCCTGTGGGGCTGATCACGCCCGCCTGCGCTCGCCGACGGACCTGTCGCGCGCCGGCGGCTCGCGGCGATCCGGTCGCCCGGCCCGCCCGTGCTCGCCCGTGCCGGGAGGCCTGGTCGGCCGCCCGGCCGCGCTGATGCGCCCGGTTACCCGCCTGCGGTCGGCACCTGCTCGGCGACCGCTGCTTCCGTGACCGCTGCTTCCGTGACCGCTGTCTCCGTGACCGACGCCTCCGTGGCCTCGGCCTTCGCCGGTGGCGGCAGTGTCTTGGTGTCGGCCGGGGTGGAGCGTGGGGGCAGGAGGTCCAGCACCGCCTGGCGGTGGGCGTCGCTCGTCGCGTCGTCGTAGGGGTCCGGGGTCGCCGGTACCTGTAGCCGGTGTACCGGGCCGGATCCCAGTCGGGCGTAGCCGCGTCCCGGCGGGACCTGGTCGACGGGAGTGGTGTGCGGGGGCGCGCCGAGGACCGTCTCCAGTTGGTCGGTCGTCGCCGGGCCCAGCACGACACGCGCGCGTGTGTGCTGCCGTACCGCGTCGCTCAGGGAGTCCACGGTGTCGAACTGTTCGGCCACGACCACCGTGACCGCGGCCGCGCGGCCGTGCCGGAGCGGGACCTGGAGGAGGGACTGCGGGTCCTTGCGGCCGTCCGCCTCGGCCAGATGGGTGAACGTGGTGGGGCGGTCCAGGAGGATCCACAGCGGCCGCTTGGTGTCCTCCGGCGGCAGGTGGCCCGCCTGGCGGGCGCGGTTGGCGGCGATGAGCCGGCGCTCCGTCTCACCGGCCGCCCACTCCAGGGCGGTCAGCGCCCCGTCCAGCCCGACCTCGACGCCCAGGACGCCGTCCCGGCCGCTGAAGCACGCGTACTCGCCCGTGCCGCCGCCCTCGACGACGAGGACGTCACCCTGGGGCAGGGCCTGCAGGGCGATGGAGCGCAGCAGGGTCGAGGTGCCGCTGCCGGGCTGGCCGACCGCCAGCAGATGCGGCTCGGTGGAGCGCAGGCCGGTGCGCCAGACGACCGGCGGGACGTCGCGCTGGTCCTCGCCGAAGGCCAGCGGGAGCGTCCGCTGGACCCGGGAGGGGTCGGTGAAGCCCAGGACCGTCTCGCCGGGAGCGGTGACGAAGCGCTGGGCGCAGATGTCGGTGGGGAGCGCGGACAGGACGCTGACCGTGAGCTCGTTGGCCTCCTGGTCCCAGGCGAAGAGGTACTCGCGGCCGCGGCCGGACTTCGCGGCGACCAGCTGCTCGATCCGCGCGCGGGGGCCGGCCTCGCTGTCCGGGAAGTACGCCGGGTAGTGGATCAAGAGGTGGGCGACTCGGCCCGAGTCGTCGAACTCCTGCTCGGGGAAGCCCTTCTCCCAGTCGCCGCCGTGGGCGTACAGGGGAGAAGGGTCGTCCGCCGTGGAGAAGTACGGGACCAGGGCCTCGTACAGCACCTGGAGTCGCTGGATCTGCGATTCGTCAGGGCCTTCGGGAACCGGTGGGGTGCGGTCCCTGCCCTGCCAGGCCGCCGCCGCCATCAGGGTGATGACGGCGAGCAGCGGACCGTACGGCACCAGTACGACGACCAGGATGGCCGAGGCCGCCAGGAACAGCAGCGGCCCGCGTCTGTCCTTGGGCGTCTCGGCCCATCTGCGCCGCCCGGCCGAGGCCAGCCGGCGCAGTCCGCGGGTGATCGTGATCAGCGGATGGAGGACATCGGTGGCGCTGTCGGCCGCCGTCCGGGCCAGCTCCCGGCTTCGGGCGATCTGCGCGCTGCCTGTGCTCAGGATGCTGGGGAGGGGGCGCCGGGCCACTGCTGTCTCCTGGAGGTGCGTACGGGCGGGACGTGCGGCGTCAGAACTTGATGCCGCCGAGAAGGCTGGCCAGGCTCTCGCCGCCGGCCTTGATGCTCGGGGCGATGGCCGTACTGGCCATGTAGAACCCGAACAGGGCCGAGACCACGGCGTGGGACGCCTTGAGCCCGTCCTTGCGGAAGAAGAGGAAGACGATGATGCCGAGCAGGACTACGCCTGACATGGACAGGATCATTTGGGTTCTCCTGGTTCGCGGGGGACAGTCACCATGAGTACTTCCAGGCTCACAGGATGTATCCATACGATAAAAGGTGCAACTGGGTGAAATACTGCCGATTTCCCCCGGGTGGCGGAGGTCTGAAGGGTGTCTGACCAGGAGAACTACGTCGAAAGGGGCCGTCCGTGATCTTTGCCGACGGCCGTACCGGCCAGGTGTCCGACGAGCCAGTACCCTGGCGATTCACCTGAACGGTTGTAGCGAGAGGCGGTCCGGCCGATGACTGAAGCCCCCGACCCCGAGGTCGTGGAGCTGGCGACCAAGATCTTCGATCTGGCCCGGCAGGGGCAGACCGAGGAGCTCGTGGCGTATGTCGACGCGGGCGTTCCGGCCGACCTCACCAACGACCGCGGCGACTCGCTCGTGATGCTCGCCGCGTACCACGGGCACGCCGACGCGGTCCGGGCCCTGCTGGCCCGCGGCGCCGAGGCCGACCGGATCAACGACCGGGGCCAGACCCCGCTCGCCGGGGCCGTCTTCAAGGGTGAGACGGAAGTCGTCAAGGTCCTGATCGAGGCCGGCGTCGACCCCTCCCAGGGCACGCCGTCGGCCGTCGACACGGCCCGCATGTTCGGCAGGACGGAGCTGCTGGAGCTCTTCGGCGCGCACTGAGCCGACGTGTCCTGAGCAGGTCAAAAGAGGTTCCTGACCAGGTAAAACAACGACCACGGGGGAGGCGGTACAAGGCCGCCGGAAATTTCGGTCGCGGCAGGTAGAACAGCCGGGTCATCATGACGTCGTGATTCACGGACGCGATGGCTGGGCAGGTGTTGCCGCACCGCGCGGGCCGTGATGCGGTCCGCATGGGCCACCGACGAGAGGCAGAGGAAAATGGTCTACAGCAAGCAGGAAACGGCGGGCGCCCCGACGTGTTGTCACGCGGCCAGGTAATGCACGTCCCCGGTTGCGTCGACGCTTGATGTGAGGCTGTTTCCCATGTTCGATCCGGTCATAGCGCCCAGCGGTACGCTGCTCGGCCTGCTCCAGAGGGGCCGCGGCGACGGCACGCTGCATGCGCTCACCGCCCCGCGCGCCGAGGCGCTCGCGGCGCTGAACCACTGTGTGCTGCGGGACCCCCGCCACGACTGGCAGGTGGAGAACCGCTCCCTTTACTACGCCCGCCTCTACCTCGACCTCAGCGGCGAGCTGGACGAGATCGAGGCCCACCTCTTCGACGTCGAGGACGTCTTCGACACCGAGGAGTCACGCACGGGCCTCACCCTGGCCGTCCTCGGTCACCTCGCCTCCTACGGCAGGCGGGACGCCCTCGACCTGCTGCGCAGATACGCCGCCTCGGGCTCCAACTGGGCCTGGGCACTGGACGAGCTCGCCCTGCGGGACGACGACGCCGGCCTGCGCGCCCTGGCCGCGCCCGTGCTCGCCCGGTTCGCCACCGACCCCGAGGGCGAGGCCGAACTGGCCGCCGTCGTACGGGACGCCTTCGAGCCACGGCCCTGGCGGCTATGGGCCGAGGATCCACGCGAACACGTCTCCACGCGTGTGCGTGCCGCTCAGGAGGCCGGCTGTTTCGACCGATGGCAACGGCAGATGAGCCCCAGCGGACCCCGTCCGGGCTGGAGCGTGCAGGCCGTGTTCGAGTGGGCCCAACAGGGCATCGAACGCGGAGCCGCGCTCCATGTCCCCGCCGCCCGCTGTCTCTCCGCCGTGGCCGGACCCGAGGACCGCCCCGAGATCGTGCAGGCGGCCAAGGACGGCACCGAGGGAGCCCGCTGCACCGCCCTGCGCTATCTCGCCGACGCCAATGATCCGGACGCCCTGCTCCTGATCGAACAGGCCACCGCGGCGGGCCCGACGCCGGTCGTGGAGGCCGCCGTCGACGCCTTCGAGCGCATGCGCAGCGTCGCCGCCGTCGACCGGGCCCGCGGCTGGGCCCACCGGCCCGACGCCCTGGGCGCCGCCGCCGGCCGTATGCTCGCCTGCCGGGGCGGCACCCGGGACAGCGACCTGGTCCTGGGCGCCCTGCGCGAGGCCGTACGCGGCGAGGGCTGCGACGCGCCGACCCTG
Source organism: Streptomyces sp. NPDC002623 (assembly GCF_053592635.1). Lineage (NCBI taxonomy): Bacteria > Bacillati > Actinomycetota > Actinomycetes > Kitasatosporales > Streptomycetaceae > Streptomyces > Streptomyces sp. NPDC002623. Next base: position 39,723 of record NZ_JBSFWB010000023.1, on the reverse strand, counting down.
TGGACCCTCGTCGACGGCGCCGGACGGCTCGGCATCGTCTGCGCCGCGCCCGTGCTGCGCCATATCTACCGCGAGACGGCCTCGTCCCATCTGCGCGGGCGCTGTGCCCGCGCACTCGCCGCCACCGATCCCTCCTACGCCGCCGGCTTCGCCGTCGAATGCCTCTGGGACTGTGAGGAGGGCACCCGCGAGATCGCCGCCCGGCACGCCGAGACCGGTGACGCCCGGGTCGTGGAGCGCCTGCGCCGGCTCGCCGCCGACCCGGCCGAGGAGGCCGAGGTCCAGACGGCCGTACGGAGCCGGATCGGACCGGACGCGGCGTCCGCCATGTGAACACGGAGCAGGCCACCGCCGGAGGGGAGCCTGGCGGGGCCTGCGTCTGTTCATGAACATGAAGTGGACGCCGGGGCGGACGGGCATGGACGGCGTCCGACCTGCGTGGTGCGGATCGGCTCCGCACCGACTGCGCAGCGCAACGCTCATGGGACGTTTGTCATTCGGAAAGATCCACTTTGACGCGGCCACGTCCAAGGCGGCGACAACACGGGTATGCGTGTCGTCATCGTGACCGAATCCTTTCCCCCCGACGTGAACGGCGTGGCCCATTGCGCCTTCCAGACCGCCCGACACCTCGTCGATCGCGGTCACGCCCCCGTCGTCGTCGCCCCGGCCACCGCCGCCGGGACCGGGCCGGACGCCGAAGCGCCCTGCCCCGTCATCCGCATCCCCTCCCTCCCGCTCCCCGGCTACCCCCAGGTCCGCGTCGCCCTCCCCAGCCGACGCGTCGCCGCCGCCATCGCCGAGCACCGTGCCGAGATGGTCCATCTGGCCAGCCCCTTCATCCTCGGCGTCCGAGGCATGGCGGTCGCCGCCCGGCTCGGCATCCCCGCCGTCGCCGTCTACCAGACCGACCTGGGCGGATACGCCCGCACCTACGTGGGCGCCGGCGAGGCCGCGGCCTGGCGTCGGATACGGTCCGTCCACGCCGCCGCCGACCTCACCCTCGCCCCCTCCAGCGCGGCCCGGCACGACCTGGACACGCACGGCGTGCCCCGGGTCAAGCTGTGGCCGCGGGGTGTGGACACCGCGCGCTTCCGCCCCGAACACCGTGACGACGCACTGCGCCGCGCACTCGCGCCCAACGGCGAGCTGATCGTCGGCTACGTCGGCCGGCTCGCCCCCGAGAAGCACGTCGAGCTCCTCGCCGGCGCCTGCGGGCTGGAGGGCGTCCGGGTCGTGGTGGTGGGCGACGGGCCGAGCCGCCCCGGCCTGGAGGACGCCCTGCCGGGCGCGGTCTTCCTGGGCAACCGCACCGGCCACGAACTCGCCAGGATCTTCGCCTCGCTGGACCTGTTCGTGCACACGGGCCCCTTCGAGACGTTCTGCCAGACCGTGCAGGAGGCCATGGCCAGCGGCGTGCCGGTGATCGCGCCCGCCGCGGGCGGTCCTCTGGACCTGGTCGACGACGGGCGCACCGGGCTGCTCGTCCCGCCGCGCGACGAGGCCGCCGTGCGCGATGCGGTCGCGTCACTGGCCGCTGACCCCGCGCAGCGGGCCGTCTTCGCCGCCGCCGGCCGTGCCACGGTCGAGGGGCGCACCTGGGCCGCCGTCGGCGACCGGCTCATCGGCCACTACGAGGACGTGCTCGCCGCACGCCGACTGGTGGTGGCGGCATGACCGGCATAAACGGCACGAACAGTATGAACAGCACGAACGGCGTGATCGGCATGACCGGCGCGAACGGCGTGAGCGACGTGCACGGCAGGACCGGCGTGGACGACAGGGATGTCGCGGGCCGCGTCCCCGGCACCTGCTCCGGGCCGCTGCGGATCGTGCGCCTCGCCAACTTCGTCGCTCCCGCCTCGGGCGGCCTGCGCACCGCCCTGCGCGAGCTGGGCAAGGGCTATCGTGCGGCCGGCCACGACTCGGTCCTGATCGTGCCCGGCGAGCGGACCAGCGACCGGGAGACCGAGCAGGGCCGGGTCATCACCCTGCCGGGGCCGCTGCTGCCCGGCACCGGCGGCTACCGCGTGCTCGCCGACAAGCGGCGGGTCGCCCGGCTGCTGGAGGAGCTCGCCCCCGACCGGCTGGAGGTCTCCGACCGGACGACGCTGCGCTGGACCGGCAAGTGGGCGCGGCGGGCCCGGGTGCCCGCAGTGATGGTCTCCCACGAGACCGCCGACGGCGTCCTGCGCACCTGGGGCGTGCCGGAGGGAGCGGCCCGGCGCGCCGCCGACTCGCTCAACCTCCGTACCGCCCACACGTACGCACGCGTGGTGTGCACCACGGAGTTCGCCGAGCGGGAGTTCGTGCGGATCGGGGCGCGCAACGTGGTGCGGGCGCCGCTCGGCGTCGACCTCGTCGAACGGCACCCCGCCCTGCGGGACGAAGGGCTGCGGGCCGTCCACGCGCGCGTGGACGAGACCTTGCTGGTGATGTGCACCCGCCTTTCCGTGGAGAAGCGGCCCGGCACGGCGCTGGACGCCCTGGAGGCGTTGCTGCGGCGCGGTGCCCGGGCGGTGCTGGTCGTCGCCGGGGACGGACCGCTGCGGCCGCGGCTGGAGCAGCGGGCACGGGAGCGCGGGCTGCCCGTGACGTTCCTCGGGCATGTCGCCGACCGCGGTGCGCTGGGGGCCCTGCAGGCCTCCGCCGACGTGTGCCTGGCGCCGGGGCCCGCGGAGACGTTCGGGCTCGCCGCCCTGGAGGCGATGGCCTGCGGGACCCCCGTCGTCGCGAGCTCCTCTTCGGCGCTTCCCGAGGTCATCGGGGCCGCGGGGGCCACCGCGGCCGACCGCGGCGAGGCGTTCGCGGACGCCGTGGAGCACATCCTGGAGCGCCCCTCTGCGGCACGCCGGGAGGCGGCACGCGCGCGTGCCGAGTGCTTCGGCTGGGGGACGGCGGTCGACGCGTTCCTCGCGGCGCACGACGCGATGCTGCCGACGCCGGTGGCTCCGGTTGCTCCGGTTGCTCCGGTGGCGCCCTTTGTGCCCGGAGGCCTCGGATGAGACCGGTCCGCTTCGTCGCCCTCGGTGACTCGCTCACCGAGGGCGTGGGGGACCCCGTCGGCGAGGGCTGGCGCGGCTGGGCCGCACTGCTCGCCGACGGCCTCGCCGCGGAGCCCGAGGGAACCGTGAAGGGTGCCAAGGCCGTGGAGTTCACCAACCTCGCGGTCAGCGGGGCGCAGACACGGGACGTGCTGGAACGGCAGCTCCCGGCCGGCCTGGAGCTGCGGCCCGACGTCGTCTCCGTCGTCGTCGGCGTCAACGACACCCTGCGCTGCACCTTCGACATCCACGCCGTGGCCGCCCGGCTCGACACGGTGTACGCCGCCTTCGCCGAGCAGGGCGCGGTCCTGCTCACCGCGTGTCTGCCCGACCCGGGCGGCACGCTGGGGCTGCCCGGGGCCCTCGCCCGCCCGCTGGCCCGTCGGCAGCGCGCGGTCAACGCCGTCGTCCACGCGCTCTCCGAGCGTTACGGCGCCGTCCACCTGCACGCTTCCGAGGGCGCCTGGCTGACGGACCGGGCCATGTGGAGCGCGGACCGGCTCCACCCCGGCGAACGGGGGCACCGGCAACTGGCCGTGCGCTTCCACGCGTTGCTGGCCGAGGCGGGCCTCGCGACCGGGCGCGCGCCCTCGCCCGAGCCCGAGTTCCCGGCGCCCACGACCTCGGCGAGCCTGTGGTGGCTGGCGACCGCGGGCACTGGCTGGGTGGCCCGGCGGTGCACCGACCTGCTTCCGCAACTGCTTACCCTGGCCGCCGACGAGATGCGTCACCGCGCGCGCGGGACGAGCGCGCGGCTCGATCTGCGGGCGTCCGCGGCCGTGTCCGCCGCACTCGCCGCCCTGTCGGTGGCGGAGCGGCAGCCGGACGCGGCGTGAGCGATCACCGACGGCACCGGGGTCACCGTCGGCGTACGGCCACGAAGCGGACCGGTGTCCCCGGCACCGCCTGGGCGACGGCCGGGAGGTCGCTCGCGCGCACGACCCCGATCACCGGGTAGCCCCCGGTGGTCGGGTGGTCGGCGAGGAAGACCACCGGCCGGCCGGCCGGCGGAACCTGTACGGCGCCCAGGACCATGCCCTCGCTCGCGAGTTCCCCGCCCACCGCTCGCTCCAGGGCGGGCCCGTCGGTGCGCAGCCCGATGCGGTTGCTCGCCGAGGACACGAGGAACGTCCGCGAGACGAAGGCGCGGACGGCGTCCGGGGTGAACCAGTCGTCGCGTGGGCCGAGCGTCACCCGCAGGACGAGTTCGGCCGGGGGTCCCGGCTGCGGGCCGACGTCCACACGCGTGTGCGCCCCGGCGGGCTCACCCCCCAGAGGGAGGACGGCACCGGCCGTGAGCGGCGCGGGGCCGAGGCCGGAGAGCAGGTCCGTGGACCGGCTGCCGAGGACCGGCTCGACGGCGATGCCCCCGGCCACGGCCACATAGGCGCGTACCCCGCGGACGGCCGGTCCGACGTCCAGCACCGCCCCGGCCGGCACGCGCACCGGTGCGGCCCAGGCGGCGGGACGGCCGTTCACGGTGACCCGGCAGGGCGCGCCCCCGACCGCCACGATCACGTCGGAACGCGGCCTGAGGGCACAGCCGTCGAGCGTCGTCTCCAGGACGGCCGCGTCGAGCGGGTTGCCCACCAGCCGGTTGACCAGGGCCGCAGCGGGCGCGTCGAGCGCACCGGAACGCGGCACGCCGAGATGCGCGTGTCCGGCCCGGCCCAAGTCCTGAACGGTGGTGAGCGCTCCGGCACGGACGACGCAGAGTGCGCGGTCGCTCATGCGGGCGCCGCCGTCTTCACCGGTTCCGCCGCCGTCACCGGTTCCGCCGGAACGAAGCGCACGCGCGTGCCCGGCGACAGCAGCGCGGCCGGCACGCGCGCGTGGTCCCACAGCACCGCCTCCGTCGTACCGATGAGCTGCCAGCCACCCGGCGACGAGCGCGGGTACACGCCCGTGTACGGCCCCGCCAGCGCCACCGAGCCGGCCGGCACGGCGGTGCGCGGGGTGGCCCGGCGCGGGACGTCGTAGCGCCCGGGCAGGCCGGTCAGATAGCCGAAGCCGGGCGCGAACCCGCAGAAGGCGACCCGGAACTCGGCGGCCGCGTGGATACGGGCCACCTCCTGTTCCGCGACGCCCCAGTGCGCGGCGACCTCGGCCAGGTCGGGGCCGTCGTAACGCATCGGGATCTCCACCACGTCCTGCACGCGCGGGGGAGCGGGCGGTACGACGGAGGCGGCGAGCTCGGCCGCCAGCCGGTCGGGATCCGTCAGGCCGTCCAGGAGGACGGTGCGGGCCGCCGGCACGATCTCGCGCGCGCCGAGCAGGCCCGCCGCGCGGCGCCGCAACAGCTCCGCGTGCAGGGCCTCGGCCTCCGCGCCCGACGCCACCTCGACGAGCAGGGCGTCGTCGCCGACGGGCAGGACACGGATGCTCATGCGAAGGCCTCCACCCGTACGCCCGACTCCTCCAGCCGGCGCCTGACCCTGCGGGCCAGCTCCACCGCGCCGGGCGTGTCGCCGTGCAGACACAGGGAACGCGCGCGTACCTCGACGGAGGACCCCGTGTGGGAGGTGACCCGGCCGAGGCGGGCCAGGCGTACCGACCGTTCCACGACGGCGTCCGGGTCGGCGACCACGGCTCCGGCCAGGGCACGCGGCACGAGCGTGCCCTCGTCGGTGTACGCCCGGTCCGCGAAGGCCTCCGGGACGGCCCGCAGCCCCGCCTTCCGGGCCAGCTCCAGCAGACGCGAGCCCGGCAGCCCGAGCACGGGCAGCGCGGCGTCGGCCAGGAGCACCCCGTCGACCACCGCGCCGGCCTGCTCCGGGTCGTGCACGACCCGGTTGTAGAGCGCGCCGTGCGGCTTCACGTACGCCACGCGCGCGCCCGCCGCCCGGGCGAACACCTCCAGGGCGCCGATCTGGTACGCCACCTCGGCGGTCAGTTCGGCGGAGGGCACGTCCATGGCGCGCCGCCCGAATCCGGCCAGGTCCCGATAGGAGACCTGGGCGCCGATCGTCACACCGCGCTCGGCCGCCAGCTCGCACACCCGCCGCATGGTGGCCGCGTCCCCGGCGTGGAAGCCACAGGCCACGTTGGCGCTGGTGACGACGGACAGCAGTTGCTCGTCGTCGGTCAGCTGCCAGCGCCCGAACCCCTCGCCGAGGTCGGCGTTCAGATCGATCGCGGTCGTCGCGGTCATGGTTCCTTCGTGTCTCCTTCTCAGGCCACGCGGTACTGCTCGTCGCGGGCGTCGGTGAGGAACATCTGCCCCGGGGCGTGGGTGAGGGCGAACGGCGGGCGTGAGGCCATCACCGCGGCCTGCGGGGTCACTCCGCAGGCCCAGAACACCGGGATGTCGTCCGGCGCGGCGTCCACGGCGTCGCCGAATTCGGGCCGGCCGAGGTCGTCGATGCCCAGTCCCGACGGATCGCCGCAGTGTACGGGGCTGCCGTGGACCGCCGGGAGCAGACTGCTCTCCCGGATCGCCGCCGCGAGGTGCTGCGGCGGCACCGGACGCATGGACACGACCAGGGGGCCGTGCAGCCGGCCCGCGGGCCGGCACTGACGGCTCGTCACGTACATCGGGACGTTGCGCCCCTGCTCGAGGTGCCGGATCGGGACGCCGGCCCCGGACAGCGCCCACTCGAAGGTGAAGCTGCAGCCGATCAGGAACGACACCAGGTCGTCACGCCAGTACGCGCGTGCGTCCGTCGGCTCGTCCACCAGCTCGCCGTCCTCCCACACCCGGTAGCGCGGCAGATCGGTGCGCAGGTCGGCGCCCTCGGCCAGGACGGTCGTCCAGGAGCCGGCGTCGGTGACGTCGAGGACGGGACAGGGCTTCGGATTGCGCTGGCAGAACAGGAGCATGTCGTACGCCCAGTCCGCGGGCACCGAGATCAGGTTGACCTGGGTGTGACCCGCCGAGACCCCGGCCGTGGGGCCCGCCAGGCCCGCCCGGAAGCGGGACCGGGCGACGGCGGGGCTCCACGCGTGCGCGTGCTCGTCGACGACGATGACGGGACGGTCCTCGCTGCGGGGCGGACGGCGGTCCTGCGCGGGGAGGAGAGGGGGACGGCGGTCCTGCTCGGCAAGGAGAGGGGGACGGTGGTCCTGGGTGAGGATCGGACGGTTCACACCAGCTCCGTCCCGCGCGTCTCCGGCAGTCCCAGCAGCGCCACGGCGGCGATCGCGTACCCGATCGCACCGAAGACCAGCGCGCCGCCCACACCCCAGCTGTCGGCCAGGAAACCGACCGTGGTGGGGAAGACGGCGCCCACGGCGCGGCCGGTGTTGTAGGTGAAGCCCTGCCCCGTGCCGCGCAGGGCCGTCGGATACAGCTCGCTCAGGTAGGAGCCGAAGCCGCTGAAGATCGCCGACATGCAGAACCCGAGCGGGAAACCGAGCACGAGCAGCAGGGTGTCCGCGCCGCTCGGGATGTTCGCGTACGCCAGGATGCACACCGCCGACAGCAGGGCGAACAGCCAGATGTTGCGGCGCCGGCCCAGCCGGTCGGTGAGATAGCCGCCGGTCAGGTAGCCGAGGAAGGCGCCCGAGATCAGGAAGGTCAGATAGCCGCCGGTGCCGACCACCGACAGACCGCGCTCCGACTTCAGGTACGTCGGCACCCAGGTCGCCAGGGTGTAGTAGCCGCCCTGCACACCCGTGGAGAGCAGGCCCGCGAAGAGCGTGGTGCGCAGCAGCGGGCCCTTGAAGATCGCCGGGAACGAGCCCTTCTCGGCGCTCTGCCGGCGTGCCGCCGTGGCCTCCGGCGCGTCCTGCACCCGGCGTCGCATCCAGACGACGAGCAGTGCGGGCAGGGCGCCCGTCCAGAACATCACGCGCCAGGCCACGTCGTCGCCGAAGAACGAGAAGACCAGCGTGTACACGAGTGCCGCGAGGCCCCAGCCGACGGCCCACGAGCTCTGGATCGCGCCGAGCGTGCGCCCCCGGTGCTTCGCGCTCGAGTACTCGGCGACCAGGATCGCGCCGACCGCCCACTCGCCGCCGAACCCGAGGCCCTGCAGGGAGCGGAAGACCAACAGCGTCTCGTAGGTGGGCGCGAAGCCGCAGGCGACGGTGAAGACGGCGTATGTGATCACCGTGATCATCAGGGCCTTGACCCGGCCGATCCGGTCGGCCAGGACGCCCGCGACGGCGCCGCCGACCGCGGAGGCGACCAGGGTGACGGTGGTGAACAGGCCGGTCTGGCCGCTGTCCAGACCGAAGTACGCCGCCAGCGCGACCATGCTCAGCGGCAGCGTGAAGTAGTCGTAGGAGTCGAGGGCGTAGCCGCCGAAGGCGCCGGCGAAGGCGCGTCGGCCGCGCGGCCCGAGGGCGCGCAGCCAGGCCAGCGCGCCGTCGTCGGGGGTGTGTTCGGTCGTCCCTGGGCGGACGTCGGTGGTGGGGGCCTTCGGTGGACGGGTCGTGCTCATGGGGCACCTCGCTGAGGGATGACGGAGGGTGCTGGGAGTGAGCCGTGCCGTGCGGGAGGCGGGTCGCCACGGTGGGGACGGGGCGGTGCCATGAAAAGGAAGGTAGAGGATCGTTGAACGATCCTTCAATACCCGTGTTGTTTCGTTCTCGTGTCTGCGGTTGAATTCCGGGCATGGCAGAGCAGCTGGCGGGACTGGCCGACGACCGTGCCCTCCTGGGCCGTACGAGCACGGCCGAACGGGTTTCGGACATCCTCAGAAGCCGCATCGCCGAGGGCTATTTCCCGCCGGGGACACGGCTGTCGGAGGACAGCATCGGCGGGGCGCTCGGGGTCTCCCGCAACACGCTGCGCGAGGCGTTCCGGCTGCTCACCCACGAGCGGCTGCTCGTCCACGAGTTGAACCGCGGGGTGTTCGTCCGGGTCCTGACCGTCGAGGACGTCGAGGACATCTACCGCACGCGCACGCTTGTCGAGTGTGCCGTCGTGCGAGGGCTGGGCGAGCCGCCGTACCCGCTGGAGGGCCTCCGGGCGGCCGTCACGGAGGGGCAGGTGGCGGCCGTCGAGAATGACTGGAAAGGACTGGGTACCGCCAACATCCACTTCCACCGGGAACTGGTGGCGCTGGCCGGAAGCGCCCGTACCGCCGAGCTGATGAACAGTGTCTTCGCCGAGCTGCGCCTAGCCTTCCACGTCGTCGACGATCCGCGTCGGCTGCACGAGCCGTACCTCCAGCGCAACCGCCAGATCCTGGAGGCCCTCCAGGCGCGGGACGCGGAAGAGGCCGAGCGGCTGCTGGCCGTCTATCTGGCCGACTCGCTCGAACGCGTGGTCGACGCCTATCGGGGAAGGGTCGAGGAGGACGGCACGTCGTAGTCGTCTTTCCAGGGGCGCGGGGAACTGCGCGACCGGCCCCCACCGGCCCCCACCGGCCCGCGGCCGGAGAACCACCCGCAGTCGCCCGGCCACCCGCCGGAGGCGATAGGCGCCGTTTGGGTCGATGTCAGACCGAGGACCTAGTCTGTGCACCGTGACTTCGCCTGCTTCGACGGACCGTGTTCCGCCCCAGCTCAGCGCGGGGCCGCGACCCGCTCTGGGCCCGGCCGCCGACGAGGGCCTGGCGCGGCGGCTGCGCGCGCTCGCCTGCACCGCGCCGATCCACGACCTCGACATGCGCAAAGCCAATCTCGCGGGTGAGTACTCGGTCTACGGCATGGCGGAGATCGCCCTCGCCGCCATCGACCTCGTCACGCTCAACATGGACTTCGACACCGGCGCCGACCACGACCAGATAGTGGCCCGCCTGCTGCCGCGCATCGCCGCACAGGCCCCGCAGCGGCCCGTTGCCGAGCACGAGCGGGTTGCCCGCTGGGTCCTGGAGAACCTGATCAACGTCGGCAGCGTCGACCGCGGCTTCCGCGCCGCGTACGGCACCTTCGCGCCGGACGGCACCTATGTGCGCCGCGACTACGACTTCAAGCTGATCGAGGAGGTCCCCGGCCACGGCGGCGTGGTCTACCTCCGGACGACCGACGAGGCGGTCAACGTCCTCGTCGGCGCCCTCGACACCGATGTGACCAGCGCGCAGATCGCCGCCGAGGTCAAGCTCGAGGTGCTCATCCGCCGCGGCCGTCTCGCCGACGCCCAGCTGGCCGCCGAGCAGGCCCGCTACCGGACCGTGCAGTACTCGGAGACGCTGCGCCGCGCCCTGGAGGCGACCCGGCGCAACGTACGCGCGGTGGACTGGCTCAACGCGGTGCCCGACATGATCGCCGAGGCCCTCGACCACGTCGCCGACCGCTACCGCCACGAGAACGCGATCCTCACCAACATCCGCAAGGCACGGGACGAGATCGAGGACGCGGAGAACAAGCGGCGCGCCGCCGAACTCGTCGACATCGTCAAGGACTGCATCCGCCGCCACACACAGCTGCAGTCCCGGCTGCTGGAGGCCGGCCCGCTGTTCCGCGCCGAGCAGGACCGACAGGCCTTCGCCACGCCCATGACCTCGTCCGGGATCGACCTCTACGGACACCTCGTCGCGCCCGTGCTGCCGTTGCCCCTGGAACGGGCGGTCCGGGTCACCGACGCCTTCTTCGCGCGCGGGACCGGACTGCGCACGCCGGTGTCCGTGCGGGTGGGCGACCTCGTCGACCTGCTGCTGACCCCGCCCGTGGAGCGCGAGCATCTGGGCGCGGAGATGCCGGAGCCGGACCTCATCGCGACGCCGGACGACAGCCGGTTCAGCGAGGAGCAGCTGGCCGCGGCGACGGAGCTGCTGGATCTGCCGGCCGATGCGCCGCGCCGGCTGTCGGGGCTCCTCGCCGAGGCGCGCAGGCGGGACGCCGACCTGCCGTACCTGGTGGCCCTGCTGGCGGTGCACGCCGCCAGCCCGGCGGTCGGCACCGCCTACCGGCAGGGCGAGCAGAAACTGGTGTTCGCCGTGGACGACGGGACGGAGCTGGACGACCCCGAGTTCGGCGGCGCCGACCTCATCGTCGGCACCGCCCTGCTGGACGCCGCGGGGATGGCGGCCGACCGCACGGAGGCGGCATGAGCGGCACCGGGAACCGAATGAACGAGCACGTGAGCGGTACCGAGCACGTGAGCGGTACCGAGAGCAAGCGCAGCAACGAGCACGAGAGCAGCAAGGAGCCGAAGCCGTGACCGAGCACGTCGAGTGGAGTGACACGGAGGCCCCGGCCCCGGCGGCGCACGCCCCCGTCACCCCCGCCGACGCCGCGGACGCGGCGCGGCTCGTCGCCTTCGGGCTGCAGCCCAAACTGCAGCCCGCGCGGGACCAGGAGTACGCGGAACTGCTGCGCCGATACCGGGAGGACCCGGCGTTCGCACGGCTCGCCGACGCCGTCGCCGCCGGGCTCGGGCTGATCGTGCTGGAGGTGTCCCCGCGCGCGGGGATGGCGGTGACCGCCGCCGAGGACTCGGTGTTCGCCGTGCGGATGGGGGACTACGCGCGTCGCACGTCCGCCGACGGCGGCGACCGGTTCCTGCACGGACTCGCCCATCTCGCCGTCGCCGCGATGGCCTTCCCCCGGCCCGAGGACCTGGCCGACGACGGGTACATCGGGCGGGTCAGCGTCAACGGGGTCGACGCCTTCGTGCGCCAGGCCTGCCGTCGGCTGGAGGAGCGGGCGGAGGAGCAGGGCCAGAACACCGACCCCGCGACCGACGCGCCCGGTCTGGAGGCCGCCTGGCGGATCTGGACCAGACGCAGCGCCACCGGCGCCACCAAGGACGCGCGCAGACTCGCCGGTTCGACGACCGGCATCGTCGGCAAGGCCGTCGCGTTCCTCACCGACTCCGGATTCCTGCAGCGGACCGGTGACGACAACGGCGGCACCTACCGGACGACCGCCCGCTACCAGCTCCAGGTGCGCGACATGGCCGGCGCCGCCGCCATGGCCGAGCTGCTGGAGCTGGGCGTCGTCCCGGTCACCGACGGCTCGCCGACCCTGCTGCCCGCCGAGGAGAGCGACGATCTGGAGCTGGTGTCCGACGCCGGGCTGCCGTTCCACTCCTAGAGCCTCGAGCCGTAGGGCCTCAAGGCTCCCCCCACCCCCCTGATCTGCCGAAGACTTACGAGAGTCCGCCATGTACGAGCTGTCCCGGGTCCGCCTCTACTCCATCGGGCCTGCCGGTGCGCGCTACGCCGACACCGTGCTTGACCTGCGGGGCGTGGGCGACATCGTGCCCGACCCCGCCCCCACACAGGCGGAGTTCTTCGACGAGGAGCCCGTCGGCCCGCCGCGCCGGCCCGCGCCCGCGGGCGTGCTCTTCCTGGAGAACGGCGGCGGCAAGTCCGTCCTGCTCAAGCTGATCTTCTCCGTGATGCTGCCGGGACACCGCAACACCCTCGGCGGGGCCAGCTCCGGCGTGCTGCGCAAGTTCCTGCTCGCCGACGACTGCGGGCACGTGGCGCTGGAGTGGCAGCACGTGCTCACCGGTGAGTGCGTCGTCGTCGGCAAGGCGAGCGAGTGGCGCGGCCGCCAGGTGTCCAACGACCCACGGAAGTTCGCGGAAGCCTGGTACTCGTTCCGGCCCGGCCCCGGGCTGAGCCTGGACAACCTCCCCGTCGCCGAGTCCACCGCCGTGCGCCCGCCCGTCGAGGGCGCCTCCGGGGCGCAGGGGCGGCGGCGCACCATGAAGGGGTTCCGGGACGCCATCACCGAGGCGGGGAAGGCGTATCCGCACCTGGAGGTGCACTGGGAGGAGATCCACGACCGCTGGGTCGAGCACCTCACCGAACTCGGCCTCGACCCCGAACTCTTCCGCTACCAGCGGGAGATGAACGCCGACGAGGGCGAGGCCGCCGGCCTCTTCGCGGTCAAGAAGGACTCCGACTTCACCGACCTGCTGCTGCGCGCGGTGACCGACACCCGCGACACCGACGGGCTCGCCGACCTGGTCAGCGGCTTCGGCAACAAGCTGGGCCGCCGCGCCGAGCTGATCGCCGAACGGGACTTCACCGCCGGGTCGGTGGACCTCCTCGGGCGGATCGTCGAGGCCGCCGAGGCCCGCGCGCGTGCGCGTGACGTGCACGCCGGCGCCGAGCGGCGCACCCGCGCGCTGGCCCGACGGCTCTCGGCGCGAGGCGTGCAGGAGAAGGCGCGGGCCGGTGACCTCGCCCAGCGCGTCACGGCCGCCGCCTACGCCGTCACCCACTCCGAGGGGGCCCGCGAGCGCAGCGCGCTGATCGCCGCCGAACTCGCCTTCCGGCACGCCTCACTGGCGCTCGCCGCCGCGGAGAAGTCCGCCGCCGCGCAGAAGCGCGAACTGGCCGACGCCCGCACCCTGCACGCCGCCTGGCAGGCCGCCGAGGCCGTGCTGCGCCACCGCGCCGCCGCGGACCGGGTCGCGCGCGTCTCCGCCGCGATCCAGGAGGCCGAGCGCGACGCCGCTCCCGCGCTCGCCGCCCGCGCCAGGGCCGCCGTCGATCTCGTCCGGGCCCTGCACGCGGCTGCGGAGCGCGCCGAGACCCTCGCCAACGAGGAGGAGGAGCGCTCGGCGGCGCTCCAGGAGGTCGGCGAGTCCGCGCACCGGGACGCGACCTCCGCCGCCACCGACGCCCAGCGCGCCCGCAGCGAGGTCGGGCACCTGCGCCAGCGCCTCTCCGAGGTCGAACAGGAGACCGCCGAGGCCGTCCGCGCGGGCTGGCTCGACGACAGCGCACCCGACGCGGACCCCGCCCGCGCGGCCCTCGCCGCCAGCGACGCCGAGAAGACGGCCGTCGCCGCCTGGGACACCGCCCGCGAGGCCTCGCGCCGGGCCGGCGAGCACGCGCGCGAGGCCGCCTCCGCCGAGTCCCGCGCCGAACTCACCGCAGCCCGGGCCGCGGACGCGGCGACGGCCGGGCAACGGTCGTACGACGTCGAGCGGCGGCTCGCCGAGTCCCTGGCCGGCGAGGAACGCCTCACGGAGCTGCTCGGGCTGACCGGCGGCGGCGCGCGTCGGCCGATCCCGCAGCCTCGGCAGGAGGGCGAACCGGAGAACGGCCCCTCGCTGACCCCCGAGGACCTGGACCGCTGCGCCGACGAACTGCGCGAACTCCTCGACGACGCCGTCTCCTCCGCCGAACGGCAGCTCTTCGAACTGCGCACCGCCGCCGCCGACGACTCCCGCATCCTCGGCGCGCTCGGCGACGGCGGACTGCTGCCGCCCGGCCCGGACGTGCTGGCCGCCGTCGAGTTCCTCGGCGAACACGGCATCCCCGCGCTGCCCGGCTGGCGCTACCTCGCACAGGCCGTCGACCCCGCCGACCACGCGCGCGTGCTCGCCGCCCGGCCCGAACTGGTCGACGGCGTGATCATCACCGATCCGGACTCGCACGCACGCGCGCGTGAGGCGCTCGGCGACGCCGCGCTCCTGCCGCGCTCGGCCGTGGCCGTCGGCACGGCCGCCGCCCTGCTCGCACCGACCCCGCCGGCCGACGCCCACAGCGGCGACGTCTTCCTCGTCCCGCCGAACCCGGCCATGCACGACGAGCACGCCGCCGACGAGGAGCGGCAGACGCTGCGCGCACGGGCGACCGAGCGGGACGAGGACATCCGTCGGCTCGCGGCACGGCTCGGCAAGGACCGCGAGCTCGCGGCGCGGCTCGCTTCCTGGCGTACCGGCTGTCCGGCCGGGCGGCTCACCGAGCTGGCCCAGGCCGCCGGGGAGGCGCGCGCGTTCGCCGAGGAGTCCGAGGCCGAGCTGGCCGAGGCGCGCACCCTGCGCGCGGAGGCCGACGAGACCGCCGCCGAAGCGGCCCAGATGCGTGACGAGCGCCAGGAGGCCGCGCAGAAGGCCCGGCGTGCCGCCGACGCCCTCGCCGGGCTCGCCTTCCGGTTGCGCGAGCGCGCCGGCTGGCAGGTGAAGGTACGTGAACTCGCCGACGAGGCCGCCGAGTCGGAGGCCCGCGCCCAGTCCTGCCTGGAGCGCGCCCGCGCAGCCGACGAGGACCGGCGCGGCGCCCAGCGAGCCGCCGACGACGCCCGCCGCACCGCACGTGCGCTGCGCGCCGAGCGCGCCGAGATCGCCGGCGCCCCCGACGACGTACCGGCGGACGCGGCAGGTGCCTCCCAGTCCTCCCTGCCCGCCCTCCGCGAGGCCTACCGGGCAGCCTCCCAGCTGTACGAGAAGGTCGGCGTCGGCGCCGATCTGCGCGCCGAGCAGGCCCGCGCCGAGAGCGACGAGAGCGGGGCCCGCGCCGAACTCGACCGGCTCAGCAACAAGGTCCGCACCCGCGCGGAGCTGCTGCTGCAGTCGCCCGACGGCTCCGACGGGCCCTCCCGGCAGGCCGCCGCCGCGCGCGCGGAGGAGCTGGTGCAGCTCCTGGAGACCCGCGTGTCCACCTCGAGCGAGCAGCTCGGACGGTTGCGCGGCGAGGCCGAGCGGCACGCGCCCGAGGACGGCGAGGCCCACACCGAGCTGACCGAGGAGCTCCAGCCGCGCGACGCCGAACACGCCCAGGCGCTGCTGCGCACGGCGACGGCCGAACTCGCCTCCCGCACCGACGCGTTGAGCCAGGCCCGGGACGCCCACGCCGAACTCCTGGCCGCCCACCGCGCCGCCGAGGACGCGGCCGGCGGCTTCGACGAGATCGCCGCGATGCTCCGCGACCTGCTGCGCGAGCATCCGCCCGAGGACGAGCAGGAGGAGCCGGAGCCCTACCCCGGCACCCTGGAGGAGGCCCGGCAGTCGGCCGTGGAGGCCCGCCGGTCACTGCGCGGCTGCGCAGCCGACCTGTCCGCCGCGGAGTCGGCCGTACGCGAGGCCGGCGACATCCTCGTACGGCATGCCAACTCCACGCGCTATGAGCAGGTCCGCACCCCGGCCCGCCAGCAGATCCGCGAGCTGCCCGCCTCCGCGCTGCCGGAGCACGCCCAGAAGTGGGCGGACGCCTTCGCGCCCCGACTCCGTGTCCTCACCGACGAGTTGGCGCAGCTGGAGCGCAACCGGGACTCGATCGTGGACCGGCTGCGGGGCCTCGTGGAGTCCGCGCTCGCCACCCTGCGCTCGGCCCAGCGGCTCTCCCGGCTGCCCGAGGGCCTCGGGGAGTGGTCGGGGCAGGAATTCCTGCGCATCCGCTTCGAGGAGCCCGACCAGGCCACCCTCACCGAGCGCCTCGGCGAGGTCATCGACGAGGCGACGCGGGCGGCCGTGAAGAAGAACTCCGACCTGCGGCGCGACGGCATGTCACTGCTGCTGCGGGGCGTCGGCGCGGCACTCCAGCCCAAGGGGATCGCCGTCGAGATCCTCAAGCCGGACGCCGTCCTGCGCGCCGAGCGCGTCCCCGTCGGCCAGATGGGCGATGTGTTCTCCGGCGGCCAGCTGCTCACCGCGGCCATCGCCCTGTACTGCACGATGGCGGCGCTCAGGAGCAACGACCGGGGCCGGGACAAGCACCGCTACGCCGGCACGCTGTTCCTCGACAACCCCATCGGGCGCGCCAACGCGACCTATCTGCTGGAACTCCAGCGCGCGGTCTCGGACGCCCTGGGCGTGCAGCTCCTCTACACCACCGGCCTGTTCGACACGACGGCGCTGGCGGAGTTCCCGCTGGTCATCCGCCTGCGCAACGACGCCGACCTCCGTGCGGGCCTGAAGTACATCAGCGTCGAGGAACACCTCCGGCCGGGTCTGCCGCAGCAGGCGCCGGCTGCCGAAGGCGATGCGGCCCAGGTGCACAGCGAGATCACGGCGACACGGATGTTCAAGCGACCGGCATGACCCCGGCCGATCCCGGTCGTCCGCCCAGATGAGGTGGGAGGCGCCCGCCGCCTCCCACCACGGGGAGGAGGCCGGCGAGCGTGGCCCATGAAGCGAGAGGGACCGTACCGCGATGGTGCGGTCCCGCGGCCCGCTTCAGGAGCCCTCGATCCACCTCAGGAGTGGGACAGCTGTCCGGCGCCGCCCTGCCTGCGTATCCGCTCGTGCGCCCGCTCGGTGGCCCGTGCCTGCCGTCGCGCCCGGCGGCGCTCGCGGCGCAGCGAGCGCGCGGTGCTGCTCGGCGTCGACACCACGCCGTTGCGCTGGTTCCACACCTGCCGGGTCACCCAGATGTCCAGTGCGCCCCATGTGGCCAGCACCGTGCTGACCACACTGCTGATCACCATGGGGAAGGCCAGCCAGGATCCGGCCAGGGTGCACAGGAAGGCGACCATCGCCTGAATCAGCGTCACGGCGATGATGAGCACCGCTCGTACGGCCGCCGTGCGCACCGGGTCGGGCATCCGCCGTCGCCGCGCGGGCTCCTCCACCCACAACGGCCGGTAGGCCGCCCGCTCCCGTCCTTTGGCGGACGCACCGCCGACGCCGGTGTCACCGCTCCGCCGGACGCCTTCCCGCGTGGCCGCGGCGGCACCCGCGGCCGCCGGGACGGCGCGGTCGGGCGACTCGCGCCTGACCGCCGGAATATCGCGCCGCTCCGCTGTCACGTGCCCGTTCCCAGGAATGTCGCGTTCAGATGCCTTGGGATCCCGCAACGCTGTACCGCGCGCCGTCGCACCCTCCTCGGGTGCCTCACGCCGCTCCGCCGTGCCCATCACCGTGTCACTCCCCACCGCCGACAGACCGCTTGCCTCCGGGTCGAAGACCCGGCTCCCCAGTGGCTGCCCGGCTTGCGCTGATTTACGCCGCCCAGGTGCGGCATACGGCTCGTGTGGCCGATTCCGCCCCCAATTCCCAATGAGTAGGACGAACGACGTGCCCCGAAGATTCCCAAGTTGCGAAAAATTCTGGCCAACTCGTTTGCCCGGCCGATCGGTTCCGGCCGGGCCCGGTCGGCCGGATTCGGGGAGGGAATCTCCCGCATTGCCCGGACAACGCACCATGTCTCGCCCTCGGTACGGAAGTTCAGCTTCCGGACAGCTCTTCGAGTTAACTGTGTGTCGGTAGTAGGCTCACGCCGTTTGTTGACGCACATGCGTACCCCCTACCGGTGGGGGTTCGAGCTGGGGGAGGCCATGCGCTTTCGCGGGAAGTCCATCCGCCGGAAGATCGTGGCGCTGCTTCTCGTGCCGCTGGTGTCCCTGACCGTCATCTGGGGCTTCGCCACGGTACTCACGGGACGCGAGGCGAGCCGCCTGTTCACCGTGTCGTCCCTGGTCGAGAACGTCGGCTACCCCATCGAGGACACCGTCCGCGTCGTCCAGCAGGAACGCCGACAGACCCTGGTCTACCTCGCCGACCCGCGTGCCTCCGACGCCCTGTCCGCCCTGCGCCGCACCCGCACCGCCACCGACGAGGCACTCGCCGAGATCCGCAGCAACGCCCAGGACCCCGATGTACGCGACGTCCTGGACCAGGACGACGGCGAGGGCCTGACCGCGGTGCTCGACGCCTTCGAGGGCGTCGACTCCCTGCGCCGAAGCGTCGAGGAAGGCACCGTCACCCGAGCCCAGGCCCTCGACCTCTACACGCAGTTGATCGACCCGTGCTACGCCCTGCTGGCCAAGCTGGACGTGGTCGACAGCGTGGAGATGGACAAGCAGTACCGGGCCCTCGTCAGCGTCGCCCGCGCACGTGAGCTGCTGTCCCAGGAGGACGCGCTGCTCGGGTCCGCCCTGGTCGTGGGCCGCCTCAGCGGCGAGGAGATCCGCGACGTCTCCGATCTGGCGGCCCAGCGGGAGGTGGTCTACGAGATCAGCCTCGCCCAGCTGCCCACCGCGGAGCGCGAACGCTACGAGAGCTTCTGGAAGAACGCCACCACCGCCCCGCTGCGCACGGTCGAACAGGCCGTGGTCGCCGCCACGCCCGGCGACCTCCCCCGGGGCGCCAGCGCCAAGAATTGGGACACCGCGGCCGGAAACGTCCTCGACGAGCTCGGCACACTGGACGAACAGGCCAACGACCGCTATCAGGACCGCGTCCGGCCGGTGGCGATCGAGGTCATCGTCAAGGCCGTCTTCGCGGGCGTCTTCGGACTGATAGCCCTGCTCGTCTCCCTCGTCCTGTCCGTGCGCATCGGCCGCGGCCTCATCCGCGATCTGCGCCAGCTCCGGCTGGAGGCCCACGACGCCTCCGGTGTACGGCTGCCGAGCGTCATGCGCCGGCTGTCCGCCGGCGAGCAGGTCGACGTCGAGACCGAAGTGCCGCGGCTCGAATACGACAAGAACGAGATGGGCGAGGTCGGCCAGGCCCTCAACACCCTTCAGCGCGCCGCCGTCGAAGCCGCCGTCAAACAGGCCGAGCTGCGCTCCGGGGTCTCCGAGGTGTTCGTCAACCTCGCCCGCCGCAGCCAGGTTCTGCTGCACAAGCAGCTCACCCTGCTCGACACCATGGAGCGCCGCACCGAGGACACCGAGGAGCTCGCCGACCTCTTCCGCCTCGACCACCTCACCACCCGCATGCGCCGACACGCCGAGGGCCTGGTGATCCTCTCCGGCGCCGCTCCCTCCCGGCAGTGGCGCAAACCCGTCCAGCTCATGGACATCGTGCGCGCCGCGGTCGCCGAGGTCGAGGACTACGAACGCATCGAGGTCCGTCGCCTGCCGCGCCTCGCGGCCACCGGCCCGGCCGTCGCCGACCTCACCCACCTGGTGGCCGAACTCCTGGAGAACGCCACGGTGTTCTCCCCACCGCACACCGCCGTCCAGGTGTTCGGCGACCGGGTCGCCAACGGCTTCACCCTCGAGATCCACGACCGGGGCCTCGGCATGGCGCCCGAAGCCCTCCTGGAAGCCAACCTCCGGCTCGCCGAGACGCCGGAATTCGAACTGTCCGACACCGACCGCCTCGGGCTCTTCGTCGTCAGCCGGCTCGCCCAGCGGCAGAACGTCCGCGTCTCTCTGCAGCCCTCGCCGTACGGCGGGACGACCGCCATCGTCTTCATCCCCGACGCCCTGCTGACCGACGACGTCCCCGACACCAACGGCATCGGGTTCCGGCTCGACCGCCCCCGCCCTCCGAAGGAGGGCGAGCCGGCGGAGGCTCGCCGGCCCGCACTCTCCCCGGCCTCGGTGCAGCTGCCCGGAGTGCCCGCCTCGATGATCGACGGTCCGGTCGAGCTGGAGGCCCCCGTCGGCCTGGACGCCCTCGGTGGCTTCCCGGCCACTCTGGACGAGGAGGACGACGACCACGGCGGCCTGTTCCGCCCCCGCCGCTCCCTCACCCGTGGCGCCGAGGACGAGTCGGCCGCAGGCGCCGTCGACCCGCACCGCAGGCTGTCCGACAGCCCCGGCGAACCCGACGCGTCCGTCACCGACGACCCGGCCGGCCCCGTACCGCTGCTGCCGGGCCGCCGCGCGCCCAAACTGGTCAGCTCGCACGGTCGCCCGGTCCCGGAACAGCGACTCCGGCGGACGGAGACGGACGCGGAGTCCCCGGCCCGGCCCGGCCCCCGCCGCATGGAGAACGAAGGACCGGCGCCTCTGCCGTCCCGCCGCCGCGGTATGACGGCCCAGATACCCCGCAGCGGCGGCGCGACCGAGCGCCCCGCGCTGCCGGAGCGTCCCGGCCGTGGCGCGGAAGAGCCCGCCCAGCCCCCCGCCCTCCCACGGCGCACACGGCAGACCACGGCCCGGCCCGGAGGCCCCGACGACACGGCCGAGCGCTCCGACACCGCGTCCGCCCCGCCCGGAGCCGGCACCCGGAACCAGGGAAGCGCGGCTCACGACACCGGCTCCGGCACCGGAGCGTTGCCGCGGCGCGTACGGCAGGCGAACCTGGCCCCACAGCTGAGACAGGGTCCGGCTCCGCGCGCCGAGAACCGAGCCGACCCCGCAGACCGGGACGCCGACGAGGTACGCAGCCGGATGGCCTCGCTCCAGCGCGGCTGGCAGCGCGGCCGCGTAGAGAACGCCGCGGGCGATGACGCCCACAGCGGCACAGCACCACAAGGAACGAACAAGGGGGACGGTCGATGACCGCACCGAAGGCGACCGGCGAGAGCACCACCGGCAACGGCGAGCTGAACTGGCTCCTCGACGAACTCGTCGACCGCGTCGCCAGCATCCGCAAGGCGGTCGTCCTCTCCGGCGACGGCCTTGCGACGGGGGTGTCCAAGGACCTGACCCGGGAGGACGGCGAGCATCTGGCCGCCGTCGCCTCCGGATTCCACAGCCTTGCCAAGGGCGTCGGCCGCCACTTCGAGGCCGGCAGCGTCCGCCAGACCGTCGTCGAGCTCGACGACGCCTTTCTGTTCGTCACGGCCGCCGGTGACGGCAGCTGCCTCGCCGTCCTCTCGGACGCCGACTCGGACGTGGGGCTCGTGGCCTACGAGATGACGCTTCTCGTCAAGCGGGTCGGCGTACATCTGGGCACCTCCCCGCGCACCGATCTGCCCGCAGGCGGGTAGTGGGATGGCATGAGCACAGACGGTCAGGGAAGAAGTCACTGGTTCGACGACGAGGCCGGACCGGTCGTCCGTCCCTACGCCATGACGCGGGGCCGTACCTCCAGTGCGGTCCAGCACCGCCTCGATCTGATCGCGGTGGTCGTCGTCGAGCCCCACGCCGACGATCCGGACGCGGACTCCTCGCTGTCCCCCGAGCACGTGGACATCGTGGATCTGTGCCGGGACGCTCCGCAGTCGGTCGCCGAGCTCTCGGCCGAACTCAACCTGCCCATCGGAGTCGTACGGGTCCTCGTGGGTGACCTCGTGGACGCGGAATTCGTCCATGTGAACCGGCCTGTACCCCCTGCCGAGCTGCCGGACGAGAGTATTCTGCGCGATGTGATCAACGGCCTCCGAGCGCTGTGAGCAGCGCGGAAGCGGGGTGAAGACGTGAGCGGCTGGCAGTTCTGGGTGGACCGGGGCGGCACCTTCACGGACATCGTCGCCCGTCGCCCGGACGGCCGGCTCCTGACGCACAAACTGCTCTCGGAGAACCCGGCGCGGTACGCCGACGCGGCCGTCGCAGGCGTCCGCACCCTCCTGGAAGGTGCGTCGGAGCCCGTCGAGGCCGTCCGCATGGGCACGACGGTCGCGACCAACGCCCTCCTTGAACGCAAGGGCGAGCGCACCCTGCTCGTCATCACCCGCGGCTTCCGTGACGCGCTGCGCATCGCCTACCAGAACCGCCCGCACATCTTCGCCCGCCGCATCGAACTCCCGGAGCTGCTGTACGAGCGGGTCCTGGAGGTCGACGAGCGCATCTGCGCCGACGGCACGGTCCTGCGCGCCCCCGACCTGGACGCACTGGCCGGGCCCTTGCGGGAGGCGTACGACGACGGGATCAGGGCTGTCGCCGTCGTCTGTATGCACAGCCATCTCCACCCGGCGCACGAACAGGCCGTAGGGCAGCTGGCCGCCCGCACCGGCTTCCCGCAGATCTCGCTGTCCAGCGAGGTCAGCCCCCTCATGAAACTCGTCCCGCGCGGGGACACCGCAGTCGTCGACGCCTACCTCTCGCCCGTGCTGCGCCGCTACGTCAGGCATGTCGCCGACGAGCTCCGCGATGTGCGGCTCATGTTCATGCAGTCCAACGGGGGGCTTGCCGAGGCGAGCCAGTTCCGCGGCAAGGACGCCATCCTGTCCGGACCTGCGGGCGGCATCGTCGGCATGGCCCGGATGTCCCAGCTCGCGGGCTTCGACCGGGTCATCGGCTTCGACATGGGCGGCACCTCCACCGACGTCTCCCACTTCGCGGGCGAGTACGAACGGGTCTTCACCACCCAGCTCGCGGGCGTGCGGCTGCGCGCGCCGATGCTGGACATCCACACCGTTGCCGCGGGCGGCGGCTCCGTCCTCCGGTTCGACGGCTCCCGTTACCGCGTAGGGCCGGACTCGGCGGGCGCGGACCCCGGGCCGGCCTGCTACCGCGGCGGCGGCCCGCTCGCCGTCACCGACGCCAATGTGATGCTCGGCCGCATCCAACCCGCCCACTTCCCCGAGATGTTCGGACCCGACGGCGACCAGCCCCTCGACCAGGCACTCGTACGGGACCGATTCACCGCCCTCGCCCGCGAGATCCGCGAGCGGACCGGCGACGACCGCACCCCTGAGCAGGTCGCGGAGGGCTTCCTGCAGATCGCCGTCGCCAACATCGCCAACGCGGTGAAGCGGATCTCCGTCCAGAAGGGCCATGACGTCACCCGCTACGCCCTCACCACCTTCGGTGGCGCGGGCGGCCAGCACGCGTGCATGGTCGCCGACTCGCTCGGCATCCGGACCGTCCTCGTCCCGCCCATGGCCGGTGTGCTGTCCGCGCTCGGCATCGGGCTCGCCGACACGACCGCCATGCGCGAACAGTCCGTCGAAGAGCCCCTGGAAGCCGCCTCCCTGCCCGGGATCCTCAAGACCGCCGACGACCTTGAAGCGGCGGCCCGCGCCGAACTGCGCGCCGAGGACGTTCCCGACGACCGTGTCCGGATCGTCCGCCGCGCCCAGCTCCGCTACGACGGCACCGACACTGCCCTCACCGTCGAACTCACCGATCCCACCGCGATGCGCCACACCTTCGAAGAACGTCATCGCGCCACGTACTCCTTCACGCTCGACCGCCCGATCGTCGTCGAAGCGCTCTCCGTCGAAGCCACCGGCATCACTCGACCCCCTGACCTGTCGGCCCTCGCCCCGTACGAAGGCCGTACCGCCGCGCCCGAGACCGTCCGCCTCCACACCGGCGGCGCCTGGCACGACGTCCCTCTCCACCGCCGGGAGAACCTCCCTCCCGGCGAGACCCTCACCGGCCCCGCGATCATCACCGAGGCCGGCACGACGACCGTCGTCGACTCGGGCTGGGAGGCCGCGACGACCCACGACGGGCATCTGGTCATGGAACGCGCGGCGATTACGCAGAGTTCCGATCTCGACACGAGAGCCGACCCGGTTCTGCTCGAGGTCTTCAACAACCTCTTCATGTCCATCGCCGAACAGATGGGCGCCCGCCTGGAGTCCACGGCCCAGTCCGTCAACATCAAGGAGCGCCTCGACTTCTCCTGCGCCCTGTTCGACCCCGACGGAAACCTGGTGGCCAACGCCCCGCACATCCCCGTCCACCTGGGCTCCATGGGCACGAGCGTCAAAGAGGTCATCCGCCGCCGCAGCTCGGCGATGCGCCCCGGCGACACTTACGCGGTCAACGACCCGTACCACGGCGGCACGCACCTGCCCGACGTCACCGTGATCACCCCGGTCTTCGACACCGGCAGTACCGAGAGCGCCGCCATCACGGACAGTGATCAAAAGCTGCTCTTCTACGTCGCCTCGCGCGGCCATCACGCCGAGATCGGCGGCATCGCCCCCGGCTCCATGCCGGCCAACAGCCGCACCATCGACGAGGAAGGCGTCCTCTTCGACAACTGGCTGCTCGCCGAGAACGGCCGCTTCCGCGAGGGGGAGACCCTCCGCCTTCTCACCGAGGCGCCCCACCCCTCACGCAATCCGGGGACCAACCTCGCCGACCTGCGCGCCCAGATCGCCGCCAACCGGAAAGGCGTCGACGAAGTGGCCCGCATGATCGAGAACTTCGGGCTCGACGTCGTACAGGCCTACATGAGGCACGTCCAGGACAACGCGGAGGAATCCGTGCGCCGCGTCATCGACGCCCTGGACGACGGCGAGTACTCCTACGAGACCGACTCGGGCGCGATCATCCGGGTACGCGTGCGCGTGGACCGCGAGAACCGCTCCGCGACCGTCGACTTCACCGGCACCTCGGCGCAGTCGGCCACCAACTTCAACGCGCCCTTCTCCGTCGTCAACGCGGCCGTCCTGTACGTCTTCCGGACCCTGGTCGCCGACGACATCCCGCTCAACGACGGCTGTCTGCGCCCGCTGAGGATCGTCGTGCCGCGTGGCTCCCTGCTCGCGCCCGAACCGCCCGCCGCCGTCGTCGCCGGCAATGTCGAGACCTCCCAGGCGATCACCGGCGCCCTCTACGCGGCTCTCGGCGTCCAGGCCGAGGGCTCCGGAACCATGAACAACGTCACCTTCGGCAACGAACGCCACCAGTACTACGAAACAGTCGCCTCCGGGTCCGGCGCCGGCGACGGCTTCCCCGGCGCGAGCGTCGTTCAGACCCATATGACGAACTCGCGGCTGACCGACCCCGAAGTCCTGGAGTGGCGACTGCCCGTGCAGCTCGACGAGTTCGCCGTCCGGCCCGCCAGCGGCGGAGCAGGACGGTGGCGCGGCGGGGACGGCGCGGTCCGCCGCATCCGCTTCCACGAGCCCATGACCGTCTCCACCCTGTCCCAGCACCGCCGGGTCCCCCCGTACGGCATGGCGGGCGGCGCCCCAGGCGCGCTGGGCACCAACCGGGTGGAACGCGTGGACGGCACCGTCGTCCGGCTCGGCGGCAGCGACTCCGCGGACGTCGGCCCCGGCGACGTGCTCGTCATCGAGACCCCTGGCGGCGGAGGCTACGGCCCGCCGCCCGACAACCCCCAGTCAAGCCATCAAGCAGGAGAAGTGATCGATGATCTTCGGGCGTTCTGAGCGCGGCAAGCCCCCGGTCGAGCCGGTCACGCTCAAGATCCTGGTGGCCGGCGGCTTCGGTGTGGGCAAGACGACGCTCGTCGGCGCCGTCAGCGAGATCAGGCCGCTGCGTACCGAGGAGTACCTCACCGAGGCCGGCCGGCCGGTCGACGACATCACCGGCGTCGAGGCCAAGCACACCACCACCGTCGCCATGGACTTCGGGCGCATCACCCTGCGCGAGGACCTTGTGCTCTACCTGTTCGGCACGCCCGGACAGGAGCGGTTCTGGTTCATGTGGGACGAGCTCTCCGAGGGCTCGCTCGGCGCCGTCGTGCTCGCCGACACCCGCCGCCTGGAGGACTGCTTCGCCGCCGTCGACTACTTCGAACGGCGCTCCATACCCTTCCTCATCGCCGTCAACTGCTTCGAGGGCGCCGATCGTTACCCCGAGGAGGACGTACGCGGGGCCCTCGACCTCGATGACGATGTCCCGGTGATGCTGTGCGACGCCCGCGATCGAAGGTCGGTCCGAGACGTTCTCGTCGGCGTGGTCCAACACGCGATGGACTACGGGGCCGACCGCCGCAAGGCCGTCACCACCTGAGACGCCCGCACGGCCGACACGGCCCGTACCCCCGCCGACCGGGGTACGGGCCGTGGCTCAAAGGGACACGCGCGTGCGAGGTGTGCCTTCGTAGCGGATGAGTCCGGTGAGGACACCGCGCGCGTCGGAGTACCAGCACTGTGCGAACAGTTGGCACACACAGTTGGCCCACTCTTCGACGGCACCGGCCGGTCACCGGTGTTGAGCAGCAGAAAACTGTCCGTCCCGTTGACACCGGGAAGTTTTCACCGACGCTCAGGGAGCGTCAAGGAGGCCGACGACAACGGTTGGGGGCGCAGGGGGCGAAGGACCGGGACGGCCCCCTCACGGGCCTGGCGGTCCTCCCTGGATCCTGCGGGGCCTCGGCGCTTCTGACGGGCGCCGGCGCCGCCTGTCGGCCCTTCCAGCCGCTCGTGGCATCGAAGCCACCGGCCGCCGAGCTGTCCCGGTCGGTCTGCCCCCGGTCAGCCCACCCCCGGCTCCGCACCCACCGCCCCGGTTCCCGCAGCCATCGGCTGCGACCCGCGCCGGATCTCGTATCCGGTCAGCCCCGCCTGTCCCACCACCCAACTCGCCCCTCGCAATGACTTCGCAGCCTTCTTCAACGGCGCGAGAAACGCCGCAGCCTGGCGGTGATCCGTCACGCTGCCCGGCCGGCACAGGACCGTGGCCAGCGACAACGTGACCGGGAGCCCGCCTGCCGACCACGGCGCGTCCAGCACGGAGACGGCCAGCGGATCCAGGCCCTCCGGATCGGCCAGGACCAGGAAGTCGTCCCCGCCGATGTGCCCCACGCGCGCGTTCCCGGACGTGGCGATCTGCAACGCTCGTCCCACCGACCGGATCAGCTCGTCGCCCGCCGCGAACCCGGCCCCGTCGTTCACCTGTTTGAAGTGGTCGATGTCCAGCCAACTCAGCGCGAACGCCCACCCCTCCGTGATCCGGCGGTCCACCTCCCCGGTGATCGCGTCCGAACCGGGCAGCCGCGTCAGCGGATTCAGCCCGGCCGCCTCCTCGACCCGGTTCTCGGCCAGCGCTCGCACGAGATCCGCGAGCCGGACGACGCCCACGCATCGCCCGTCGTGGTCGACCACGGCCACATCGTCGGAGGTGCGGTCCGGGTCGCCGTCCGCGACCACGTCCAGTACTTCCCACGCGGTCGCGTCGACGCCCACCGTCCGCGGCGGATCGCCGAGCTTGGCCGCGGGACGGTCCGCGTAGAGGGCGTGGCCGTAGCGCCCCGACATCGACAGCAGGAAGCGCGACCGATGCACCGACCGGACCGGGACCCCCGTGCGGTCCACGAGCAGTACTCCGGACACGTCCGGCGACCCGGTCAACAGCGCCCGCACCTGACCGGCGGACGCGCTCGCGGGCAGCAGCGCCGCCGGTCGGACGAACTCCCGCACCGACGGCCCCGACCTGGTCGCCGACACGAAGCCGGGGCTGAGCGACGGCATGTACACATCCGCGGCGGGCAACCGGCTCGGCGGCGCGAACAGCGCGCCCTGCGCCAACTGCGCCCCGGCCGACAGCGCGGCCGCACACTGCAGCTCGGTCTCCACACCCTCGACGACCAGGAGCGCCCCCAGCTCGTCGCACAGGGTCCGCATCGCCCGTACCGCCGCGGGCCGTGCCAGGAGCGAGGCGTCGAGCTTCACCAGGTCCGGCGCGATGTCGACCAGCAACCGCAGCGGCGCGTCCCCGTCCCCGACGCCGTCCGCACTGATCCGGAAACCCTGGCCCCGGAGCGCGGCCAAGGCCTCCAGAAGCGCGGCCTGCGGGACGTGCGTGTAGGGCGGGACGACGTCCAGTGTGATCTCCCACGGCAGCCGCCCCGCCTCGCGCACGGCGCCGTGCAGGGGGACGAGCCCGCCGAGATCGGCGAGGGTGCCTGCGAACACGTTCACATGCAGGGGGAGCATCGTCTCCTGGCGTGCCGCGGCGCGAACGGCCAACACGGCCAACCGGCCGTCGAGTTCGGGATCCCGGCGCGCCTGGGCCAGGACGTCGCCGCCCTCCGGGCGGGCGAGTATCTCCAGCCCTGCGACCCCTCCGGTGGCCAGGTTGACCACCGGTTGGAAGGCGAAGCGGAGAGTGTCCGTCGAGGAGCGCACGGGAGCATGATGACGCTGCCGGCGTGCGCCCAAGCCCAGTTCACGAGACGTTCACACAGGATTCCGAGGCGATCGCAGAGAGTGAAAGACCTCGATCAAGGGCACGGGGCGCGAGGCCTCTCGGCGCTCTTCATCGCACCGCGACCACCGCCGAACCATGACCGAACAGCCCCTGGTTCGCCGTGACGGCCACGCGCGCGTCCGCGATCTGGCGATCTCCCGCCTGCCCCCGCAACTGCCAGGTGACCTCGCAGACCTGAGCGATCGCCTGCGCCGGCACCGCCTCCCCGAACGAGGCCAGCCCACCGCTCGCGTTCACCGGTATGCGGCCGCCGGACGCCGTCGCGCCCTCCCGGAGCAGCTTGGCGGCCTCGCCGTCGCCGCACAGCCCCAGGTCCTCGTACCACTGCAACTCCAGGGCGGTGGAGAGGTCGTAGACCTCGGCGAGCGAGAGGTCCTCGGGACCGATGCCCGCCTCCTCGTAGGCGGCTCGGGCGATCGAGGCCCGGAACGGTTCAGCGGCCGGATCGGCCCCTGTCGCGGAGTCGGTCGCGATGTCCGGCAGATCCAGCACCGTGTTGGGGTATCGGGGCGTCACGGTGGACACGGCCCTGATCCGCACCGGATCCACCGCTCCGTGCCGACGGGCGAACTCCATGCTGGACAGCACCAGCGCCGCGCCGCCGTCCGACGTCGCGCAGATGTCCAGCAGTCGCAGCGGATCGGCGACCACCGCGGACGCGGCGACCTCCTCCACGGTCACGCGCTTGCGGTACCGGGCGTTCGGATTCAGCGCCCCCATGGCGGCGTTCTTCACCTTGACCTGGGCGAAGTCCTCCGGTGTGTCCCCGTGCACGGCCATGCGCCTGCGCGCGTACAGCCCGAAGTACGTCGGATTGGTCGCCCCGAGCACCCGGAACCGTAGCCAGTCCGGGTCGTCCGGCCGGTCCCCTCCTGCCGGACGGAAGAAGCCCTTGGGGGCGGAATCGGCCCCCACCACCAGCACCACGTCCGCCAGTCCCGCCAGGATCTGGGCCCGGGCCGTGCCGATCGCCTGAGCCCCCGACGCGCACGCCGCGTACACGCTCGTGACCCGGGCTCCCTGCCACCCCAGGGCTCTCGCGAACGTCGCTCCGGCCACGTACCCCGGATAGCCGCCACGCACCGTGTCCGCGCCGACGATCGAATCGACGTCCCGCCAGTCCACGCCCGCGTCCGCGAGGGCCGCGCGCGCCGCCTTCACCCCGTACTCGACGAAGCCGCGACCCCACTTGCCCCACGGATGCATCCCCGCGCCGAGCACCGCCACCTCTGCCGTCATCCCGCCACCCCCGTCGGCCGCCATCGCCAGGTCGTCCAGGTCGTCTCCGCGTCCTCGTCGAGCACGCCCGGTACGACCTCCATCTCCATGCCCACCGCCAGATCGGTGACGGTGACCCCGGGAACCGCCTGTCCCAGCACCACGATCCGCTCGGACTCCAGCTCCACAGCGATCAACGCGTACGGTTCCCATGGAAGTTCCGGATCGGTCACATAGGGTGACGGAGGGCGGTACCGGCTGTCCGTGTACGACCAGACGCGCCCGCGCCGCGAGAGCGGGACCTCCTCCAGCGCGCCGCCCTGGCAGCCCGGATTACGGCAGTGCGTGTCCTCGCGCGGGAAGAAGACCGCCCGGCACCCCGAGCAGCGCGTTCCGAGCAGTCTGAAGTCGTCGCCCTTCCCGGTGAACCAGCCGGCGACCACGGGTGTACGTGTACGCGACAAGGGGTCTCCCTCCGGGTGTCTCATCTGACGGATCGTCAGGAGTGTGGCATGCCCGCCCGGAATTGGGCAGGGAGGGGGCATGACACGACTCTCCAGTGCCGTACGCAGCGTCGTCACCGTGCTCGCCGCCCTGCTGACCGTGACCACCGCCTCCGCCCCGGCGCGGGCGCACACCGACCCCGAGGCCCCCGCCGACTTCGTGGCCCTGAGAACCGTGGACCCGACCATCCTTCAGGAGATGCGCTACTTCACCCCGCACAACTTCGTCGGCGTCCCCGTCGACGGCTACCAGCAGCCCGTCTGCATCCTCACCCGGCCGGCCGCCGAAGCCCTCCACGAGGCCCAGACCACACTGCTGCGGCAGGGATACACACTCAAGGTGTACGACTGCTACCGCCCCCAGCGAGCCGTCGACCACTTCGTCCGCTGGGCCGAGGACCTGAACGACGAGGCGACGAAGGCCGAGTTCTATCCGAACGTCGACAAGACCCGGCTGTTCGCGGACGGTTACATCGCCGAGAAGTCCGGTCACAGCCGAGGCTCGACCATGGACCTCACCATCGTGAAGCTCCCTGCCGCACCGACCAGGCCCTATGTGCCCGGCGAACCGCTCGTCCCCTGCTACGCACCGCAGGAGCAGCGCTTCCCCGACAACTCGGTCGACATGGCCACCGGGTTCGACTGCTTCGACACCCTGGCCCACACCCTGGACGCGCGCGTACAAGGGCAGCAACGGGCCAACCGGCTGCTCCTCAAAGGCACCCTGGAAGACCTCGGCTTCGTGAACCTCGCCGAGGAATGGTGGCACTACACCTTCAAGCCCGAGCCCTACCCCGACACCTATTTCGACTTCCCCGTCTCCGTCGGGTCCCTCTCCAACGGCCACTGAGCAGCCTCAGTACGGCGCCCTCCCCAAGATCGGATACGCTCCGCCGCGTGTCCGAAACTCTGCACTCCACTTCGAACTCCGCGCGCGACTCCCACTGTTCGAGTTGCGGAGCGCCCTACGGGGAGGGCGTCACCGGCTGGCCCCGCACCTGTCCGGCCTGCGCCACCGTCGCATACCGCAACCCGCTACCGGTGGCTGTCGCGCTCCAGCCCGTGTACGACACGAAGGGCACCGCCCTGGTCGTCATCACCCGAACCATCGAACCCGCGCGCGGGGGCGTCGCACTGCCCGGCGGCTACATCGACGACGGTGAGGACTGGAAGCAGGCCATCGTCCGCGAACTCAAGGAGGAGACCGGCATCGAGGCCGCACCCCGCGATGTGCGGCTGGCCGACGCCATGAGCTCCTCCGACGGCCACCTGCTGCTGTTCGGGCTCCTTCCGGAGTGCCCCGCGGAGCGTCTCCCGGAGTCCGCCGTCACGGACGAGACCGAGGGCTGGCACCTCCTGCGCAGGGCGGAGGAACTCGCCTTCCCCCTGCACACGCACGCCGCGCGGGCGTTCTTCGAGGGCCGGTACATCTAGGGCCGGTGCCTGCGGATCACGCGGGAGCGGCGGAGCCGGGTCCGTGGGCACACCCGCCCCGATCAGACACCGTCGCCCTTCTCCGACCTGATCCGCCGGACAGACCGGAGCTCACCACTGGTCGAG
Organism: Streptomyces sp. NPDC002623; assembly: GCF_053592635.1. Lineage (NCBI taxonomy): Bacteria > Bacillati > Actinomycetota > Actinomycetes > Kitasatosporales > Streptomycetaceae > Streptomyces > Streptomyces sp. NPDC002623. Next base: position 8,345 of record NZ_JBSFWB010000023.1, on the reverse strand, counting down.
CCCGCGTACGCGCACCGGGTCGGACGGTGCGTACACGCCGCCCTCGCCCTCCCGCTCGACGACGACCCGCGAGCCCTGCCAACGGGCGATGTACCGCTCGGTCTCCGGCTCCTCCCAGCCGTCGCCCGCGTCCCGCACCACCAGGCCACCACCCGTCCGCCCCTTGACCGGCGCCCACACCTCCAGCTCCAGTCCGCCGTCGTCGCCCCGCACGGGCAGGACGGCACCGGCGCGCGCGAACACCGGAATACGCGACAACGGGGCGTCCACGAGCACCTGCCCGGGCCCCTGGTACCCCCGCCCCGTCGCCGTGTCGTACCAGAGCCCCCGCGGCAGCTGCACCGCACGACGGTCGGCGCCCGGGTCCATTACGGGTGCCACCAGAAGACAGTCACCCAGCAGGAAGGCGTCCTCGCAATCCCGCAATGCCCGGTTCCGGGGCGCGCCCCACCACAACGGGCGCACATAAGGGGCGCCGGTACGCCGGGCCAGATGCGCCAGCGTCACGAAGTACGGCAGCAGCCGCCGACGCTCCACGAGCGCCACACGCGCGTGCTCCAACACCTCGGGCCCGAACTCCCACGGCTCCCGGCGCCCCGCCCGCAGGCTCGCGTGCGTGCGGAACAGCGGCAGGTACGCGCCCAGCTGGAACCAGCGCAGATACAGCTCGGGCGACGGACTGCCGTCGAAACCGCCCACGTCCGGCCCCGAATACGGCACCCCGCACAGCCCGAGCCCCATCACCAGGGACAAGGACGCCCGCAGTCCCGGCCACCCTGTGGCGACGTCCCCGGACCAGGTGCCGCCGTACCGCTGCAGGCCTGCCCAGCCGGACCGCGAGAAGACGAACGGACGCTGGTCCGGAACCAGCTCCCGCAAGCCCTCGTAGGCCGCCCAGGCCATGCAGAGCCCGTACACGTTGTGCGCCTCGCGATGATCACCGCCGCGCCCATCCAGCGAGTGCCGCGCGGAGCGAGGCAACGTCGATTCCCCGAACGCGGCGAACGACGTCGGCTCGTTCATGTCGTGCCAGAACCCGGCGAACCCCTGCGCGATCCGTTCGGCGTAGAGACCACCCCACCACTGCCGCACACGCGCGTGCGTGAAGTCCGGGAAAACCGCCTCTCCAGGCCACACCACGCCCTCGACGACCTGCCCCGACGCATCGCGCACGAACGCGTCCTCGGCGACCCCGCTCTCGTACACGGCGTTGCCCGACGCGGCCTTGACCGCCGGGTCGACGACCGACACCAGACGTATCCCGTCCCGCCGCAGCTCGTCGGCGAGCACCGACAGTTTCGGGAAGCGGTCCTGGTCGACGGTGAACACCTGATGCTCGTCGTAGTGGTCGATGTCGAGATGGACCGCGTCGAGCGGCAGGCCGTGCTCCTGATAGCCCGCCACGATCCGCCGGACCTCTTGCTCGGTGCCGAAGCCCCAGCGCGCGTGATGATGACCGAGCGCCCACCCGGGCGGCACCGCCGGAGCCCCGGTGAGCGAGGCCCAGGCGAGGAGCACGCGCGCGGGAGTGCCCACGATCACCCAACGGCGCAACGGTCCGCCGTCCATCCGCACCTCGCACGCTCCCGGCCGGTCGTGCCCGGAGCCGGCCCCCTCCTCGCCCTCACGCAGCATGACCGTGCCGTCCCAGGACGTGTCGTGGAACACCAGATGGGTGGCGGCATCGGCCACCACCAGTTGCACCGGCATCGTGAGATAGAGCGGATCATCGCCACGATCGAACGCGTGTCCGGGATCCGTGTTCCACAACCGGTATGTCCCGTCCCGCAGCCGCGGCCCGGACGCCCGTCCCCCGAGGCCGAAGAAACGCGCGTCCGCCGCCACCTCCGAGCGCTGCATCCAGCGCGCCTGGCCACCGTCCTGCGGATCCCACCACCGGGGCGGCAGATCACGGCGCAACATCACGCCTCCCGGCGTGCACACCTCGATGGCGCCGTGCCGTGAGACCACGACCGTCACCCGCTCGGCGACGACCCGCCATCCGCCGTCCTTGTCCGGCTCCAGCACCGCCCGTGGATCCGGCTCCGGACAACGGCCGGCCAACGCGTACGACGGCTCGGGCTCCGCACCGTCCCAACCCCAGAACACGGCCCCGTTCACCGCGACATGGATCCTCAGCTCCGACCGGCTGAACCGGAGCGTCCCCCCGCCGGGCCCCGGCTCCGCCTCCTGCACCGGACCCGGCACCCGCGCCCGCTCGGGACCCCGCACCGGCAACCCGGATGCGTCCGCGCGCCTCCTGCGCCATGCGGACCTCACGGTGCGCAAACCCTGGGCGGTCCCCGCAGAACCGACCGCCTTCATCGAACGCACCAGGTCACGACCGTCCATGCTGTTCACCCTGTCACTGACCGCGCCACATACGCGGGTCGTTCAACTGCCGTTCACCTGTGGCGGGACCACATCTTCACGACACGGACTGTGTGGAGCCCACCCTGGTGCAGAAGTCGATCACATGGCATCGTCCGTGTCAGCCGCGTCACGCGCACCACCCCAGCTCGTGCGCGGGCGACGCACACGACGCGCAGAGTTCGGGAGCCGCCCCATGCCGACCGTGAACCCCGAGCCGCTCTGGCGGCCAGATCCGCAGCGCATCGCCCAGGCCCAGGTGACGAAGTTCCAGACCTGGGCGGCCGAGCATCACGGAGCCCCGTCCGAAGGCGGCTATCCGGCGCTGCACCGCTGGTCCGTCGACGAGCTGGAGACGTTCTGGCAAGCCGTCACGCAATGGTTCGACGTACGGTTCTCGACGCCCTACGCGCGCGTGCTGGGCGACCGCTCCATGCCCGGCGCCCAGTGGTTCCCCGGCGCGACGCTGAACTACGCCGAGCACGCCCTGCGCGCGGCCGCCACCCGCCCGGCCGAACCGGCCCTGCTGTATGTCGACGAGATCCATGAGCCGAGCCCGGTGTCCTGGTCCGAGCTGCGCCGCCAGGTCGGCTCCCTCGCCGCCGAACTGCGCGCCCTCGGCGTCCGCCCGGGAGACCGGGTCAGCGGCTACCTCCCGAACATCCCGCAGGCCGTCACAACCCTCCTCGCCACAGCCGCCGTGGGCGGTGTCTGGACGTCCTGCGCCCCCGACTTCGGCGCCCGCAGCGTCCTCGACCGCTTCCAGCAGGTCGAACCCGTCGTCCTGTTCACCGTCGACGGCTACCGCTACGGCGGCAAGGAGCACGACCGCCGCGACGTCGTCGCCGAACTGCGCGCCGAACTGCCCACGCTGCGCGCCGTGGTCCACATCCCCCTCCTGGGCACGGAGCCGCCCGAGGGTGCCCTGGACTGGGCGGCCCTGACGGCCGCGGACGAAGAGCCCGTCTTCGAACAGGTCCCCTTCGACCACCCCCTCTGGGTGCTCTACTCCTCCGGTACGACCGGCCTGCCCAAGGCCATCGTCCAGTCCCAGGGCGGCATTCTGGTCGAGCACATCAAGCAGCTCGGACTGCACTGCGACCTGGGCCCCGAGGATCGTTTCTTCTGGTACACCTCGACCGGCTGGATGATGTGGAACTTCCTCGTCTCCGGCCTCCTGACCGGCACGACGATCGTCCTCTACGACGGCAGCCCCGGCTACCCGGACACGGGCGCGCAGTGGCGCGTCGCCGAACGCACGGGCGCCACCCTCTACGGCACCTCGGCGGCCTACGTCATGGCCTGCCGCAAGGCGGAGGTGCACCCAGCCCGCGACTTCGACCTCTCGAAGGTCCAGTGCGTCGCCACCACAGGGTCCCCGCTCCCGCCCGACGGCTTCCGCTGGCTGCACGACGAGGTGCGCGACGACCTGTGGATCGCCTCCGTCAGCGGCGGCACGGACGTGTGCTCCTGCTTCGCCGGAGCCGTCCCGACGCTCCCGGTGTACACCGGCGAACTCCAGGCGGCAGGCCTCGGCACCGACCTGCAGTCCTGGGACCCGAGCGGTCACCCCGTGATCGACGAGGTCGGCGAGCTCGTCGTCACCAACCCCATGCCCTCCATGCCGGTCCGCTTCTGGAACGACCCCGACGGCAGCCGCTACCACGACAGCTACTTCGACACCTACCCCGGCGTATGGCGCCACGGCGACTGGATCACCGTCACCTCACGGGGCTCCGTCGTCATCCACGGCCGCTCCGACTCCACGCTCAACCGCCAAGGCGTGCGCATGGGCTCCGCCGATATCTACGAGGTCGTCGAACGGCTCCCCGAGATCAAGGAATCCCTGGTCATCGGCATCGAACAGGCCGACGGCGGCTACTGGATGCCCCTTTTCGTGCACCTCGCCCCCGGAGCAGTCCTCGACGAGGCACTCCTCGCCCGCATCAAACAGGCCATCCGCGAACAGCTCTCGCCGCGCCACATCCCCGACGAGGTCATCGAGGTACCCGGAGTCCCACACACCCTCACCGGCAAACGGATCGAGGTCCCCGTCAAACGCCTCCTCCAGGGCACCCCACTGGAAAAGGCCGTCAACCCCGGTTCCATCGACAACCTCAACCTCCTGCACTTCTACGAGGACCTCGCCCGCAAGCGGTCCTGAGCCCGCCCACCCCTCGCGACCCCGCACTCGCCGTCACCACGGCGAACGCCGTCGGCACCCTAGGCAGGCTCATCTTCGATGCCCTTACCGCCATGACCTGCAGGTTTGGGCATCGCGCAGTCCGAGGTCGACTCGCGAACCTCCCGTTGTCAGTGCCGTCGATTACTGTGAGTGAGCATTGATCGACTGTGCACACAGGGGGAAAACATGGCACACACCGACCACCGAACGATGCGACGCGTCCTGCGCCGTGAAATCGCCGGCACCATCGGCCTGCTCACCGACGAACACGACTTCCGTGCCATGCGGCGCTACCGCACCTTCACCTTCGACGATCACCCGACCTACCTCCAGCAGGTCGAAGACCTCCTGAGGACACGCGCACTGCAGGGCAGCCACACCACCGTGGCGCTCTTCGACCCGCAGGAGTACGCCGAATACTGCGCAACCAAGGGCCTCGACCCCGACATCCCCGCCAACCGCACCCGCTTCACGGCCGAACTCGCCACCACCGGCCCCACCATCCCCTACGAGGGCCAGCCCCTGACCGACCTCCTGCCCGCCCTCGTCGACGAAGCCGTCCGACAGGCGACCTGGGAGTACGCGGCCACCCTTCTGGCCCGCCTCGGCGCCTGCGCCACCTGTGGGGAGGACATCGGCCGCGCAGCCTTCACACGCGCATCGAGCCTCGTCGCCCGCATCCTCGACACGGCATCACCGGGCAACCGGCACCTCGTCTGCAGCGTCACCGGCACACCCGAAACGCTCGTCGCCGTGCTCCACGCGGACGAAGAGGCCGACAGCGCCACACAACTCGACGAGGCGGAAGCACTCGAGTTCACCACCGTCCTCGCCCTGGGACTCGCCACCCAGAGCCCGGGCGGCCTGGTCATGCGCACCATCGCCCCCGACACCCCCGACCGGATCTACGGGTGGCGCCTGCGCGGAGAAGGCCTCGAACCCCTGACCGCCGGCGAGGTCTTCGACGCCTATTGCACCGACGTCGAATCCGGCGACCTCATCTCACCCGAGTCCGGCGTGGACTACTGCTTCCCACCGGACCTCGGCCCGGAAGGACGGCCGCCGGGCCACCACCACTGAACGAAGGGCAACGCCCACACACAGCAGGGGCGCGCCACCCGAAGGCGGAGCGCCCCTGCTCACCGGCTCATCGCCGACCGGATCCGACCACTACTCGCCGGAGAGCACGGCCTGCGCGGCGTTGCGCGCCTCCTCGGCACTGTCCGTGGCACGCGCAGCCGCCGCGGCACGCTCGCACTGCGCCAGCGTGTACTTCGCCAGGGACGCCCGCACGTAGGGAATCGACGCCGACCCCATGGAAAGAGAGGTGACCCCCAGACCCGCCAGCACACACGCGAGCAGCGGATCGGCAGCGGCCTCGCCACAGACACCGCAGCTCTTGCCCTCGGCCTTGGCCGCCTCGGCGGACAGGGCGACGAGGTCCAGAAGCGCGGGCTGCCACGGATCCTGCAGCCGGGACACCGCACCCACCTGCCGGTCGGCGGCGAAGGTGTACTGCGCGAGGTCGTTCGTGCCCAGCGACAGGAACTCCACCTCCTGCAGGATCGAACGAGCCCGCAGAGCGGCCGACGGAATCTCCACCATCGCGCCGAACTTCGCCTGCAGGCCCGCCTCACGGCACGCGTCCGCGAACGCCTTCGCGTCGGCGCGGTCCGCCACCATCGGTGCCATCACCTCGAGGTAGACCGGCAGCCCTTCAACAGCCTTCGCCAGCGCCGTCAACTGGGTCCGCAGGACGTCGGGGTGGTCCAGCAGCGTCCGAAGCCCACGCACGCCCAGTGCCGGGTTGGGCTCGTCAGCCGGAGTCAGGAAGTCCAGAGGCTTGTCCGCACCTGCGTCCAGCACCCGCACGACGACTCGTCCCTCGGGGAAGGCCTCGAGCACCTGCCGGTAGGCCTCGACCTGCTTCTCCTCGGACGGGGCGTTCTTGCTGTCGTCGAGGAAGAGGAACTCGGTCCGGAAGAGCCCGACGCCCTCAGCGCCGGCCTCGACGGCCGCAGGTACATCGGCGGGTCCGCCGACGTTCGCCAGCAGCGGCACCTTGTGACCGTCCGCGGTGGCACCCGGGCCGGTCGAGGCGGCCAGCGCCGCCTTGCGCTCCGCGGCCGCTGCCCGCAGCTGGGCCTTCTTCTCGTCGCTCGGGTTGACGAAGATGTCGCCGGTGCTGCCGTCGACGGCGATCACCGTTCCCTCGGCGAGCTCACCGGCTCCCGGCATAGCCACGACAGCCGGTACGCCGAGCGCGCGGGCGAGGATCGCGCTGTGACTCGTCGGCCCGCCCTCCTCGGTCACGAATCCGAGCACCAGCGTCGGGTCCAGCAGCGCGGTGTCGGCGGGCGCCAGGTCCCGGGCAACCAGCACATAGGGCTCGTCACTGTCCGGGACACCCGGCATCGGAACACCGAGCAGACGGGCGACGATACGATTCCGCACATCGTCGAGGTCGGCCACACGGCCGGCGAGGTACTCGCCGGCTCCGGCCAGCAACTCTCGGTACGCGGCGAATGCGTCGTACACGGCGCGCTCGGCCGTGCTCCCGACGGCGATACGCCGGTCCACGTCGACCATCAACTCAGGGTCCTGAGCCATCATGGCCTGCGCTTCGAGCACTGCCTGGGCTTCGCCCCCCGCCAGATTGCCGCGAGCCATGAGGTCGGCTGCCACGGCCTCCACAGCTTTGCGGGCGCGCCCCTGCTCGCGCTCCGCGTCCTCCGCGGGTATCTGCTTGGCAGGCGGTTCCAGCACCGCCGTTCCCATGTGCCGAACCTCGCCGATCGCCACACCGTGACTTACACCGACGCCTCGCAGCGTTGTCTCCATCTCACCCGTCTCCGATAGTGCGGCGGGTCCCGCCGCCGCGGTGATTGTCCTGATACGCCGTCGGCTAGACGGCCTCGGCACTACTGCCAGGAAAAGAGGACGTCGCCGGCCTTCACATCGCCCTCTTCACGGAGTTCGCCGAGAGATTCGGCCGTGGCCTCCAGCGCGACGATCGGGCACACCGGGGACTTGCCGGCCTCCTCGACCGCGAGCGGGTTCCACCGCACGATGCTCTGCCCGCGCGTGACGGTGTCGCCCTTGTTCACGAGGAGCTCGAAGCCCTCGCCGTTCAGCTGCACGGTGTCGATCCCGAGATGGGTGAGCACGCCATGGCCTTCGGCGTCGACGACGACGAAGGCGTGCGGATGGAGGGAGACGATGACTCCGTCCACGGGGGCGACGGCCTCGGAAGGCTCACGCACCGGGTCGATCGCCGTGCCCGGGCCGACCATGGCCCCGGAGAAGACAGGATCCGGCACCGCTGCCAGCCCGATGGCGCGTCCTGCAAGAGGGGACGTCACGGTGGTCATGGGAAGCCTCCCGGGGGTGGAGATGTATATGGGCCGTTACTGCCTGGCCAGGACGGCGCACTGTGCAGCAGGGTATGTCATACGAAGTACCGCTTCCGCACGAGAGCTCCCGATCCGTGGTCTAGACCACTAGCGTAGTCGATTTGCAGCGGCTCCGCGGCCCCGTGTACAGTCGTACTCCTGCTTGAGGGTGAGCGACGCGAACAAACACGCTTGCCGAGCAGCATCCAACTTGTCAGATCCTATCTTTGGATCACTTTCTGCATGCCTGCAGGATGGTGGTCAGAGGGCCGGAAAAACCCTGATAGAGTCGGAAACGCAAGGCCGAAGGGAAACTGCCCGGAGGAAAGCCTGAGAGTGTCTCGGGTGAGTACAAAGGAAGCGTCCGTTCCTTGAGAACTCAACAGCGTGCCAAAAAT